>JAHBWE010000012.1 GCA_019637155.1 Labilithrix sp. | reverse complement strand
CGCAAGTGGTTGCGAAGCAACCCTCGCGCGCGCCCCCCCACCGAATCAGCGCGGCCCCCCGGGGCCCCAGAAGCGGCCGCGCAAGCGGGCGCGAAGCGCCCCGAGCGCGAAGCGCGAGGGCCGTGTCTGGGGTGGGGGTGTCGGGGGCGAAGCCCCCGACGTTAAAGCAGCCGTCGCGCCTTGATCTCGAGGTAGCGCTTCACCAGAAGCGGCGTGACGTCGTCGGGGCGGGCGTCGAGGACGAGCGCGCCGGCGTTCTTGAGGGTGCGCACGATGCCGTCGCGCCACGCGACCGACTCCGCCGCGGCCGCGCGCACGAGGAGGTCCGCGTCGGCGCCCGGGAGCGGCGGCGCGACCGCGAGCTCCTCGACCTCGACGTCGCGCATGAGGACGCAGAGCGGGAGGTGGCGCGGCAAGAGGCTCTTCACCGCCGCCGCGAGGTCCTTCGCGCCACGCGGGTCGAGGAGGTTCGTGAAGATGACGAAGAGCGAGCGCGCCTTCACCTGCGTCTTCAGGAAGACCATCGCCGAGCGGTAGTCCGTCGCCGCGAAGCCGGCGTCGAGCGCGTACACCGCGCGCGTGAGCTTGCGCCCGCCCGAACGCCCGCCGGTCGGACGGAGGAAGCTCCGCGGCTTGTCGTCGAACGTCACGAGGCCCGCGCGATCGCCGCCGCGCAGCGCGACGTCGGCGGTGAGCAGCGCGGCCGCGAGCGCGCGATCGATGCTCGTGATGCCGGCCTGGTCCTCGCCGCGCATGCCGCGACCGATGTCGAGCGCGAAGACGACGTTCTGGTTCGACTCCGCCTGGAACTGCCGCGCGACGAGCTCCTCGCGCCGCGCCGACGCGCGCCAGTCGACGTGCTTCATCTCGTCGCCGCGCTGGTACGGCCGCAGCCGCTCGAACTCCGTGTCGCCGCCGCGCACGCGGAGCGAGCCGAGCCGCGCGTCCTCGCGCCCTTGCCGGCGCAACATCTCGAGCGTGCGCGCGCCGTGGACGTCGGGGTAGACGTCGACGTCGGCCGGCAGCTCGACGCGCTCCTGCCGCGCGAGGAGACCGAACGGCAGCGCGTACCGCACGGTGACGCCGCCGAACCGCCGCTTCCCGCGCCGCGTCGGCGTGATCTCGTAGCGGAGCTGCGCGGTGCCGCGCGGCGGGAGGTGCAGCTCACCGGGGAGGCCGCTCGCCGTCGCGTCGTCGAGCGGGTCGTCCATCACCGTGCCGGAGATCGCGCGATCGCCCTCGTTCGTGAGCACGAGCGTCACCGCGTTCGGGCGCCCGACGGAGAAGATCTCCCCCGCGCGCCGCTCCGCCCCGACGCGCCGCCGCCGCCCCGCGACCGCGTCGGCCCCGCACGCCGCCGCGAGCAGCGCGTCGATCCCGATCCACGCGCCGTCGACGCCGGGCACGTACCCCGCCGCGAGCGCTATCGCGGTCGCGACGAACGCGAGCGCGACGAGCCGCTTGGTGGGGACCACCACCGCGCGCGCCTATGCCTGCGCCTGCGGGACCGGCGCGGCGCGGAGGATGTCGTCGATGCGCTCGTCGGCGGCGATGCCCTGCAGCTCGGCGTCGGGATGGAGCATCACGCGGTGACGGAGCACCGGCTTCGCGACCGCCTTCACGTCGTCCGGCGTCACGAACGCGCGCCCCTCGCTCGCGGCCACGACCTGCGCCGCCTTCATCATCGCGATCGACGCGCGCGGCGACGCGCCGAGCTCGATCGCGCGGTCCTCCCGCGTGCGGCGCACGACGTCGACGACGTACCCCACGACCGCGTCCTCGACGCGCGTGCTCCGCGCGAGCGCGCTCATCGCGAGGAGCTCTTCCGGCGCGGTGACGGCGGCGAGCTCGGAGAGGTCGGTCGGATCGAACCCCGTCGCGTGGTTCTTCACGATCTGCTGCTCGACCTCGCGCGGCGGATCCGCGACGGTGAGCTTCATGAGGAAGCGATCGAGCTGCGCCTCCGGGAGCGGGTACGTGCCCTGCGACTCGACCGGGTTCTGCGTCGCGACGACGATGAACGGCGCCGGGAGCGGATGCGAGGTGCCGTCGACGGTGACCTGATGGTCCTGCATCGCCTCGAGGAGCGACGACTGCGTCTTCGCCGGCGCGCGGTTGATCTCGTCCGCGAGCAGGAGCTGGCAGAAGATCGGACCTTGCACGAACGTGAACGTGCCTCCTTGGCGATCGAAGATGCTCGAGCCGGTCACGTCGCTCGGCATGAGGTCGGGGGTGAACTGGACGCGCTTGAAGCTCGTCGCCGACACGCGCGCGAACGACCGCGCGACGAGCGTCTTCCCGAGGCCGGGCGCTCCTTCGATGAGCACGTGCCCGCCCGCGACCGCGGTCACGAGGAGCCCGAAGACGAGGTCTTCCTGTCCGACGACGACCTTCGCCATCTGGCTGCGGATGCGATCGAAGGTCTCCGCGAACGTCTCCGGCGTCATCGGCTTCCGACGCTACCATGCTACGTTCGCGCGGGATGAAGAGCGTGAAGACCCTCATCGTCGGGGCGGGGATCACCGGGCTCGCCACCGCCGCTGCGCTCGGCGAGCGCGGCGACGAGGACTACCTCGTCCTCGAGGCCGACGGAGAGATCGGCGGCTACTGCAAGACGATCAAGAAGGAGGGCTTCGTCTGGGACTACTCCGGCCACTTCTTCCACTTCAAGCACAAGGAGATCGAGGAGTGGCTCCGCGCGCGGATGCCGAAGCAGCGCATCCTCGACGTCGTGAAGCGGTCCTTCATCGAATACAAAGGCAAGCAGATCGACTTTCCGTTCCAGAAGAACATCCATCAGCTCCCGCAGAGCGAGTTCATCGACTGCCTCCACGACCTCTATTTCGCCCCCTCTTCCCGCGCTGAACCCGAAGCCCCTCTCGGGGGTCCGGGGCGGGGGAGCGCGTCTTCGCGCGACCGGCCCCGGCGGGAGAGCTCGAGAGGGCAGAGCCCTCTCGAACCTGACGAGAGCTTCCAGGAGATGCTCTACGCGCGCTTCGGTCGCTCGATCGCGGAGAAGTTCCTCATCCCGTACAACGAGAAGCTCTACGCCTGCGACCTCGGCGCGCTCGACAAGGACGCGATGGGCCGCTTCTTCCCCCACGCGAACCTGACCGACATCGTCCGCAACATGAAGGTCGCCGACAACGCGACCTACAACGCGCGCTTCACCTATCCGGAGGGCGGCGCGATCGAGTACGTGAAGGCGCTCGCGAGCGCGGTGCGCCCCGACGCGATCGCGCTGAAGGAGCGCCTCATGGCGATCGACCTCGCGACGAAGACGGCGAAGACGGACAAGCGCGAGATCCGGTTCGAGCGGCTCGTCTCCTCCGCGCCGTTCAACAAGCTCCTCACGATCGCGCGCGTCGACCACGACCCGACCGCGTACTCGTGGAACAAGGTCCTCGTCTTCAACCTCGGCTTCGACAAGAAGGGGCAGAAGGACGTCCACTGGGTCTACTTCCCCGATCGCGAGACCGTGTTCTATCGCGTCGGCTTCTACGACAACATCTTCGACGCCGATCGCCTGAGCCTCTACGTCGAGATCGGCTTCGCGAAGGACGCGACGATCGACGTCGAGGTCGCGCGCGCGCGCGTGCTCGCGGACCTCGAGAAGACGGGCGTGACGAAGGGCCACCGCCTCGTCGCGGAGCATCACGTCGTGATGGATCCGGCCTACGTCCACGTCACGCAGCGCTCGATCGCCGAGCACGCGCGTCACGCCGAGGCCCTCCGCGCGCGCGGCGTCCACAGCGCCGGCCGCTACGGCGGCTGGACCTACTGCAGCATCGAGGACAACATCGTCGAGGCGCGCGCCCTCGTCGCCGGCTTCGCGCGCGGAAAGACCTGATCGCGCAACCGAGGTAGGCGGGATCCAGGAGATGGAGTCCGCCTGGGTCGGAAAGTTCCACTGGCGCCGGACTGCCAGGCTTGAAATCGCTCGGTTTTCCGGGCCACATCCGGTGGCGCCGTCTCTGCAATAGGGTCCGGCGATGCGCTCCCTCCGCCTCCTCCCGCTCGTCGTCTCGCTCCTCGGGATCGCCGCTGCGTGCTCGACCGATCCCGCCGCGACCGACGACAACGACGAGCCGGCCGCCAAGGAAGGGAAGACGTCGCAGGCGCCGCAAGGCAACGAGGAGACCGACGTCGGCTGCGGCGGCAAGAACGCGCCGCCCTGCCCCGAGAACAAAGGCTGCAAGGTCGACCTCGATTGTCAGACCGGCAACTGCGAGACCGGCGGCAAGTGTGGCGCGGCCACGCCCGACAAACCGATCCCCGCGCGTCCCGACGACGGGATCAAGAACGGCGACGAGACGGACGTCGACTGCGGAGGCCAGAGCGCGCCGAAGTGCGGGACCGACAAGGGGTGCGGCGCGGCGGCGGACTGCGAGAGCCAGGTCTGCACCGACGGCAAGTGCGCGGCGCCGAGCCCGACCGACTCGGTGAAGAACGGCGACGAGACGGACGTCGACTGCGGCGGCGCGAACGCGCCGAAGTGCGCGGTGGGCAAGACGTGCGCGGCGCACTCCGACTGCGCGTCCGACGGCTGCGACTACAACAAGAAGTGCGCGGTCGGGAAGAGCTGCACGGCGCACTTCGGCGGCGACACGTGCGGTCCCGGTGAGGTCGGCGATCCCGCCGCGAAGCACGAGAGCTGCTGCGCCGTGAGCCAGAAGCTCGACAAGTACTCGATCACGGCGGGGCGCATGCGCGCCTTCATCGAGCGCTTCAACGGCAACCCGCGCCAGTTCGTGGCCGGCCTCGGCGCGAACCCGAACTGGCAGCAAGCGTGGAACGCCCGCGTCCCGTCGACGTTGGACGAGGTCGCGATCGAGCTCGGCCCGTACGGGAACGACGGCCAGCGTCAGGGTTGTTACCTCAAGGGCCAGGGCGCGCGCACGTATTGGCTCCCCGACAATGTCAACACTGGCTTCAATGACGAGATCGCGCAGAAGTACGGCAAGGACGTCCTCGACACGAAGGCGCTGAACTGCGTCACCTTCTACCTCGCGCAGGCGTTCTGCATCTGGGAGGGCGGCCGCCTGCCCACGCTCGCCGAGCTCGACGCGCAGTGGGGCGGGACGATGCCGTGGGGCAACCAGGCGTGGACGGCCGATCGCGCGGTCCACAAGTACACCTACGCGTTCCCCGAGAACCAGCTCGACAACAGCGCCTTCATCGCCGCGCCGGGCCGCAAGCCCGCGGGCAACGGCCCGAACGGCCACGCCGATCTCGGCGGTCTCGTCTTCAACCTCACGAGCACCTTCAACGCCGCGGGACAGGTCCGCTGGTCGCGCAACGGCTCGTGGGAGAACCACCAGATCCCGTACGGCGTGCACCACTCGCCGAAGGAGCGCGCGTACTGGGCGACGGGCGCGCGCTGCGTGCACCCGTGAAGCCGTGAGCTAAGAGCGGCGCGGCGCGGTGGCCTTCGCCATCATCGTGCGGAGCTCGCCGAGGAGCTCGAGCTCGTCGCCCTTCGGGAGCTCGTCCGGCTTCGCGGCGAGGGCGCGCGTGTACAGCTCCGCGGCGCGCTCTGGTGATGCGCCGCTGCGTTGCGCGAGGAACGCGGTGGGATCGGTGCCGCGTGGGGCGAGCTCGCGGAGGCGGAGCTCCATGAAGCGGCCGTACTGCGCGAGCGCGTGCGTGCGTGCGCGGGCTCGGGCGTAGAAGGCGCCGGTGGCCTCGACGTGCTCGGTGAAGGAGCGGCGCGGCTTCGTCGGGGCGGCGCGCGGGCGCGCGTGGCGGATGCCGTAGCAGAGGAAGAGCAGGACCGCGGCCGCGAGCGCGTGCCACGCGCCCTTGCCCAGGCCCGCGGCGAGGAGCGCGGCGAACGGGTTCGACGGCGGCGGGATGCCGTCCTCCGCGCGCGCGACGCGGAGGTCCGAGAGCGTCACGCCGCCGAGCGGACGGCGGAGGTCGTGCGAGACGGAGCGGATCAACGTGACGAGCGCGGCCGCGTTGCGCGTCGGCATCACGCCGACGTTCGTCCAGAGGTCGTCGTTCGCGACGCCGAGGACGAGGCCGCGGCCGAGGCGGCGCTTCGAGGCGTAGACGTCGCGCCCGAGGAACGCGACCGGATCGGCGGCGACGCGGTCCTTCCACGCGAACGCGTCGTGCCGCGCGACGCGCGCGCCCGCGAAATGGATCGGACGGCCGACGTCGTCCGGCGACTGGTCGGTGTCCGGATCTTCGAGGCCGCCGTTCGGGTCCGGCGTCGAGACGAAGAGGTCGCGCGTGGTGGCGCGGACCGCGTGCGGCGCGAGCTCCGACGGCCACGCGATCACGCTGCCGAAGAGGACGAGCACGCCGCCGCCCTCGACCCAGCGCATGAGGTGCGCCTCCGTCTCGTCGTCGAGCGGGACACGTTCGACGTCGACGACGACGACGGGCGCGCCCTCGCCGCGGGAGGGGACCGGCATCGTCGAGAGCGACGAGGCGAGCGGCTTCACCGTGAAGCCGTTCTTCGCGAGGATCGCGATCGGGAGCTCGTCGCCGGCGGGATCGGCCCCGCGCTGCGGGGGCTTGCAGCCGAGGAGGAGGAGGCCGAGCGTAGTGACGACGGCGGCGGTCCGCACGATGGCGCGCGCCCGCGCGGTGATGCGCGTCGCCGCCTCGCCGGTCGCTTCGGCGCCGCCGAACTCGACCGCGTCGACCGCGCGCACGATCTCGCGGAGCGGGGGACGCGCCGTCTCCTCCGCGCACGAGCGCACGTATTCGCCGTGCGTGCGGTGGCGCGCGATCTTGATCGCGCCGCGGCGGCCGAGCGCGGCGAGCGCGGCCGCGAGCGAGAGCGCGAGCGAGGCGCGGTGGTCGCCGCGCGCGAGCGACTCCTCGGCGAGCCGGAGCGCCTCCTCGGGATCGGCGTCGTCCGGGATCGCGGCCGGCGCGCCCGCGACGATGGTGGCCACGTTCGGCGCGGCGGTCGCCTCCGCTGCCCGCTTCTTGCGCCGGCGGAGCTGGAGGAGCGCGCCCACGACCGGGATCGCGACGACGATCACGATCGCGGCGACGAGGAGGTAGAGGAGCACGGTCGCGAACGGCGCGGCCCACTGCGCGAGGCGCGCGAGCCAGTCCGGCGGCGGCGCGGTCGGCTCGAGGTCGCACGCGCTCACGAGGCCGGGGCAGTCGGGGATCTCCTTCGCGACCGTGCAGAGCCGCTTCTGCCGCGGGCCGAGCGGGCGCGTCGGGTCCGTGCAGAATGCAAATTGTTCCTCGGCGTAGGCGGCGGCCTTCGTGCGCTCGATGCCGTCCACGTCGTGCGCCGGCGGCGGCGGCGCGGGCGCGGCGGCGGAGAGCGCGAGCGCGAGGACGAGCGGCTTCACGTCGGCTCGTCCGTGCGCGCGGCGAGGCCGGCGAAGCGGGTCTGGATGTCCCAGCCCTCGGTGCGGGTGCGCACGTTGAGGTAGAGGAAGAAGCGCGCGGTCGCGAAGAACGGCACCTGGAGGAAGAGGCCGAGGAGCGCGAGCACGCCGCCGCCTTCGGTCCACACCGGACGCGGTGGACGGAACTGGAAGACCTCGGCGATGAGGGTGCGCCCGCCGACGTCGGCGAGGAGCACGGCGGCGACGGGCACGCACGCGAAGATCAAGACCGCGAGCACGACGTCGCCGATCGCGTTCGCCGCGACCGACTGCGCGCGCCCGAACGCGCGGAGGAGCTCGGCGCGCTCGAGGAGCATCGCCTCGCCGGCGAAGAGCGTCAGCGCCGCGACGGCGACGCCGGGGACGACGAAGCAGCCGACGCCCGCCGTCGTGAGCGCGAGCGCGACGAGGCGCGCGGTGAAGACGAGCGGCGTCGCGCGGACGGAGGCCCTGAGCACGTCGCGCGCGCGCACGCCGTCCTCGAAGACGAGGCGCGACGCGAGGACGGTGAACGGCGCCTCCATCGCGACCGCGAGCGGGATCGCGACCACCCACGCGAGGCGCCAGCCGAGGACCTTGCCGGCGACGATCGAGAGCGCGGCGGCGGGCAGGAGCGTGCACGCCGCGAGGCGCGCGAACACGCGGCCGTGGACGGAGAGGAAGCGGACCGCGAGATCGAGCACGTCGGCGAGCCCGCGATCGCGCAGCGCCACGCGCGCGGAGAGGACGTTGAATCCGGCTCGGCCCTCGCCGGGCTTCCTGCGTCCGCCGTGGCTCACCGCGCCTCGTCCTTCGCCGGCGCGCGGCCGGCGAGGAGGATGTACGCCATGAGCAGCACGAACAGCGTCGCGCCGACGACGAGCTTCACCGGCTGCGGGGCGCTCGACGCGGACCAGAAGCCCTCGATCGCGGCGGCCATCACGAGCATGACCGCGGCGCCGGCGACGATGACGAGGATCTCGCGCGCGCGGCGCTGGAGCGACACGACGCGCGGGAGATCGCCCGGCGCGACGATCGACCATCCGATCGAGAGCCCCGCCCCGCCGGCGAGCACGATCGCGCCGAGCTCGAGCGAGCCGTGGCCGATGATGAAGATCCCGATGTTGTCGCCGGCGCCTTGCGACGCGACGTAGCCGAGGATCGCGCCGATCGAGAGCCCGTTCTGCACGAGGTAGAACGCCGACCCCAGTCCGAAGAAGACGCCGCACGCGAAGCAGCGGAGCGCGATGCCGACGTTGTTGTAGACGTAGAAGCCCGCCATCAGCGCGCCTTCGCCCGCCTCGCGGCCGTCGCCGAAGCCCTTCGCGTACGCCTCGGTGAGCGGCCGCAGCATCGCCTCGGGGACGACGCGGAACGCGAAGCTCGGGTCGCGCATCGTGAGGACGGCGCCGAGGAGGAACGGAACGAAGAAGAGCGCGGTCGCGAGCAGCATCTCGCGCCTCCGCGCGCGCACGGCGCGGGGGAACGCGACGAGCCACGCGCGGCGCACGCTGAGCGCGCGCGCGTTGCGGCCGCCGGCGCGGTCGTCGTCGTCGACCTTCGCGTGCGGGCCGTACATCATGCCGTGCGCGGCGGCGGTGAGGCCGAGGAGGTACTCGACGAGCGGCGCGCTGTAGCGGGCGGCCTGCGCCGCGGCGAGGTCGGCGCAGACGCTGCGGTAGAGCGGCGAGACGCGGACGACCTCCTCCGGCTCGAGCTTCTTGATCCCGACGCGCTGCGCCTTCGCGCCGAGCGCGTCGAGCGCGTCCCAGTCCGCGCGCCGGCGCTCGGTGAACGCCTTCTCGGTGAGGGCGGAGGCGAGGCTCATCGCGTGCCCCCGGCCTTCGGGAAGAACGACGAAGGCGGCGCTTCCGTGCGACCCGCGTTTACCGCGCGGTCGTAGACGAGCGCGAGGAGGCGCGACGGGCTCGGATGCGTGTATCCGATCCGCTCTCCGATCTTCTCCGCGAGGATCGCGGCGAGCTCGTTCTCGCGCGCGACGCCGAGCGCGTGACGCCGGCGCAGGAACAGCTCGATCGCGACGCGCTCGTCGGCGTCGAGCGTGACGTGGTCGGGCAGCGTCGCGAGCTCGCGCGGCTCCGCCGGCGGCTCGAGCTCGAGCGGCTTGGTCGCGCGCGCGATGGTGGGCGCGACGACCATCGTCCCGGCGACGAGATCGCCGAGCCGCTGAAAGCGTGAGGACAGCGTCATCGAGGCGAGGCCCGCGACGTACCCGATCGGCAGGAGGTCCGCCGCGCGGAGCAAGTTGCGCAGCGCCGCGGCGCGCCACCCGATCGGCCGCCCCGACGTCGTGACGACGCGGAGCCCCACCGCCATCTTGCCGGGCGAGCGCCCGAGCGCGCCCTCCCAGACGAGGAAGTAGGCCCACTGCGCGAGGAAGAGCGCGACGAGGATGAGGCCGAAGCCGGCCTTCGCGGCGGCGGACACGTCGCCCTTGTCGATGGCGCCGCCGACGGTGGCGAGCACGACGACGAGCGTGAGGACGGCGACGACGAGGTAGCAGAGGAGGAGGTCGAGCACGTGCCCGACCGCGCGCCGCGCGGGCCCGGCGATGCGGTAGTGGAAGACGATGTGCTCGGGCGTCTCGATCGCGACGTCGGTGTCGAGCGGCGCTTCCACCATCGCCCCGCGAGCGTAGCAGGCAACGCGTCAGTCCTCCGTCTCTCCGCTCCCGTCGTCGATGCGAACCTCGATCCGCGCCGGCTCCGGCGGGGGAGGCGGCGGCGGCGCCGGCCCGATCCCCGCCGCGAGCAACATGAGCACGCGCACGAAGCGGCGGAGCCCACGCGACACCAGACGTTCCCAGAGCGCGCGCGGCCCCGCCGCGCCCCGCCGACCCTTCGACATGCGAGACCTCCTTCGTGCGTGTTGCGCGTCGCGCGTAGACGCCGATCGACCGCGCGCGTGGGCTCAGCGAAGGAGGGAGCAGTTGCGGAGGTATTTGCGTGGAACGAGGACGAACGGCGCGAGCGCGAGCGCGGGAGGGCAGGCGGGCGCGGTCTTGTCGGTGACGTCGGGGCGTGGGGGCGGCGGCTGGGTTGCGGTTTCGTCTCGCGCGGAGTCGGCTTCGGCGATCGTGGCGGCGGCGCGCGTCGCGTCGGCGACGAGGACGACCGCGTCGAGGACCGGCGGCGCCGCGACGGCCGGCCGGGCCGCGAAGAACGCGAGGACCGCGACGAAGACGCGGAGGAAGCGCACCCAGCGAGCGGTCACGAATGCCATTCTAACCAACCGCCGACCAGGTGCACCTCGAGTGATGCAGGTGTGGGGCATGCGGGGGAGGGAACGTGCGCGCGGAGCTGCGCCCTGAGCTCGTAGGTGAGGAGGCGGTCGCAGCGCCGCACGCGAAGAGCTCGCGGTCGAGACGACGGTAGTGCAACGTCATTGAGAAGACGTTGGTTAGCGATGGATGGCGGGTTTTTCTTTGGGGAGCTCGGCGTCGGTCGTGGTGCGGGGGGGATCGAGCGTGATGGCTTTTACGATGCGCTCCTCGGCGACGGCGAGGCGCGTCGCGAGGACCTCGTGGTCCTGGTCGGTGGGGACCGAGGTCGAGAGGTGGACGATGAGGCAGTTTCGGATGAAGGAGCCGAAGAGGTAGACGTGCCCCATCACCGCGGCGCCCGGCTTCGCGGCTTCGATCGCGACCCAGACGCGTGAGTCGTAGGCCTCCGGGCCGACCCAGACCGAGTCCTCCACCGTCGTGAACGTCTTCGTCTCGGTGGGGACGATGCCGAGGGCGCGCGCGCGGTCCTCGCAGCGCTGGCGGTTCATCAGGCCCTCCTCGATCGTCGCGCGTACGCGGAGGCCCGTCTGCGTCGGCTCGTGGAAGGCGACGAGCTCGGGCTCGCGGTGGTCGTCGATGCGCCACACCTTGCCGTCCGGGAGCGGGACGGTGAGGTTGAAGCGCTTCGAGTGGAACTTGCCCCACTTCGCCGCCTCGTCGACGGTGTAGCCGGGAGGCCTGGTGGGCTTCGTCGCGAGGTCGGGCGTGACGACGCGCGCCGGCGCGGGGTCCGTGCACGCGGGGACGAGGAGGACGAGGGCTAGGAGACGAGCGAGAGCCACTCGGGGTGACTGTTGTCGCTGCCGCGGACGACGTCGAAGAACTTCGCCTGGAGCTTCTTCGTGATCGGGCCGACCGTGCCTTCGCCGATGGGGCGGTTGTCGACCTCGCGCACCGGGGTGATCTCGGCGGCGGTGCCCGTCATGAAGACCTCGTCCGCGAGCCAGAGCTGGTCGCGCGTGACGCGGCCCTCCTGCACCGTGAGGCCCAGCTCGCGCGCGAGGATGATGACCGTCTCGCGCGTGATGCCCTCGAGGATGGAGGAGGAGAGGTCGGGCGTGAGGAGCGCGCCCTTCTTCACGAGGAAGAGGTTCTCGCCCGTGCCCTCGGAGACGTAGCCCGACGCGTCGAGCATGATCGCCTCGTCGTAGCCGCCGAACTTCGCCTCGCGCTTCGCGAGCACGCTGTTCGTGTACTGGCCCGTCATCTTCGCCTTCGCGAGGCTGATGTTGACGTGGTGGCGCGCGAACGAGCTGATCTTCGCGCGGATGCCGTTCTTGAGCGCCTCCTCGCCGAGGTACGCGCCCCACTTCCACGCGAGGACGGTGGTGCGGACCGGGTTGTTCGGCGCGAAGATGCCCATCGCGCCTTCGCCGAGGAAGACGACGGGGCGGAGGTAGCCCTCCGCGAGGTCGTTCGCCTTCAGCGTGTCGAAGCACGCGCGCGTGACCTGCTCCTTCGTGAACTCCGGCTTGAGGAGCGTCATCTTGCACGTGTCGAAGAGGCGATCGATGTGCTCGCGCAGGCGGAAGACGTAGCTCTTGCCGTCGGCCCGTTTGTACGCGCGGATCCCCTCGAACGCGGCGACGCCGTAGTGAAGCGAGTGCGTGAGGAGATGAATCTTCCCCTCGTCCCAAGCGACGAGCTCGCCGTCGATCCAGATTTTCTGAAGCTTGTCGACCATTCGGGGCTCCTAAGGCGGACACTAGTCTCGGGAGTCGCGGGCGGCCAGCGCTATGACGTTGCCGCGCCGCGTAAACGGACGTGCCGTGTGCCGGTACAGTCGCGAATCGCTTCGACGCTAACGGCGAAGCGCGACGTAGACCGCGCCTTCGCCGCCGTCGGCGGGTTGGGCCGTTGCGAAAGCCGCCACGTGCTCGCGCGCGCGGCCTTGCGAGAGCCACGCTGCGATCTCGCCGCGCAGGATGCCGACGCCGCGCTCGGAGTGGTCGCCCTTGCCGTGGATCACGAGGACGCAGCGCTCGCCGCGCGTGCGCTGGGCCTTGAGGAAGTCGAGGAGCTTCGTGCGCGCGTCCTCGGCGCCGTGGCCGTGGAGATCGAGACGGCCGTCGATCGGGAGGACACCACGGCGGAGCTCGCGGACGAGCGCGGGCGGGACGTCGGTGCGACGGCCCTCGACGCGCTTGCCGTCGTCGGTCACCTCGAAGCGCACCGCGTCGTCGACGAGGTGATGGAGGTGATCGAGCACCGCCTCCGCTTCGCGCTTCGCCCGCTCGCGCACGTCTTCCTGCTTCACCTTCTTCGGCTCGACGCGCGCGGCGCCGGACACCGTCACGCGGCTGCCGCGATCGGCGAGCGGTGTGACGCCGCTCATCATGCGATGGAACGTGAGCTCGTCCGCGAGCGACTCCGCGGGGGTGAGCTTCTTCGGGGGCGGCGGGCGCGGCGGGGGTGGAGGCGCGGGCTTCTTGCCGGCGCGTTCTTCGGCTTCCATCTTCGCCTTCATGTCGCCGAGGCCGGCCGCGAGCGCGTTGAAGCCGGTGAACTTCGGGAGGTCCGGCTTCCGCTCGTCGTCGTCGCGCTTCTTATTCTTCTTCGCCATCGTTCCTTCGGCTCTGCTTACCGCGCGCAGCGAGCGCCATCTTCACCGATGCGATGCCGGCGAGGACGCCGTCGGCGTAGTGCCAGTCGGGATCGTCTAGCTCGGGGAAGTCGTGCGGGTTCTGGACGTCCTCGAGGGTAAGTCCGGGTTTGAGGCGGCGCGCGAGATCGAGCACCTTCTTTCGCTGCAGCTCCTCGAGGAGCGCGAGCTCGTGCGCGACCTCGTCCTTGGACTCGAGGAGCGCCGGGACGTCGGCGGGGGTCACCTCGGTCATGATCGAGGGGCCCGCGTTCGGGTAGCGCGCGACGGTGCAGCCGTGCTTCGGGCAGATGCCGAGGCAGTGGGTCTTCGTCACCCAGATCGACGCGACGCCGCCGGGCACGCGCGTGACGGCGGACTTCAACGCGTCGTAGACCGCGTCGCCGTTGGGTCCGCAGCCGGGGCCGAGGGGCGAGCCTTCGCGGCGGTTCGCGCAGACGAAGAAGTGGAGTCGAGGGGCGATCGCCTCGCGCATGACTGTATTTCTACCTCGGTCCTGTAATTTGAACGTACAAGGGAGCACATTGCGGGCTAAGTGCCCGAGATGACGCGGGATCCGGGGAATGGACGGGGCGCGATCCAGCGCGTGATCGGATCATGCGGGATTTCGGCGCGATCCACAGCTGAGTTCCTGCGGCTTGGTCGTTGCAGTGCTTCGTTTCGCAGCATGTCGCTCGCGAGCCAAGCTCAAGTTCGGCAGGAGAGCATCGATCTTGGTGACGGCCGCAGCGTGCGGCTCGTCTCGACGATCGGGAAGGGCTCGGCCGCCACGGTCCATCGCGGTGAGCTCGTCGGGCGGAACGGCATCCGCCGTCGCGTCGCGGCGAAGGTCGTGTCGGCGGTGTCGAGCGAGGAGGCGGACTTCGTCTTCTCGCACCTGATGACGACGGCGCGGCGCAACGCGTGCGTCGATCACCCGAACGTCGTGCAGGTCTACGACGTCGTCGATCACCGCGGGCAGCCCTGCGTCCTCACCGAGCTGGTCGACGGCGTCACGCTCGCCGATCTCCAGGCGCGCTTCGCCTCGACCGGTCGCCGCATGCCGCTCGATCTCGCGCTCTTCATCGCGGGCGAGGTCGCGGAAGGCCTCGCCGGCGCACGCGTCGCGCGCGGTCCCGACGGGCTCCAGATCGGGATGCTCCACCAGAGCCTCACGCCGCGCGAGGTGCTCCTCTCGTGGCGCGGCGAGGTGAAGGTCGCCGACTTCGAGATGAGCAAGGCGCGCGCGTGCTCCTCCAGCGTGCGCTCGCTCCGCGCGCTCGCGCAGCGCTCCGCCGCGATGGCCCCCGAGGTCGCGCAGGGCCACGAGCCGGACGCGCGCTCCGACGTCTTCGCGTTCGGCGTCCTCTTCCACGAGCTCCTCATCGGTCCCCGCTTCCCCGCCGGCCTCAACAACTCGGAGCTGATGAAGCTCGCGCGCGAAGGTTACGTCCAGCCGCAGACGTTCCGTCCGAACTTGCCCGAGGTCGCGCTGAGCGTGCTGAAGCGCGCGCTCGAGGTCGATCCCGAGCTGCGGTACCCCAACGCCGTCGCGCTCGCGTACGACATGCGCCGCGTGCTCCTCGCGATGGGCGTCGGCGACGGACGCTACTTCCTGCGCCGCACGCTCGAGCACGAGTGGGCCGATCGCGGCGAGGAGGCGACGTCCGAGGTCAGCCTGCCGATGACGGTCGACAGCAGCGAGTATCAGCTATTCGACGGCGAGGTCATCGAGCTCGATCCGCGGTCCACGAAGCGCCGCAAGTAGGTCTCGAGCGGCCCCGTCACGAGCGCGTGCGTGAGCTGCCCGCTGTCGAGCAGCGCGGCGAGGTCGGTCTTCGGTACGAGGGCGACCTCGAGGTCTTCGCAGTCGTCGAAGGACGTGGGGCCGGCGAGGCGCGCGCCGCGGGCGAGGAACGTGAAGCAGCGGTTGCCCTGGAGCGCGGGGTTCGGCTCGACGACGGAGAGGAGCTCGATGCTCGCGGCTTCGTAGCCGGTCTCCTCGCGCAGCTCGCGCGCGGCGGCGACGATGGGCTCTTCGCCGGCGTCGATGACGCCGCCAGGGATCTCGAGCGAGAGCGCGTCGGTGCCGAAGCGGTACTGCCACACGAAGACGACGTCGCCGCGCTCGGTCTCCGCGATCACGTTGCACCAGTCGCGGCACTCGAACACGAAGATGGGGCGCGGGAGGCCTTCGTACTCGTGGCGCTGCACGCGGAAGACGCCGTGGTCGGCGACGTCGTGGACCGCCTTGCGTTCGAGCTTCTTCACGTTCTTCGGCGGGGGGACCATCGGTCGCTGCTTTTACGCTAAGCTACGCGGCCTCGTATGGCATTGGCGAAGAAGACGGCCGCGAAGACGGAGAAGCCCGACGTCATCGAGAAGGTCATCATCACGAACCGCCGCGCGACGTTCGACTACGCGATCGACGAGAAGTTCGAGGGCGGCCTCGCGCTGGTGGGCAGCGAGGTCAAGTCGATGCGGGCCGGCAAGGTCGAGCTCGTCGACGCTTACGCGACGGTCGAGAACGACCAGCTGTGGCTGAAGCAGATGTATATTGCACCTTTCGAGCAAGCGAAGGCGTTCCCGCACGAGCCGCGGCGCGCGCGGAAGGTGCTGGTCCACAAGTCGGAGATCGCGCGCATCCACCGCGCGATCGCGCGCGAGGGGATGACGCTCGTGCCGCTCCGGCTCTACTGGAAGCGCGGCGTCGTGAAGGTGGAGCTGGGGCTCGCGAAGGGCAAGAAGGCGCACGACAAGCGCGCGGACATCGCGGCGAAGACGGCCGACCGCGAAGCGCGGGCGGCGATGGGGCGGGGGCGGAAGGAGCGCGGGTGAGCGACTCCTCGGCTTCTTCGGAGGGCGCGCGCGGGGCTCACCTCGCCTGGGCGAAGGGCGGCACCGCGGAGCTGGTGTCCCTCGCGGACGACGCGATCGTCCTGCGTTCGACGACGCCGGCGCCCCCCGGCGCGCGGCTCGAGGCGACGTTCGAGGGGCGCGCGGTGAAGATCAAGAGCCACGGGACGCACAAGGAGGCGGACGGCAGCTTCACGCTGAAGGGCCGGCTCGTCGACGCCAACCGCGAGCTGCGGGACGCGCTCGCGAGGGTGGCGCAAGGCGTGGGGTGAGCGTGGCCCGGGGGGACCGCGTCCTCGGCGCGTGGTAGACCGGCGCGAGGATGTCCATCGACGGCAAGATCGTGCTGGGGGCGTTCCTGGTGCTCGTCGGGCTCGGGATGATCGTGCTGCTCGTCTCGGTGATGTCGGCGCAGGAGGCGGCGGAGACGGTGGGCGCGGCGGAGGCGAACGCGGGGGTGTCGGCGGGGCTCGTCGCGGGCGCGGCGTTCGCGCTGCCGGGGGCGTTCCTGATCGTCCTCGGCGTGCGGTCGGGCATGAAGGGGCCGAGCGTCCGCGATCGCGTCGCGCTCTTCTTCTCGGGCGGCCGGCTCGTGGTGGGGCTCGCGATCTTCGTCGCGTGCGCGCTCGTCGTCGCGCTCCTCGTGCTTGGTCCGCTCGGGGTCGTGGTCGTTCCAATTCCGCTCCTCCTCCTCGCGTTCAGCGGCGCGCTCACGGGGCTCATCCTCGCTGGGACCTCGCTTGGGCGCGCTTGTCGTGCCTGCGGTCGCGCGCTCGACCACGCGCGGTACGTCCTTCCTCCGGGCGCGGACCTCCGCGACGCGATCGCTCGCGGCGACGCGCGCGCGGTCGCGGCGGTCCTGGCGGAGAGCCGCCGCATCGACGACGCGACGAGCCTCACCTCGCGGACCGGCGCGATCGGCGACGTCGAGGCATGCCCGCGCTGCTCGCAACTCTGCCTCGTCCGCGCGACGGAGGCGCGCTGGTTCGTCGACGCCGACGCGCGGGCGATCGCCGCGAGCGCGCGGAAACCTGCGGCTTGAGCGAGCGCCATGGCGGCAAGGGACTGCATGCGTCGGTGGCGATGCGATGGTACGCTGAGAGGTCCATGCGAAACCTCCTCACTGCGCTCGTTGGGTTTTCGCTCGTGGCGTTTGCTTGTGGCGGTGACGAGGGGGCGCCGAACGAGGCTGACCCGAGCGCGCCTGGGGACAAGCAGAGCTCTTCGGGCGGTGGGTCGAGCAGTGGGTCGAGCGGCGATGATGGGACGAGCGGCGGGCCCAACGAGCCGGGAGCGACCGACGGTATCAAGAACGGGAGCGAGACCGACGTCGACTGCGGCGGGCCCGATCGTCCGAAGTGCGCCGATGGCAAGACCTGCGCCGGCGAGAGCGACTGCGAGAGCGGCGTCTGCAAGGACGGGACGTGCAAGGCGCCGAGCGCCGACGACGAGATCAAGAACGGCGACGAGACGGACGTCGACTGCGGTGGCTCGTCGGGCAAGAAGTGCGCGGTGGGGAAGACGTGCAGCGTGCACGCGGACTGCGAGTCCGACGGGTGCGACTTCGCGAAGAAGTGTGCGGTCGCGCGGAGCTGCACCGCCGAGTCGGGCGGCCAGACCTGCGGCGAGGGCGCCGTCACCGCCGCCAACAAGAAACACGAGAGCTGCTGCAAGTCGCTCGCGGTGCCGCGGCCCGCGGGGCAGGGCGGGCCCTACTTCCTCGACAAGTACCTCATCACCGCCGGGCGCATGCGCACCTTCATCGAGCGCACGAACGGCAACCCGCGCGCGTTCGTCTCGACGCTGCCGGAGGGAGGCTTCGTCGGGTGGAAGCGCGCCTGGGACAGCCGGGTGCCGGACAGCCTCGACGCCGTCCACATCGCGCTCGGTCAGGGTGGCGATCGCGCCGGTTGCGACCTCAACCAGTCGCGGGCTCGCACGTACTGGATGTCGAACGAGGTCAACGCCGCGCAGGGCGACAGGAACCATCCCGCCAACTCGCAGGAGACGCTCGACGCGAAGGTGTTGAACTGCGTTCCGATCTTCCTCCTCTACGCGCTCTGCGCCTGGGACGGCGCGCGCCTGCCCTCGGCGCAGGAGGTCATCTTCGCGTGGCGATCGGACGAGAACCGCAACATGCCGTGGGGGAACACTGGCAACAACGCGACGCGCTCGAGCGACAACCTGGTCCACTTCTTCCCGGACGGATTCCAGACCAACTGGGTCCACGTGCCGGAGCCGGGGCGGTACCCCGCCGGTTATGGCAAATACGGGCACGCCGATCTCGTCGGCAGTCTCTTCCACATGACGCGCGACATCAACGCAGCGAATACGCAGTTCGCTCGCGTGAACAGCGGCTCATGGGAGCCTGCTCACAACGTTACTCCGAATACGACGAACAACAACGTCACGCGCGCCTACTGGGCATTCGGTGGCCGCTGCTCGCGACCTGCTGCGAATTGACGTAATCGAATTTGAGGTGGTCGGAACGTCGGAGCGTTCACGGCCTCTCTCCGGCGGGACCGTTGGGAGCGCCGGCGGCGCCGGGGCCGCTCGCGCCGAACGTGCGGGCTGTCTCCGTGAAACGCACCTGCGCGCCGCCGATGAGGATGTACGTGAACGACGGACCGCCCGGGCCGTTCATGCCGTCGGCGCCCTTGCCGCCGTTGCCTCCGGAGCCGCCGGCGGTACCTGCTGGGAGGACGGGGCTCGGCGTCGGCTGCGTCCCGCACTGCGTGACCCAGTCTGGTGGGCCGTAACATCCGCACTCTGGGCACGTTCCCACCGTGCAGCATTGGTTCGGCCAGCACGTCGCGGGCGTTCCTGCTTTGCCCGCCGTACCAGCTGCACCCGCGCCTCCTCGGCCGCCCGTGCTCCCGGCGCCGCCATTGCCAGCAGTGAGATCCGTGTAAAATGCATCGACCAAGGTGGCGTCGCCGACGGCGTAGAGCGCGAACGAGCCGCCGCCGCCGCGGCCTGGCTGTCCTGGCCCACCTCCCATGCCGCCGCATCCGCACTCGCCTCGGGGTGAGGTGACCGTCGTGAGGTTCTGCGTGCCGCATGGAGGGGTCCCGAGGTGGTTGTTGCAGCCGCTCCAGCAGTCGCTGCGGCTGCCTCCGAGCTGGCCCGGGGTTCCGTTCTCCCCAGCACCACCGGCCTCGCCCAGCGCGGAAGGATGTGCGAGCCCGTTCGCGGTGAGGGTTCCGTACGTCGGCGTCGGTGGAGCTTGCTTGTTCGCGCCGGCGTCTCCGCCAGCGCAGGCAGGGCCCGGCGCGGTAATGCAGCGCGCCGTTACGGCATCCGTGCCGTCGCTGGCCGTCCCCGCTGCGTCGCCCGCATGCGCCCGCACCGTGACGCCGGTGAGCCTCACGATCGAATCCAAGACGAAGACGCCGTAGCGCGACGCGCCGTTCGTGTTCGCGGCGGTCGTGCCGGTGGGACGGGACTCGATCGTCATCGACGTGAGGGTCACGATGGCGGTGTTGTCGTGGATCAAGACGCCGCGATCGGTCGTCGAGCGGAGGATCGTCTTGTCCTTCGCGTCGGTGGCGCAGTCGCGTTTCCAGGTGCCTTCGCTCCAGGTCCATCCGCCGTCGATCACGACGTCGCGGCTCCACCTCTCGAGCACGAGCGCCTCGATGTACGTGCCGTGATCGACGACGAGGGTCGCGGTAGGCCCGGCCGACGCCTTCGCGGCGGCGCGGGCGGCGGTGATCGTCGCGTACGGCGCGGCGGCGGTGCCGTCACGAGCGCCCGCCTCGATCGGCGCGGCGCTCACGTAGACCGCGTTCGCAGGCGGGTCCTCGTTCGGATCGCACGGCGCGACGCCGGCCTCGCCGACGGTGCCGCCGTCGCCGGCTGCGGTCGCATCGCCCTCGATCGCGGGTGCGTCGTCGCCGCCTGCGTCGTCGGGGAGGTCGCCTGCCTCGAGGGGGTCGAGGCCGAGCAGGCTCGCGCAGGCGCCTGCTCCGAGCGTGAACGTCGCGACGAGCGCGAGCCGTGCGAGGCGCATCAGAACGTTCCTCCGAGCAGACCGCCGGCGAGCGTGGTGAGCGCGGTCCGCTTCGCGGCCGGTGCGGTGAGATAGAGGACGACGCCGGCGGCGAGGAGCACGGCGCCCGCGGCGAAGCCGATCGTCGAGATCGCCGCCGAGGTGCGCGCGCTGTTCTGATCGTCCACCGCGCCTTGCGGACAGAAGCGCGGCGGCTGCTTGCACTCGCCGCTCTGATCGCCGATCGCCATCGCGCGGACGCCGAAGATGGTGCCCACCACGAGCCCCGCCGCGCCGACGCCGCCGACGACGAACGCCAGCGTGCGTCGCGGCTGCGGCGAAGGCTGCGTCGCCGTCGTCGCGTGCGCGGTCGGGTCGGGCGCGAGCGGCTGGATCGCGAGACGCCCGACCTCGCCGTCGCGGACGACGGCCTCGGTGCGGAGCTCGAGGAAGCCCGGCGCCGATGCGACGATCGCGTGCGTGCCGGCGTCGAGCGGGATCGGCGCGCTCCACGCCGCGCGATCGAGCGGCGTTCCGTCGATCGTCACGACGAGCGCGGTGTTGGCGCGCGCCTCGCTCGCGACGTCGAGCGCGAGCTTGCCGAGCTGCGGGCCCAGCGCCTCGATCTGCGTGCGCGCGACGCGTTCGCGGTCGGTGCGCTTGTCGCGGAGCGCGAAGCTGAGCGCTTCGTTGAACTCGGTCCACGCGGTCGCGAGCTTGCCCTCGCTCTGGTGGCAGCTCGCGGCGTGCAGGATCGTGCCGCCGGCGGGCTGGAGGCGATGGCTCTCGACGAACTTCGGGCACGCCGCCGCGAAGTCCTCGCGCTTCATGAGCTCGCGTCCCTCGTCGAACAAGAGCTGCGCCGCGGCGGTCGGCGGCGGCGCGGCGGCCGGTGCCTGCGCGCTCGCCGGCGTGACGACCGCGGCGGTGGCGACGAAGAGGAGGAGCGAGAGCGCGCAGTGAAACCTCATAGACGATCGTCCGGAAGAGTAACCGCGGGCTTCGGCTTCGGGCCCGGCGGAGTGGGCGGCGCGACGGCGGGCTTCGGCCGCGGCCCCGGCGGCGGCGGCTCCGGCGGCGAGGTGGACGGCGGCGCGCTCGCGCTCGGCGGCGCCGACACCGCCTCCGTCCCCGCGTCCGGCGGCGGCGGCTCGGCAGACGGCGCCTCGATCGCGCTCGCGGCGACGACGGCAGGCGGCGCGTCGTCGCCGCGGTCGATCGCCGTCGCCGGCGCGTTCGTGCGCGCTCGCGTGCTCCATACCGCGAGGCCGACGCCGGTGAGCAGCAGCGTCCCGAAGAACGACACGAGCGCGACGGTCGCTGCGCGCGAGAGTGCGCCGCGGCCGCGCGCGCCGGTCGAGAACGCGCCTTGCGTGTCGGCGAACACGCCTTGCGGCAGCGGCTGTGGCAGCTGCGGTTGCGACGCCGCTCCCGTCCATGACGGCGTCGAGGGCGGCCCCTCGATCCGTGCGGCGCCGAGGGCGGCGTGGGCGGCGCGTCCGACGTCGCTCGCGAACGGGACGATCTCCTCCGCGAAGGCCGCGATCGAGGGCGTGCGCTCGTCGCGCTTCTTCGCGAGCGCGCGTGCGAGCGCGTCGGCGAGCGGGGGCGGCGCGTCCGGGCGGAGCTTCATGAGATCGGGCGTCGGGCCCTGGAGGATCGCGATGTGGACGAGCGCGAGCGAGTCGGCGAGGAAGGCCGCCTGCCCGGCGAGGAGCTCGAACAGCACCGCCGCGAGCGACCACACGTCCGTGCGCGCGTCCACGTCGGCGGTCGAGTGGAGCTGCTCCGGCGACATGTAGAGCGGCGAGCCGAAGACGTCGCGCGTCGAGGTCCGGCGGACGTCGGCGTCGTCCTGGACCTTCGAGATGCCGAAGTCGAGCACCTTCACGAGCGGCGCGCCGTCGCGACGATGGGTGAGGAAGAGGTTCGACGGCTTGAGGTCGCGATGGACGACGCCGCGCGCGTGCGCCTCCGCGAGCGCGTCGCAGGCCTGGAGCACCCAGTCGACCGCGGTCGCGATCGCGATCGGGCCACGCTCGGCGATCGCGCCGAGGTCCTCGCCGGCGAGGAGCTCCATCACCATGAACGGCGTGCCGTCCTCGATGCGGCCGACGTCGCGCACCTTCACCGCGTGATCGCTGCGGATCCGCGCGGCGGCCTTCCCCTCGCGGACGAAGCGCGCCGTCGCCGACTCGCTCGCGGCGCCGCTCGCGCTGAGGATCTTGATCGCGACCGGCTCGTCGAGGTCGACGTGCCGCGCCCGCGAGCACGACGCCCATCCCACCTTCGCCGACGATGCGCTCGACGCGGTACCTCTGGGCGATGACGGCGCCCACCGTCCACGCCGGCGTCATGGCCTCCTGATCGCTATCAGACGGCCCGCGATCGAGCAATCTGCGGTCCATACCGTGTATCGCGAGACGTCTCGCGGTGTATCGGGCGATACACCCTCGTTTTCCACGGGTTTCGTCGTTTGGTCGGGTGACGCGGGCGTGGTCCACGGGTTGCAGCGTGTGGCTGCATGTTGCGGGTCGCGATCGTCGACGATGAAGCCGCGTTGCGGCGGGCGCTGGCGCGGCTGCTCGCCGACTACGAGGTCGCGGCCTTCGACTGCGCGCGCTCCTTCCTCGCGCGCGTCGGCGACGGGGAGCGCTTCGACGTCATCCTCACCGACCTGATGATGCCGGGGATGTCCGGCGCCGAGCTGCATCAGGAGCTCGCGCGCATCGCGCCGGAGCAGGTCGCGCGCGTGATCGTCCTCACCGGCGGCGCGACGACGGACGGCGCGTGTCGGTTCCTCGACGCGCACGACGGGCTCGTCGTCGAGAAGCCGTTCGAGCGCGCGGAGGTCGTGGCGCTCGTCCGCAGCTTCGAGGCGTGGCCGCGGCTTCAGCGCGTGCGCTTGGCGACGTAGACCGCGGTGCCATCCGTCTCCGGAACGCGCGGAGCTCGCCCGCGTCGGAGGGGAGCGCCCGCGCGGCAAGACGAGCGCGCAGCCCGATGCTAGAAGCCGTTCATGCGGAAAATTGCCGTCGCGTTGGCGCTGCTCGCGGGGTGCAGAAACAGCGCGCCCGCCCCCGCTCCGGTGTCCGCGCCGCCGCCGGCGGCCGCGAAGGTCGCGATCGCCGACGCGGGAGCGAACGACGCCGCGTGCTGCTCGCGCGAGGACATGCGCGCCGACCTGACGCGCCTCCAGGAGCTCCTCGAGTCGAGCCACCCCGATCCGTACGGGCGCGCAGGCGGCGCCGACGCGTTCCGCGCGCGCTTCGCCGACGCGGAGCGGGAGCTGCCGGCGACGCTCGATCCCCAGGCCTTCTATCTGCGCCTCCGTCCGCTCTTGGCGCAGGTGCGCGACGGGCACACGAACCTCCGCCCGCCGGCGGTCCCGAACGAGCGGCGCGTGCTCGTCGGCCTCGACATCGTCGAAGAGCGCCTCGTCGTGCGCGCGGTGTACGACGAGAGCGCGCGCGCCACGATCGGCGGCGTCATCACCGCGGTCGAGGGCGCGCCGGTCGCGACGCTCATCGAGCGGATGAAGGAGCGCCGCGGCTACGACAACGCGTACACGAACCTCTGGCACCTCTCGTCGGCGCTGACGCGCGCCTCGTCGCTCGAGGACCTCGTCGGCCACCCCGTCGGCGCCACCGCGCGCTTCGCGGTCGGCGCCGGCGCGATCGACGCGCGCGTCGTGGGAGTGGGAGTGGGAGCGGGAGCCGATGCCGCCGCGCTCCGCGCCGAGACGAAGATCGCGCTGCCCGAGAAGGACGTGACCGGGATCGGCTCCGGCTTCCTCGGCAAGGACGCGAAGGCGAGCGCGGTGCTGCGCATCGACTCGGCGATGGAGTACCGCGAGGCCTTCGAGGTGTGGCGCGCGACGGGCTTCAACGGGAACCTCGGGGCGCACCTCGACGGCGTCGTCCGCGCGGCGACGAAGAAGGAGTCGCTCGAGGGCATGTCGCTCGACGACAAGATCCGCGCGGTGCCGTCGTTCACCGAGCGGCTGGAGGAGCTCGTCACGGAGATGAAGCGGCGCGGCACGCCCCAGCTCGTCGTCGACCTGCGCGAGAACGAAGGCGGGAACTCGGTCTTCGCCAGCATCCTCGAGTACTTCCTCTATCCGCTCGACGCGGTCCTCTCCGCCGACCACGGCTACCAGGTGCCGCGCTACTCCGCGCTCTACTTCGCGAACCACACCGCGGACTCGCTCGAGAAGGTCCGCGCGCGGACGCGTCCCGACTTCGCGCTCGGCGACAGCGACACCGCCGCGGAGGAGAAGTGGAAGGCGAGCCGCGGGAAGAAGCCATCGCCGGAGGACCTCGCGCGCGACAAGCTCGCGATGGGCCGCCTCGCGAAGATGGTCCCCACCTTCGACGCCGCGCTCACGAGCGGGAAGTGGAACGCGGCGTGGAAGGGACGCGTCGTCGTCCTCACCTCGGCGCGCACCTACAGCGCGGGCTTCGACGCGGTCCTCGACCTGCGCGCGCTCGGCGCCAAGGTCGTCGGCGTGCCGCCGGCGCAGGCGGCGAACTGCTTCATCGACTCGCTCGCGTTCGAGCTCCCGCGCTCGCACCTCGTGGGCAGCATCTCGTACAAGCGGAGCCTCGGCCTCCCCGCCGATCCGAAGAACGGCGAGCTGCTCCGCCCCGACGTCGAGCTGACCTACGAGGCATGGCAGAAGCGCGCCTTCGATCCGAACGCGGCGTATGACCTCGTCGCCCAGGCGCGGTAGAGTCTCGCCCCCGATGGCCGCCGCGAAACGAACGCGCGAAGACGCTCCGCCCCGCGAGATGGACGCGGCGCTCACGAACGAGGACGCGCCGCTCGAGCGCGCGCTGCGGCCGAAGACGCTCGACGATTACGTCGGGCAGGAGAAGCACAAGGAGAACCTCCGCGTCTTCGTGCAGGCGGCGAAGCAGCGCGGGGAGCCGCTCGATCACCTCCTCTTGAGCGGTCCGCCCGGGCTCGGCAAGACCACGCTCGCGCAGATCCTCGCCCACGAGATGGGCGTCGAGCTCCACATGACGAACGGGCCCGTCGTCGAGCACAAGGGCGCGCTCGCCGCGTTCCTCACGAAGCTGCAGAAGAACGACATCCTCTTCATCGACGAGATCCATCGCCTCAACCCGATCGTCGAGGAGAGCCTCTACCCCGCGATGGAGGACTACCGCGTCGAGATCATGACGGGCGAGGGCGCGTTCGCCTCCGCGCTCGCGATCCCGCTCCAGCCCTTCACCCTCATCGGCGCGACGACGCGCACCGGGCTCCTCACCGCGCCGCTGTTCTCGCGCTTCGGGCACATCATCCGGCTCGACTTCTACCCGGTGGAGGACCTCGCGAAGATCGTCGAGCGGAGCGCGCACCTGCTCGGGATCGGGATCGGCAAGAGCGCCGCGATCGGCGTCGCGCGGCGCTCGCGCGGGACCCCCCGCATCGCGAACCGCCTCTTGCGGCGCGTGCGCGACTTCGCGGAGGTGGTCGGCTCGGGTTCCATCGACGACGCGATCGTCGCGCGCGCGAGCGAGGCGCTCGACGTCGACAGCGCCGGCTTCGACGAGATGGACCGGCGCCTGCTTCGCGTCATCATCGAGGACTACGACGGCGGGCCGGTCGGGGTGGAGACCCTCGCCGCCGCCCTCGGCGAGCCGCGCGACACGATCGAGGACGTCTACGAGCCGTACCTCCTCCAGCAGGGGTACCTCGGCCGCACCCCCCGCGGCCGCGTCGCGACCAAACGTGCCTACGAGCACCTGAAGGTGCCGCACCTCCAGCCCTCGGAGTCGTCGCGTGCCAAGCAGAAGCAGCTTTTCGAGGAATAATCGGGCAGATAAGCTCCATCTGTGACCGCTGGCGGGCCTGTCCTGGTCGTCGATGACGACATGGTGTCTCGCCATGTCCTCGCGCAGGCGCTCGCGAAGGCCGGGCTCGACTACGTCGCGGTCGGGTCCGGCGCGGAGGCGCTCGCGCAGCTCGACAAGTGTCAGCCGTCGATCGTGCTGCTCGACCTCGTGATGCCGCAGCCGGACGGCTACCAGATCCTCCGCATCCTCCGCGCGCGCCCGGAGACGAAGGACCTCCCCGTCGTCGTGCTCACCGCGCTCGACGCGGAGGACGAGATCGCGAAGGCCTTCGAGGCCGGCGCGGACGACTTCGTGAAGAAGCCGTTCAAGCCGGTGGAGCTCGTCGCGCGCGTGCGCGGGCAGCTCCGCCTCCGCGCGGCGATGGAGCAGCTCGGCAAGAAGACCGAGGACGCCGAGGTCATCCTCGAGCTGACGCAGACGCTCGCGTCGAACCTCGACTTCCGATCGATCCTCTTCACGGTGGTGCAGCGCCTCGCCGAGGTCGCGAAGGTCGATCGCGTATCGATCGTCCTCGTCCACGAGCGGGAGGAGGTCGGCTACGTCGTCGCCGCGTCGGACGACGAGCAGCTCCGCGATCTCCCGATCGACCTCTCGAAGTACCCCGAGATCCGGCAGGTGCTGGAGAGCGGCGCCCCGCTCCTCGTCGAGGACGCGACGACGCACCCGCTGATGGAGATCGTGCGGTCGCAGAACGCGAGCGCGACCTTCGCCGCCCTCACGATCCTGCCGATCCTCTACGAGGGCAAGCCGATGGGCGTGCTCTTCCTCCGCTCGAAGAAGGCGGGCGCCTTCAACGAGCGCGCGCTCGGACTGTGTCAGACCGTCGCCAGCGCGATGGCGATCGCGCTCCGGAACGCGCGCGTCTTGCAATCGCTACGCGATCAGACGCAGGAGGTCACCGTCGCGCGCTTCGAAGCAGAGCGGCGGATGAAGTCGCTCCAGCGTTATGCCGATTTCTTCGAGTCGAGCGCCGACGGCATCGTCGTCCTCGACTCCGAGGGCAAGCTCCTCTTCTCGAACCCGCGCGCCCGCGAGATCACGGGCTACAGCGAAGGCGAGATGCGGGGGCGGCCGCTCGGGGACGTGTTCCACGAGGAGGAGACCGCGCGCGCGAGCGAGCTCCACGCCTCCTTCATGAAGGGGACGTTCCCGAAGGACGTCGACGTCCGCATCCGCACGAAGGACGGGGGGACTCTCATCATCAACGTCAACACCGCGAGCGTGCTCCGCGAGGAGGGCGCCGTCCTCGCGTCGTTCCGCGACGTGACGCAGCAACGCGCGGTCGAAGGCGAGCTCCTGAGCACGAAGGAGTTCCTCCAGCGCGTCATCGACTCGTCGTTCGACGCGATCGTCTCCTGCGACATGAAGGGGCGGATCCTCCTCTTCAACCGCGCGGCGGAGCGGATGTACCTCCGCAAGTCGAGCGACGTCGTCGGCGACGACGTGCGGACGCTGTACCCCGAGGGCGTCGCGAGGAGCATCATGCGGCGCATCCGCGAGGGCGGGGGGCGCATCGAAGACCTCAAGATCGAGATCGTCGACGGCAACGGCAACACCGTCCCGGTCTCGTTCTCGGGCGCGCTCATCATGGAAGGCGACACGCCGGTCGGCAGCGTCGGCATCTTCACCGATCTCCGCGAGAAGATGCGGATGGAGCACCAGCTCCAGCAGGCGCAGGACCAGATCCTCGCCCAGGAGCGGCAGGCGATCGTCGCCGAGCTCGCCGGGGCGGCGGCGCACGAGCTGAACCAGCCGCTCACGAGCGTCCGCAACTACGCGACGCTCCTGCGCCGCCTGCTCGACGCGGGGACGAGCGCCTCGTCCGCGGCGGAGGTCATCGAGAGCGAGGCGGAGCGGATGGCGGAGATCGTCCGCAAGATCGGCAAGATCACGAAGTACGAGACGAAGAGCTACGTCGGGAAGCAGAAGATCCTCGATCTCGATCGCGCGAGCGAGGAAGGTGTCCCGGTCGCAGAGCCCGTCGCCCCGCCGGACGAGCCGCGGGACAAAGAGCCCGAAGAAGAAGCGCCGCGCTCGGAGCCACGCAGGACCACGGGGGAGGACTGGTCCAAGAGCTCGACGATCCGTTCAAGAGGGGAGGGACAGTAGCCGATGGCCCATTCTCAATCTGGAAAACAGAGTCGGCACGCGCCGGGGCTCCCTCCCGAAGAGGCCGCGCCCAACAGCGGGGCGACCAACGAGCGCGTGACGGTCTCGTCGATCCCGAACAGCCGCGAGGCGCGCGCGGGTGTCGCCTCGCTCGCGGTCGAGGCCTCGTGGCTCGATCGCCTCGTCGTCGCCGCGTGCGAGATGCCGGCGGCGGAGGGCGAAGCCGCGGTCGTCGAGTTCCTCGTCCACAAGCTCTCGGAGATCTTCCCCGAGTGCGGGATCGGCGCGTGTTTCGTGCCGGCGCCGGCGTCGACCTCGTCGCCGGACCTCCTGCCGGCGGAGCAGCGCCTCTTCAAGTACGTGCCGGAGGGCGAAGAGGGCCGCGCCGTCGGGATGGACCCCACGCGCCTGTTCCCCGGCTTCCGTCACGAGCGCGTGCTCGACGTCGAGCCCGGCTCCACCACGCTCCACCTCGCGTCCGACGATCCGCAGATCAACGACGATCGCTCGCCGATGATGCACGTCATCCGCCGCGCCGTCCTCGCGATGTCGCGCGGCCTCGGCTCCGCGCGCCTGCACGCCCGCGCGATGCAGGACGCGAGCGAGCTCCGCGCGCTCTCCTCCCACATGATGCAGGCGGAGAAGCTCGCGAGCCTCGGCCAGCTCGCCGCCGGCGTCGTGCACGAGCTGAACAACCCGCTCACCTCGATCGTCGCGTACACCGACTGGCTCATTCGCAAGCAGGGCCCGAACGGCGACCCCGACTCGCTCGAGCGCCTCCGCCGGATCAGCGAGTCGTCGTCGCGCATCCTCCGCTTCACGCGCGACCTCGTCGCCTACGCGCGGCCGTCGAGCGAGAACCCGGTCCTCGTCTCGATCCAGAACGTGATCGAGCAGGCGCTCGCGTTCTGCGAGCACGTCATCGCGCAGCACGGCGCGAGCGTGGACCGCTCCTTCGCCGATCAGGTGCCGCCGGTGAAGGGGATGCCGGAGCAGCTCGCGCAGGTCTTCGTGAACCTGTTCACGAACGCGTGCCACGCGATGCCGGAGATGGGCGGGAAGCTGATCGTCACGACGTCGTCGAACCCGGCCGGCCGCATCGTCGTCACGGTCGAGGACAACGGGCACGGCATCGCGCTCGATCACCTCGTCTCGATCTTCACCCCGTTCTTCACGACGAAGACGGACGGCCGCGGCACCGGCCTCGGGCTCTCGATCGTCCGCAACATCATGGACAACCACGGCGCCGAGATCCGCGCCGAGCACGCCAGCACCGGCGGCGCGCGCTTCGTCCTCGTGTTCCCCGCGGGCATGTGAGGCTCAGTCGGGGGGCGCCGACGCGAGGGCGACGAGCTCTTCGCGATGCCTCACGCCGAGCTTCGTCGCGGCGCGGTGGAGGAGGACGCCGATCGTCGACGCGCTCGTCCCGAGCAGCGCCGCGATCTCCTTGTTGCTCGTCGTCGTCGGGAGCGCGAGCACCGCCGCCCGCTCGCGCGTCGACAGCACCGCGAGCGGGCCGACCGCGATCGGCTCCACGACGAGCCGCCGCCGCCCATCCTCCTCGAGCTCGCGGATCGGCTCGAAGCCGGCGCGATGGAGGCGCCGGCGCTCGTCGGGCGATCGCGTCCCGGTGAGGAGCGGCGCGGTCCGTGACGGAGGCGCGGCGAGCGTGGGTCGGGCGATCGCGCGCCGGCGAATCGCGATCCGCAGGAGCGCGGCGAGGTCTTCGAGCCAGCGGCGCTCGCCCATGCGCAGGCGGCGCCGTCGCGGGTGCAGCAGCAGGAACGCGGCGCCGCGATGGACCTCGCGCTGCGCGTTGACGCAGACCGCGTCGCGGACGCCCCAGTCGAACACGCGCTCCTGGAAGTTCCGCTCGCACACCACGCCGAGGCCCGACGTCGTCTCGCACTGGACCTCCGCGTAGACGCGGCGGGTCATCTCCGGCGGCGCGGCGACGGTCCCGGCGAAGACGCCGCGCGCGTCGATGTCCGTCCGTACCCCCGCGCCGATCATCGCGTCGAAGCCGATCGAGCGCGACGTCGGCGCGTACGCCGCCGCGATGCAGCCGTAGCCTTCACCGCACTGATCCTCGAGCGCGTGCGCGACGCTGGAGAGCCAGCTCGTCTCGTCCACGACGAGGTCGTCGAATGCCACCGCCGCCACCTCCCCCAGCCGCCGATCGCGTCGCACCGCTCGAGGATAGGCTCGACGTGGTTATTGCGAGACCGTCTTCTCGGTATAGGCGCCGCCGTAGACGTCGTCGGGTTGTAGCCGCACCGAGATGGAGTAGGGATTCGCCGGGCAGCTCGCGTGTACGGTGCCGCTGAAGGTGACCTTGCCGGAGGCGTCGGTGGTCGCCGCGGGCCAGGCGACGCCGCACACCGACGCGCTGACGCTGCGGCCGGCGACCGGCGTCCCTCCGTTGAGCAGCTTCGTCTCCGCGGTGAAGGTGAGCGGCTTGCCCTTTGCCGCCGCCGCGGGGAGCGCCCCGAACGTGAGGCCCATCGGCGCGCGCGCGACGGTGAGCGCGGCCGCCTTCGACGGCATGGCGCGGCAGCCGTCCTTCTGCTCCTTCAGCCGGAAGCTGATCTTGTAGGTGTCGGCCTTCCACTTCGGCGGCGCCCACGGTTGGGGATAGGAGATGCTGCGCTCGTAGCGCGTGGAGTCGCCCTCGACGTAGGAAGCGCCCGTCGTCCCGACGGTGTCCTCGCCGATCGCGACGCCGTTCACCTCCGCGATGACGACCGGCCGGCACGTGTTCGGCGACGCGCTCTTCGGGAGCGTGATGTGGAGCTTCGCGGAGATCGCCGACGGCGAGAACATCGTGCTGTTCTGCGCCGGCACCTCGAAGACTACGTTGAAGGCGGTGTCGGCCCTCGGCGTGAGCACGGGCTTGGCGGGGGCGGGCGCAGGGCCCGGCGTCGGCGCAGCGTCGACGGAGAAGGAGGCGGCGCACACGCACGCGAACGCCAGGGCACCGCACATCCAACGCGACTTCATCGTGATTCCCTCCGGTGGCTCGTATGTTCACCAGAGACGAGTCCCGTGAAAACGCGATTCAGGGAATTCTTATTTACCTAATTCGTAAATACGCGCGGGATTTACAGCCTACGTCCGCGAGGGCGACACTCGCGGTCATGCCTCTTCGCGCGCGACGATCAGGGCCAGGGCGCGAGCAGCCGGAAGCGGGCGCCCTCCAGCGCGAGCCGGCCGGCCTCGGCGAGGCGCGTGAGGTCGTCGCGCACGCTCGCGGCGGTGCTGCCGTCGTGGTTCACGTAGTCGAGCCACGACGCGAGCCCGGCGAGCCTGCCGTCGGTGAGCGGACCTTCGCCGCGCGCGCCGTTCTCGGTGAGCGCGGCGAGGAGGAGGTCGTCGCGCGTGAGGGCGAGCCCCTTTCGCGCGCGCCGGATCGTGCTCGCGGAGAGGCCCGTGCGACGCGTGACCTCCGCCATCGTCACGCCCGGTACGAGCGAGAGCCGCGCGGCGCGCGCCAGCGCGTGCGGATCGGTTCGTGTCCCCATGGACCGCACGTTAGGCGGAGCGCGCGCCGATGACAGCCAAGAAGGAGCTCGCGCGCGCCGCCGCCGAGATCGCGAAGACGCCGCCGCACAAGCTCCATCCGCCGCTCTTCCGCGTCTTCCTCCTCGTCGCGGCGACCGGCGACGTCCCGCGCGTGAAGCGCGTCCTCGGGTGGATGTACGGCGCGCGCACGCCGGCGCCGGAGAAGGTCGCGAGCGCGCTCTCGACGCAGGCGATCGACGGCTTCTGCGCCGCCGCCGGGCTCGGCGACGTGACGCGCGGGCTGCCGTACTTCGGGCCGCCGCGCGGTGAGGTGCCTTCGCTCGCCGCGCGGGTCGCGGCGAACGCGGCGATGATCCACGAGCGGGTCACGTGCGACGCGTTCGATCACGCGCCGCCCACCGACCGGTGGCGGAAGACGAGCCCGAAGGAGCGCGCGCACTGGATCGAGCGCTGGCGCTGGGTCCAGTGCCTCGCGCGTGAGGGCGCGGAGCGCGAGGCGTTCGCGCAGCTCGACGCCTACCTCGAGGCGCTCGGGCCGCGCGATCCTCTCGTGGGATCGGGGGACGAGCTCGCGCTCGCGATGGAGCTCGCCCATCGCAGCGGAGCGGACGCGTTGGCCCGACCGTGGCTCGAGAAGCACGCCCGCCGCTTCGTCGAGGAGCGCTTCCTCCTCGAGACGGCGCTGTGTTTCCCCGCCGTCGCCGCGCGGATCGCGAAGGGAGCCCTCCGCGACGCGAGCGGCCTCTCGCCCGCGGACGTCGATGCCGCGCTCGGCTCGATCGACGCCGCGCTCGGCGAGACGAAGGCGACGACGAAGGCGAGCGCGAAGATCCCGAAGATCCAGAAGCGTCGCGTGTCGTGCTCGTATTCGCAGGTCCACCTCGAGCCGGCCGCGCTCAGCAAGGCCGAGAAGGCGCAGGTCTACTTCCAGAAGCGGGGCGACGCGAAGGCCGGCATGTCGCTCTTCGAGACGATGGTCGCGATCGCGACGCCGAGCGAGACCGACTACGTCGACGTGGAGGTGGTGATCGCGCCGGCGGCGAAGCCCGAGACGAGCCTCGCCGGCGTCGCGCAGGCGGTCGCGTTTCCGATCGTCGTTCGCGGCGCGCTCGTGCTGCGGAGCGTCGCGGGAGGGGACGAGGAGCCCCTCGTCGTTCCGGCGGGGAGCTACGACGTCCTCGCCCGCTTCTTCCCGAAGAAGGCGCCGCGCGCGTCGGCGGAGGCAGGGCTCCGCATCTTCAAGCTCGCGCTCGTGTTCCACGCGAAGGGCGCGCTGAAGGCGCCGCGGACCCTCGAGCTCGAAGCCTGACCTCGAGGAGTCGCTGACGCGCGGGCGACTTCGTGCGAGAACATGGATGCGATGCGATCTCGGACCGTTCGGACGCGGGCGCTCGCGCTCGCCGTGGTCTTCGCCGGCGCGGGCCTCGCCGCGGCGTGTGGTCTCTCGCTCGTCGGCGCGGCTCTCGACGGACAGGACGCGGGGGCGGAGGATCGTGACGGCGGAGGATCGCCCACCCGTCCGCCGCCGGACGGCGCGGGCGAGGTGGAGGCCGACGCGCCGGCGACGTGCGAGCCTTCGCCGACCAACCCGCGCGCGTGCGGCAGGTGCGGTCGTGACTGCGGGCGCGGCGAGTGTCGCGCCGGGGTCTGCATGCCGTACCCGATCGCGGAGGGCATCCCGGCGCCGTGGTACATCGCGGTGGACGAGTCGCGCGTGTTCGTCACGTCGCACGTCTACCAGAGCGCCGGGAGCGGCGCGGTGTACGCGTTCTCGAAGAACGGCGGGGAGCCGCCGGTCGCGATCACGGAGCCACGAGACTCGTTCGACGTCCTCGTCCTCGGCGCGGACCTCGTCGTGAGCTCGATCGACGACAGGACGCTCTTCATGTTGCCGAAGAACGGGCGCGAGGCTCGGCGCGAGGTCTGGGACGGAGGCGGGGCGACGCTCGATCTGGCGACGCGCGACGGCGGCGTCTACTTCACGTCGCGAGGTCCGCTCGACCATGGCGTCCGCGCGATGGCGGAGGGCACGCTGGGCCACCTCGTCTCGCTGGACGCGGGCAGGGAGGTCGAGGGGATCGCGGTCGACGCGACGCACGTCTACTGGGCGAACCGCGGCGGCCCCGGCGCGGGCGGCTCGATCGGCCGCGCGCTCCGCGACGGTGGCGAGCGAAACGATGACTGGCACCCCGCGCCGCGCGTCCGCCGCCTCACCGTCGACGACGAGGCGGTCTACTGGACGAGCGACACGGACGCGGTCCGAACACCCAAGGACGGCGGGAGCGACGTGAAGCTCGTGGGGGACGTGCGCTGGGGCACCATCGTCGTCGACGCGACGTACGCGTACATCACGGTCGACAGGGCGGGCCTCGTCGTCCGCGTGAACAAGCGCGACGGGTCCGACCTCGTCCAGCTCGCGACCGGCCTCTCGCGTCCGATGGGTCTCACCGACGACGGCACGAGCATCTACTTCACCGAGCGCGATCGCGGTCGCGTGTGGCGCGCGACGAAGTGAGCCGCGTCGCTACGGCTCGAAGGTGTTGTCTTCCTCGCCGAAGACGACGGTGAGGTGTGAGCTCGAGAAGTCGCGCGCGAGGAGGTCGTTGTACGACTGCTTCGCGTCGATCATCGCCCGCACGATCGCGAGGGTGGAGCGGCCGTTGTCGCCGTAGGCGGGGCGCGCGGTGGAGATGACGTCGAGGAACTTCGTCCCGATCGGATCGGCGCTGCCGTTCGACGCGCTCTTCCGCTCGTAGATGTCGGGGCTCACGTACTCGAGCGTGTTGCAGCCGTAGAGGTAGAGGAGCTGGTAGCGGTCCTTCTCGACTTCCATCCGCGAGAGGAGGCTCTTGATGTGGCGGCCGAGCCCGGAGTGGCCGCTGTAGACGATGACGTCGGCCTTCGCGCTCGCGGGTCCGTAGACGGTGTCGAAGTCGCGGCCGGAGGTCTCGACCTCGCGGACGTTGAGCGCGCGGACGGAGACGGTGCGCCCGCCGCGGAGCTTGCCGGTGAGCGTGACGTCGCGGCGGATGCTCGGCGTCGCGGCTGCTTCTTTCTTCTCGGGGGTGCTCTCGAGCGAGCCCGCGAGCGAGGAGAGGATCGTGTCCACCTCGCGGTAGCTCTCGTCGGAGCGGTTGTCGTCGCCGATGATGCCGTTCACCATGAGGACGTCGAGGCGGCCGTCGGCCCAGACCTTGTCGTATTCGGGGTAGCGGCCCTGCGTCGTGCCCGGGTGCGGCCGGACGGTGGCGTTCGCGCGAAGGACGTCGGCGTCGTCGAACCTGCAGCCCGCGGCGCGCGGGTTGTAGTCGTACCAGAAGCGGTCCTGACCGTAGTGGCTCTCGCCGCAGGCGCCGTCGTACTTCGCGTTGAAGCGCGCGAGGGCGGAGACGTCGCGCGGGAGGACGAGCGGATAGGTCGCGGGCGCGCGCGACGACTTCGGCCACGCGACCGGCACCGCCGCGCGGTACGCGATCTTCTTGGTGCCGTTCGCGCTCGGCGTCTCTTTCGCTTCGAGAAGCTGCGCGAGCCGCGTCTGCGCGCCGGCGTCGCCGTCCGCGCTCAGGTGACCGGAGAGGTACTGGAGCTGCGTGACGAGCGCCTGCTTCGCCGGCTCCCCCGCGCGCGCGATGACCTCGCCCTCCCATTCGAGCTCGACGATGTCGGCGTGGTTGCTCGTGATGTCCTCGTCCCCGGTGCTCGGCGAAGCCGGTCCCTCATCACCGCAAGCAACCGCGAGCAGAGAAATCACCGCAACGACCGAGGCCACCGAAAAGCGCATGGCCGCCCTGCCTGCACGCCGTGTGCCCAATGTGGGTCAAGGTGGTCTGTATTGTTCTCAGCTAGTTACGCGCCCGAACATGGTGCCCGGAGGATCTACCGCGGGGCATCGGCACTTCACTTCGCGAACGCGCCTGTGACGCGGGCTATCTCCACCGTCTGGATGTTCGGGATCAGTGGGGCGAGGCGGGGGAGTGAGCCGGGGGGCTGCTCGCGGGCCATGCCGCGGATCCAGTAGGGGGGGAGGTTTCGGAAGAGGAGGCGCGCGGTGAAGGTGCCGGTGCGGAGCGTTCGTGGGAGCGGGATCGTGTACGTGTACGAGCGGCGTTGTTGGGGGCGGAGCGGGCCCATGTTCGCGCCGTCGATCGGGCGCTCGCGCGCGACGCCGCCGGCGCCGGGCTCCTGGAGGTAGGTCTCGCCCGTCGCGATCGGCGACTGGATGAGGACGTTCTCGCCGCCCTCGTCGACGACGTTGCGGCCGAAGTTGTCCTTCTTCGTCGCGATCTGATCGACCAGCTTGAGCTGGATGTTCACGAGCTGGCGATCGACCTCCGTGCAGCCGACGACGAAGCCGCGGAGCGGGTTCTTGAGGTCGCCGAACGTGCCCGCGTCGCAGAGGTCGTCGGTCGGCGCGCGGAGGAGACCCGACGAGAAGACCGTGTTGATGCCGTCCTTCACCACGAGCTCGATCCACATCTGGCGCGCGAACGCGAAGCCGGTCGGCAGGTTGTGGCCGCTCTGGTTCTCGATCGCGAGGCGGAGCTGGAAGACGTCGCGCAGCACCGCCTGCGACTCGATCGAGAAGAGCGCCGCCGTCTTGAGGAGCGCCGCGCGCTTCACCTTCTGCGGATCGCGCTTCGCGACCTCGTCGAGCGGGTAGTCCACGCCGACGAACGAGTGATCGTGGATCGTGCGCGGCGGCGGCGTGTAGTCCTGGAGGAAAGGCGCGACCGCGCCGTTCGCCGCTTCGGTCGCGCCGGGGATGACCGGCATGTGGCAGCCGACGCACGTGTCCCGGCCGCCCTTGTTCTGGTACTCGCGATACTCGTCGACCGTCGTCTGGAGCACGAGATCGACGCCCTTCGTGATGCGGCCGTCCTTGTCCTTGTCGAGGTTCACCATGTGGCAGGTCGCGCAGAGCCGCTCCGGCTTCTCGAAGAGGTCGTTCTTCTGGCTGCGGTGGTACGCGTTGCCGACCGGGCCGTCGAGGTTCCCGAAGTAGACGTCGCCGCGCTGCAGCTTCACGTTGTAGACGCTCGGGAAGGCGCCGCCGCCGGGGGTCACCGCCTCCGTGAGCTGATGGCACGAGACGCACTCCACCCCTTCCTTCGCGCGCTCCACGCCGAGCGGGAGGGTGAAGCCGTCCGTCATCGCCGCGACCGCGGGGCCGTGGCAGTTGATGCACATGCGGCGCGGCTCCGGGGCCGGGAGCTTCCCGAGGCCGTGGTTCATGTCGAGGTTGTTCTGGATGACCGTGATCGGGCTCGTCAGCGCGTGCGCGTGCATCGAGTCCGCCCACGCGTCGTAGATCTGCGTGTGGCACTGCCGGCAGTCGGAGGACGGACGGAACGCCGCGAGCGGGCCCTCGGTCGCGACGCCGACGGGGAGGACCTTGCGATGGACGTCGAACGCGCCGAAGAGGTGGACGACGAGGACGAAGAAGAAGACGAGCGCGATCGGGACGTGCCACTTGCGCCAGCCCTGGAGCCGCGCGGTGAAGCGGGCCTGGAGCGGCGGCCGCGCGAGGGCGCGCCGCCGGCTCGCCGCGAGCTGGACGAGCTCGTCGATGAGGCGGTGCTCGTCGGGAGGGATGCGCTGCGCGAGGGCATGCAGCTCCGGCGGCGGCACCTCGCGCTGGAGGAGGAGCTCCTTCAGCGCGGAGAGCCCCTCCGATTTTCCGGCGGTGAGCTTCGAGATCTCGAGCGCGAGCTGCTCGGCGCGGTCCTTCGCGCCCTCCTGCGAGTAGTTGAGGACCTGCGCGGCGGCCTGCGGCGGGATGAACGAATACGCGAGGCGCCAGAACACGCCCGTGAGGACGATGACGGCGAGGAGCAAGAAGAGCAGCTTGCCGCTCGTCATCGTCAACGTGACGAGGCCCGAGCCGGCGTGGAGGAACGCGCAGAAGAGGGCGAGGAACCCGAACCAGACGTGCATCCACAGCCACGTCATCATCGAGGCGCCGGTCACGTTGCGGCGCTTCCGCAGCGGGTACCAGCCGGCGAGGAACATCCACCCGAGCGCGACGACGCCGAGCACGATGCCGATGAACGTGTAGCCGCGGAGGTTGGGGCCGAAGCGGAGGTCGTCGACGCCGGAGAGGAAGCCGAGCGCGAAGAAGCCGGCGATGAGGAAGAAGAGGAACGCGATGAACGCGCTGAGCCCCGCCCACGCCCAGCCCTTCTCGAAGAACGTCACCGGACGTTCGAGCTTCTTCGGGCGCGCGGCCTGCGGGAGGATCGAGCCTTGCGGCGGCGGCATCGCGGGATTCACGATCAGGCCCTGCGGAGCTGCGAATAAGCGAGGTTCTGCGACTCGAGCGACTTCATCGGGTCGATGCGGAACGCCGCGCCGACGGGGCACGCGGTGACGCAGGCGTAATCGGGATATCCCGCGCAGAGATCGCATTTGACCGCGACGCGGTTCGCGCTCGGCTTGAGCTCCTCTTCTGCCGCTTTGCGCGCGCGGAGACCGAACATCCCCATGAGGCGGAGGAGGAATCCCTCCTGCGGCGTATCGAGGTTGTGCATGCGGATATTGCCATAAGGGCACCGCTCCGCGCAGGCGCCGCAGCCGATGCAGTTGTCCTCGACGATCGTGATTTCGCCGCTCGGCAAGCGGACAATCCCGTTCACGCTGCAGAGGAGACACACCGGATCTTCGCAATGCCGGCACGACGCGGGGAAGAGGTAATTTTCGACCTGGAGCCCCTGCAGCGCGAGGCGGCTGTACTTGTGGCGGCGCCCGCACGCGTCGATGCAGTTCTGGCAATTGACACATTTCGTCTGATCGACGACGAGGACCTCGGTCCCGGTCGCGAGGCCCTTCTCGAGCAGGACCTCGGCCGACATCGCGAACGCGGTCGCCGCCTTCGGCCCGCCCTGGCCAGGTGGGGGCGCCGGCATGAACGTGTTCTCGCGCGCCACGCGCTCCGCGGTCTGCGCCCCGCCTTCGAGGACCTGCCGCGCCTGCGGATAGCGCCCGATGATCTCGAAGAGGTGCGCGCCGGGGATGCGGATGACCTCCGCGCGCGTGGTCGCCTGGACCGAGAACGGCGAATGGCGCTCGCCCATGAGGAGGCCGGTGAGCCCGAACATGTCGCCTTCGCGGAAGTAGACGAGCGCGCGCTCCTTGCCGTTCTCGACGTTGCGGAACACGCGGAGGAAGCCGCTCCGTACGAGGTACGCGTCGGTCGGGCGCGCCCCCTCGCGCAGGATCGTCTCGCCCGACTTCAACGTGCGGAGCTCGGCCTTGTCGAGGATGTCCGTCACCGCTTGCTCCGGCAGCGCGGAGAGCACGGTCGGCGAGCGCGCGTAGGTCCAGAGCGCGCGGCGGCGATAGAGCTCGTCCATCGTCGCCTTGAAGTCCTTCGACGTCGTCATCAGGCGGTGCACCGCCGCCTTCGGGATCTCGAGGACGAGCGACGGCACGAGCGCGCGCACGGTGTAGGGCTCCGGCTGATCGGCCATCACCGCCATCTCGCCGAAGAACGAGCTCTCGCCGAGGACGAGGATCGACACCTGCGCGCCGCCCGGCACGCGCATCGACTGATCGAGCGAGCCGGAGAGGATGATGCAGAGGCGGTCGTAGAAGGAGCTCTCCTTGCAGAGGACCTCGTTCTGCGCGAGCTGGCGCAGCGTGGCCTTGAGGAGCAGCGCGCGGAGATCGGTGCGCGCCGCCTTCGCGAAGAGCGGGACCTCGGCGACGCGCGCGGCGAGGTCGTCGAGCGTCCAGCCGGAGGGGCGCACCTGCGCGCCGACCTGGAGCATGAGGGTGTAGTTCGGGACGCGGTCTTCGACCTTGAGCTTGTTGTAGAGCACCATGTCGGCGCGGCTCAGGTCGGAGGGGCAGGCGGGGACGCACTGGCGGCACTGCGTGCAGGCCATCACGAACTCGGCGACGCGCGGGTTCGTGACGACGGGGAGGTGAACGGCGGCGTTGATCTCGGCGATCGTGACGAGCTTGGCGTTCGGGAGCGGGCACGCGAGCATGCAGTCGTTGCAGCCGATGCACGCCATCACGTCGGCCTCGGCGCGGGCGGCGAGGGCTTCGCGCGAGTCGCTCATGGCGCGGCCTCGAAGAGGATCTGGACGTTGGGACCGAGGATCAAGATGTCGCCGTTCGCGAGCTTGAAGGGGTGCGGCCCGAGCCGCTTCCCGCGGCACACGGTACCGCTCGCCGCGCCGAGGTCACGCACGTAGAAGCCGTCGGGCAGGCGCCGGAGCTCGAGGTGCATCGGCCCGAGGTAGGGATCCGGCAGCGCGAGGGTGGACTGCGCGGGCTGGCTGCCGATCACGGTGACGTCGCCGAGCTCCGCGACGCTGCCGGTGTTCGGGCCGCGCTGCACCGAGACGCGACCGCGGACGCGCGCGTGCATCGAGGGCGGGCCCATGTACGCGGACGGCGGCGGCACGTGCGACGACCGCGCGTGCTGCAGCATCGACGGTGGACCGACCGGCAGCGACGGCGGCGGCACGTGCGAAGGTCGCCCCGGCATCGACACCGCCGGCATCGCGGGGAGGCCCGACGGCCGCCCGCTCGGCGCCATCGAAGGCGGGGCGTACCCGACCTGCGGCGTCGGCGGGGCGTGCGAGATGCCGGGCGGCAGCGGGGCCCGCGACGCGGCGGGCACGCCGGGGCCGGTCGGCGTCGGCATCACGCCGGCGACGGAGCCGTGCACGCTCGCCGGGCCGTAGAGGCCCGCGTACTCCACCGCCGGCCGCATCGTGAACGTCATGCGCACCTCGCCGACCTCGATCGTGTCGCCGGGCGCGATCGGTACCCACTGGTTCGGCGTGAGCTCCTGGCCGTTCTTCTTCGTGACGCCGCGGCTCTCCGCGTCGGCGAGCTCGAAGCCGGCGGGCGTCTTCCGGATCCACGCGTGGCGCGCGTCGATCCACTCGTCGTCGAGGCGGATCGTGCACGACGCGTCGCGGCCGATCACCTCCTGCGGATGGACGAGCTCGAAGCCGAGGCCGAGCGAGTTGCCGGTGAGCACGTCGAGGTGCGGCTTCGGCTCGCCGGTGGCCTGCGCGGCGCCGAGCTGGACCGACTGCGGCGCGCTCGCGGGGAGCTGGATGCGCACGACGAGCTCGGTCGATCCGACCTTGATCCGCTCGCCGTCCTTCAGCTTCTTCGGCGCGGCGACGGGCGCGCCGTTGACCCACGTGCCGGTGGCGCTCCCGAGATCGCGCACGTAGACGAACTGCCCCGCGATGGTCAGCTCGGCGTGCTTCCACGACACGCCGGGATCCTGGAGCGGCACCGGCACGCTCGGATCGCGCCCGATGGTGGAGGAGCTCGTGATCTCGATGAACCCGAACGGCGCCTCGAGCCTCACGCGCGGCGGCTCCACCGCCTGCACGAGGCCGTTCAGCGCGGGGTCGTTGATCGCGAGCGCGGCGGCGACGGTGGCGGGGCCGGGATCGTTCGTGCTCTCCGGCTTGATCGAAGGGAGCGGCGGCAGGTCGGCGAGGTTGATCGCGTGGGTGCCCTTCATCCGCGCCGCCGACGCGAGCGTCACCGCGGCGACCTTCGGTTTGTCGACGAGCTCCTGCGTCTTGATCCACGCGGAGAGGTCGAACGCGGCGTCGAGGAGCTCGCCCTTGATCGAGGAGACGTCGGCCTTCGAGTCGATCAGCTTCTTGAACGCGCGCCCATGCCGGCGCACCGCCGCCGCGCGCTCGCCGAAGAGGAGCGCGCCGATCACGCGGTTGTCGCGGAGGCAGAGCTTCTTGTACGAGATCTGCCCGGTGCGCTGCGGGAAGTCGACGATCTCCTCCGCGCCTTGCGGCGTCTGCGCGACCTCGCCGATGCTCGCGACGTCGAGGTCGTAGAGGCGCGTCGCCATGTAGTGCACGCCGGGCTGGTAGCGCTCGGTGCGCCCGAGCATCGTCGCGGCCGCGACGCGCGCCTGCATCCGCGCGGGCTCCCACAGCTGGAGGAGCTTGCCGTTCACCGCCGCGACGTCGCCGGCCGCGCAGACGGTGGGGATGCTCGTGCGCATCTGATCGTCGGTGATGACGCCGCCGCTCTTCGCGAGCGCGACGGGCGTGCCTTGCAAGAACTCGGAGTTGCAGATGACGCCGAAGGCGACGCCGACGAGCTCGCACGAAACGCGCTCGCCGGATTTGAGGACGACGCCCGCGACGCGGCCCTCTCGCCCCGGCATCGCGTGCGTGACCTCGTCGCCCATGCGCACCTCGACGCCGCCCTGGCGGAGGCGCGCGAGGACGAGGTCGCTCGACACGGTGTCGATCGCGGTCGGGAGGAACTTCCGATCGCGCACGACCATCATGACCTTCACGCCGCGGTGGGTGAGGCCGTGCGCCCACTCGAGCGCGAGCGGGCCGCCGCCGCAGATGACGGCGCTGCGGAGGCCGCGCAGCTTGATGAGGTCGAAGACCTTGTGCACGTCCTGCAAGGTCCGCATGACCATGACGCCGGGGAGGAGCGCGCCCTCGAAGGTGGGGGGGCGCGCGCGGGCGCCGGACGCGATGAGGAGCGCGTCGTACGAGAGCGGACGGCCGCCTTGCGCGAGCAACACGTGCCTGCGCTCGGTGTCGATCTTGGCGACGCGGCTGAGCACGCGATGGATCGCGAGCTCGTCGTAGAACGACGGCGGCACCGCCCACACCTGCTCTTCGCGCAGCTCGCCGAGGAGGAAGTTCGTGAGCGCGGCGCGGTAGTACGCGGCCTGCGGATCGTCGGAGAGGATCGCGATCGTGGCCTGGGGATCGGACGCGCGCAGCGCCTGGGCGGCGGTCGTCCCCGCCGCCCCGTCCCCGATGATGATGTACCGCTTCCCCGACAATACGGCGCCAGTGTATCCGGAACGGCGGGGTGGGGGAGAGCATCCCAAGAGCGATGCCGATCGACCTTCGTGACGAGCGCGTGACCGGGTCTGCCAACTGGAGGGACGGCGTGTTCCACAACACGGAGCCGCGGCTCGCGCTCGACTCGGCGAAGCGGCGCTCGATGATGTCGACGACCGGCGAGTACCTGTTCGGCGGGAAGCAGAAGCGGCCGCCCGGCGCGATGCCGCTCGAGCGGCCGCACGAGGCGTGGAGCAAGCGCCCGGAGACCGGGCTGCGCACGACGTGGCTCGGGCACTCGACCACGCTCCTCGAGATCGACGGCTGGCGCGTCCTCACCGACCCGGTGTGGTCGGAGCGCATCTCGCCGGTGTCGTTCGCGGGGCCGCGGCGCTTCCACGCCGCGCCGGCGGCGATCGCGGAGCTGCCGCCGATCGACGCCGTCCTCATCTCGCACGATCACTACGATCACCTCGATCTTCCCTCCGTCCGCGCGCTCGCGCACACGATCGGAGCGAAGGTGCCGTTCGTGACGTCGCTCGGCGTCGGCGCGCGGCTCGAGGCGCTCGGCATCCCGCCGGCGCGCATCGTCGAGCTCGATTGGTGGGAGAAGACGGCGGTGCCCGGCACCGGGCTCGTGCTCCACGCGACGCCGTCGCGTCACTTCTCGGGGCGGAGCCCGTTCGATCGGAACCGCACGCTCTGGTCCTCGTGGGTGATCGAAGGCACGAGGCACCGCGTGTTCTTCAGCGGCGACACCGGGCTCACGCGCGACTTCGAGACGATCCGCGAGCGCGTGATCGACGGCGGCCGCTTCGACCTCGTGATGCTCGAGATCGGCGCGTTCCACGAAGCGTGGGGCGACATCCACCTCGGCCCCGTCAACGCGCTCGCGGCGCATCGCATGCTCGGCGGCGGCACCCTGCTGCCGGTGCACTGGGGCACGTTCGACCTCGCGCTCCACGCCTGGGACGAGCCGGCGGAGACGCTGGTCGCGCACGCGGCCGGTACGCACGTCGTCACGCCGCGCCTCGGCCGCGCGATCGAGCCCGTGCGGATCGAGCGCATCGATCCATGGTGGCGCGAGGTCGCGCGCGCGCCGTCGCGCCTGGCCGCGCCTCAGGGCGGGCTCGCCTGACCTTCGTCGTCGGCGCCCCAGCACACGACCTTGCGGTCGAACATGCGCACCGCGCACGCGTGGTCGGTGCCGACGCTGACGTCTTCGTAGTACCCCGCCGGCGACGAGAAGAGGCGCGCGACGTTGCTGCCCCAGCACGTGAGCGTGTCGTCGTCCTCGCGGACGCCGCACGCGATGCCGTTGCCGGTGGAGACGCGCTTCATCGGCGCCGACGGCGCGTAGCCGAGCATGTCGCCCCAGCAGGTCACGTTGCCCGCGTCGTCGAGCGCGCAGGAGAGGAGGCCGCCGAGCGCGAGCTGGGTGAACGTCGCGGGCGGCGCCGGCGTCCGCGCGATCGCGCGCGCGTCGCCCCAGCACGACACCGCGCCGTCCGCGCGGAGGCCGCACGCGTGGCTCCAGCCCACCGCGAGAGACTCGAACGCCTCGTCGGGCGCGTCGGGCGCGGCGGGGCCCCAGCAGCGCGGCTTGTCCTCCGCGTCGAGCGCGCACGCGAAGCGGTAGCCCATCCCGAGCGCGTGGAGCGGCCCGACGTCGGGCGGGATCCAGCCTTCGATGTCGCCCCAACACTGGAGCGCGCCGGCGCGCGTGAGCGAGCACACCGTCTTGTCGCGCACCGCGAGCTCGTCGACGCTCCACTGCGGGCGCGGCGGCGTGCTCCCCCAGCAGTCGACCGCGCCCCGGTCGTCGATCGCGCACGAGTAGCCGTCGCCGGAGTGGACCTTCGCGTACGCGCGCGTGCTCGTCCGCCGCTCGGTCGCATACGTGGGCCGCATCGGGCGCGACGGCGCCGTCGGTCCCGGAGGCGGAGCCTGCGTGCTCGGCGCCGTCGGGATCGCGAAGTCCTCGTCGCGGGTGTCGAAGGCCCCGCTGCAGGCGGTCAACAAGAGGAGAGAGACGAGGACGAGCCGCATCGGCATCGCGCCAAAGCAACGACCGTGCCGCGCAATTTCCCCCACGATCCGGCCCGAAGCCCCGGCAGAGCCATGGCAGCCACGTCAGGCGCCACGCGAGCCGAGGCCCCCAAGGGGCCCCACGAACGCGACCGCCCCAGCGAAGCAACCCGCCGCGCAAAGTACGCCCTGCACGAAGGACGCCGCTCCGTGCAGGGCGTACGCGCAAACGCGGCGGGTCGTGTTCGCGGGTGGGGCCCCCGAAGGGGCCCCGCGAATGCGACCGCCACAGCGGTTGCGAAGCAACCCGCCGCGCAAACGCGGCGGGTCGTGTTCGCGGGGTGGGGGTGTCGGGGGCGAAGCCCCTGACGTTGCCTGACCCCTCAGGCGCCGAGCTGGAACACGCGCTCGAAGCCCGCGTCGAGGTCCTTGATCTTCACCGCGACGATGCCGTGCTCGTCGAGGGTGTACTCCTCCTCGATGCGCGGGCCGTCGCCGCGCGTGCGCTCGACCGGGACGCCGGCGAGATCGCGCTCGCGGAGGCGCGGCTCGAACGGGAAGAGGCAGTCGCCGGAGACGACCATGTGGCCGCGCGGGCGGCCGGACTCGTCCATCGCGCTGCACTCGAGGAACCGGAAGTGGCCGACGTTGTGGGCCGCGCGGTAGCGCCGCCGGAACGCGACCGGCGCGGCGCCGGCGGAGGGGAGCACGGTGTCGCGCGTGAAGATCGGATCGAACGTGATCGCGTTGCCGCCGTCGCCCTCGCGGAAGACGCCGAACGTGCGCGTGAACCGATCGACGAGCTCGAAGCCCGCCGCCTCATCGCACGCGATCGCGAGGCCGATCGCGATCGCGCCCGACGCGTACGGCGAGCGATGCACGCGCCGGCCGAAGCGGCTCCGCAGCGCGCGCCCGACGATCGGCAGCTCGCTCGCGCCGCCGACGACGTAGATCCCGGCGATGTCGTCGCGCTCCTCGCCCGAGCCCGAGCCCGAGCCCGCGCCCGCCGAGCCGTCTTCGGCGTCGAGGCGGCGCATGACCGGGAGCATCGCCTCGATCGAGCGCTCCACGAGCGGGGTGCACGCCTCGTAGACGTCGCTCACCGGGATCGCGATCGGCGCGTCGTCGATCTCCACCGTGAGCTTCTTCGAGCTCGGGTTGAGCCGCTCCTTCGCCTCGCGGCACTGCTCGCGCAGGCGCGCGACGTCGACGTCGGCGCGCGTCTTCTGCGCCGCCGCGAGGACGAGGTCGAGGATGACCTCGTCGAAGTCGTCGCCGCCGAGGTGGTTGTCGCCGCCGGTCGTGAGGACCTCGTGCGCGAGGCCGCGCATGCGCACGAGCGACGCGTCGAACGTCCCGCCGCCGAGGTCGTAGACGACGACGTGATCGCGCTTCGACGTGAGCGTGTTGCGGTGGCGATGCGTGTACTCGAAGCCCGCGGCGGACGGCTCGTTCAGCATCGCGATCGGCGCGAGGCCCGCGCGGCGGAACGCGTCGAGCGTGAGGAGCCGCTGCGCGCCGGAGGCGTTCGCCGGCACCGCGACGACGCTGCGGAGCGGCTCCTCCTTCAGCTCCTCCTTCAAGGTGGAGCGCTCGAGGACGGCGGACCTCACGTGGGCGAGGAAACGCGTGACGAGCTCCGCCAGCGCGATCGACACCGCGCCGATCCGGATCGGCCGATCGGGCCGCGCCTCCGCGTCGGCGAGGAGGCGCTTGAAGGAGCGAACGACGGTCGTGTCCGAGGCGAGGGCGTCGAAGCCGAAGAGGAGCGCGCCGTCCTTCTCCGCGACGACGGAGGGGATCCAGTCGTGCGAGTCGCCGGCGTCGTCGACGAAGGCGAGGACCGGGTAGTTGCCGCGATCGGCGCACGCCACGACCGTACGCGTCGTCCCGAAGTCGATGCCGAGCCTCACGGCGGCGCATACTAGCGCGGTCCGCATTCCATCGCCGCGCGATCTCGCTTCACGCGAGCGCCTTCGCGAGCCGCTCGTACGATCGCTTGCGCTCGTCGTGATCGTGCACCGCGGAGACGACCATGAGCTCGTCGGCCTGCGCCTCCGCGACCATCGCGCGGAGCGTATCGGCGACGCGCGCGGCCTCGCCGATGAAGCTTCGGCCGCGGCCCTGCGCACGGAGCACCTCCTCGTCCGCGTCGAAGACGTAGGCGCGCGCCTCGGCGACGCTCGGCAGCGGCAGGTCGCGCAGGCCTTGACCGAAGCGGAGCCACCCGAGCGCGGCGGCGCGCTCGAGGTCGTCCGCCGCGCGCTCGTCCGCGGCCGCGATCGCGGCGACGGTGAGGATCGCGTACGGCTCCGCGCGCCCCGGCGACGGCTGGAACGACGATCGATAGAGGCGCATCGCGGCGGCGTACCCGTCGGGGCCGATGTGATGCGCGAACGCGTAGCCGAGGCCGCGCTCCGCCGCGAGCCGCGCGCTGTCGGGGCCGGAGCCGAGGAGGAAGACCGGCGGCGGCGGCACGCCGATCGGCGCCGCCTTGATCGGACCGAAGCGCGCGCCGAGGTCGGGCTCGCGCGACACGAAGTCGAGGAGCTCCGCGAGCTGCGCCGGGAACCGCTCCGCGCCGAGGAGCTCCTGCGCCTGCCGGAGCGCGAGCGCGGTCTTCGGATCGGTCCCCGCCGCGCGCCCGACCCCGAGATCGACGCGGCCGGGATGGAGCGCGCCGAGCACGCGGAACGTCTCCGCGACGTGGAGCGGGCTGTGGTTCGGCAGCATGATCCCGCCCGCGCCGACGCGGACGCGCGACGTCGCGGCGAGGGCCGCCGCGATCATCACCGCCGGCGCGGAGCACGCGAGCGCGCCCGCGTTGTGATGCTCCGCGAGCCAGAAGCGCTCGAGCCCGAGCGACTCCGCGTGGCGCGCGAGGTCGAGCGTGTTCGCGACCGCGCGCGCGGCGCTCGCGCCCGCGGGCACCGGCGAGAGATCGAGGACCGAGAGCGGCGTCCTCAACGGGCGCGCGGATCCCACGCGAAGCGATCGACGAGGAGCGGCGGATCGTCGTCGAGCACGTCGTCCTTCCCGATCGCCCAGCCCTCGATCTTGCCGTCGGGATGGACGCAGAGGCGCACGAAGTGCTTGTACCCGGGATGCCCCAGCACCGTGAACGCTTGCTGGTGCTCGAGGCCGGTGAGCATCAGCAGCGTGAGGTAGACGCCGAAGACGAACGCGCCGACGAACGCGCACGCGATCATCACCGCCGCGTCGGACGCGTAGAAGGGGAGGTGCGGGACCACGCGCTCGAGGCCGGCGGGGAGGAGGCCGATCGCGAGCGCGAACGGCAGCGCGATCCCCGCGCGCTGGAGGCGCGTGCCTTGGGCCCCTTGCAGGGCGATGAAATAGAAGAGGAGGAAGAGCCCGGCCGTGATCGCCGCCGGCGTGCCGTAGCGGACGGCGTCGTGGGCGCGGACCGCGCCGAGGCTCGCCGACGCGAGGAGGCCGAAGACGAGGTGCGCGAGCAGGCCCGCGCGTCCGATCATCAGCTTCAGCGGCACGCCGAGGACGAGCTGCCGCGACGCGGCCGCGTCGGGGTAGACCGCCGCGGGCGGGCCCGACACCTTCGGGTACGGCGCGACGCGTGTACCATGCAAGAATGCGCCGCCCCCGCCCGCGATGACGTGGAGCGACTTGCCGACCGCGCGCCGCTCGTAGTGGTGGAAGTCGCCCGCGAGGAAGAAGACGCGGTCGCGCTCCAGGTTGAGGCGGCAGGCGCTGAGCATGCGCGCCCCCGGCTCGTTCCGGTGGCCGTACGCCATCGCCGGGTCGCCGGCGACGAAGAGCACGGCGCGGGACGTGTCCTCCCGCCGTCGCTTCGTGAAGAACGCGCGCTGGCGGAAGTCGACGCGCCCGAGCTGCCGGTCCGCGCCCCACAGATCGAGGCCCGGCGCGAGCGGGAACGCGAAGTAGCTCGCCTCCTGGATCGGCTCGTAGCCGCGGAGGACGAGCCGGCGGCGCCGCTTGATCGCCTTGCCGGTGAAGAACGCGCGGAGCGAGCGGATCGCGGAGAGGAGGATGCCGTAGAGCGAGCCGACCTCGTCGAGGTGGACCGCGCGCGCGACGAGGCCGATCTTCCTGCCGGCGCGCTTTCGCAGCCGCTTCCCCAGCCTCGGCGTCGTGTCGCGATCGTCGGCCTTGAACGGCTCGTCGATGCGGCGGCGGAAGAGGCGGCCGAACCCGTCGAGGCCGTCATACCAATCGTGATTCCCCGGCGCGCCGAGGAGGATCCGCTTCCGCTTGCTCGCCCCGACCTTCCGCAGCTCCTCGTTCCACGGGAGCACGAGGCGCTTGTAGATCTCGTCCGCGGTCGCGACCGGGTACGAGACGTCGCCCCCGAAGACGAGCATGTCTCCGCGCGGCAGGAGCCGCCCGCCCTCGGTGTAGGTCGCGGCGAGCATCGCGCCGACGCGCGCGCTCACGTCGCGATCGTCGCCCGTGTCGGCGGCGAAGTCGATCCAGACCGGTCGCTCGAGGACCTCGGTGAGCGTCTTGCCGGCCGGCGGCGCGGGCGCGTCGGGGTGGATGAGCCTGATCGCGTGCGCGAGGAGGTCGTCCGGCGCGTTCGGGCGCATCCAGTCGCGTGTGTCGACCGACTCGGTCGCGATCGCGCGGGAGACGAAGTTACGTAAGTGCCCGAAGAGCGAGGTGACGCCGTACCAGCGGATGCCGAACGGCGGGTGGGCGCCCTGCCGAAACACGAGCGGAGCCGGCCGGTCCCCGCGCGGCTCGAGGACGATCGGGACAGCCGTGAGCGCTGAGCTCGGGATCGGCTCCTCCAACGTGGAAGAGGATAGCGTTTTTGGGTTACCCTCGCTCCGCTCATGCAAAGAAAGCTGGTCACGGGGCTCCTGGCCGCCCTCGCGCTGTTCACGACCACGGGTCGCGCCGGCGCGCCGAACGTGAAGGGGAAGATCTCCGGCTACGAGAAGCTGGTGCCCGAGGTCTACGCCGAGACGGCGAAGCCCGAGTCGCGCCGCTGGACGTGGCGCGAGCCCTCGCCTTCGGTCGGCGTCCAGTTCCGCACGCTCTCCGCGAACCCCTCGCGCGACATCTGCCTCGCGGCCACGACCTCGGCGAACCAGGAGAAGCAAGAGTTCCTGATGTCCGTCACCGGCGGTCGCGTCTTCCCGACCACGATCGTGGTGACGCCGAACACGGCGCTCGCCTTCAAGAACTTCGACCCGTTCAAGCACCGCATCTACGTGCAGAGTGCAACCGGTCAGAAGCTCCTCAACGCCGAGGACCTGAACCCGAACGGGAGCCGCACCTGGTCGCCGCAAGGCGCGGGCAAGTACGAGGTCCGCGACGAGCTGTTCCCCAGCATCCGCACGTACATCCTCGTCGACCCGCAGGTCGCGCAGGTCGCGTACCCCGGGCGCGACGGCGCCTTCGGCTTCGCGCTCCCGCCGGGCGACTACGTGCTCAAGGCGTTCTTCAACGGCAAGCCGATCGGCAAGCCGGTCAACTTCAGCGCGAAGGACAAGGGGCTGCCGCTGGAGCTGAAGGAGCCGCTCAAGCTCGACGAAGGGCTCGAGACCAAATGATGATCCTGAGTCGAATCTGGTACGTGATCCTCGCGCTGTTGCTCGCCGCGGCGTACTACGTCGTCGCGCTCGCGGTGGGTCAGTACAACCGTCGCAACCAGGCGGCGATGGAAGAGACGCTCAAGGCCGACAGCCAGGTCGTGAGCTGGGCGATGCAGGTCGACGCGCGCCGCCGCCTCGACCTCCTCCTCCTCGCCGCGACCGATCAGAACATCGGCAAGGCGCTGAAGGGCGCCAACGGCAAGGACACGGTCGCCGCGTCCGCGAAGGAGGAGGGGCAGAAGGCGCTCCAGGGCTTCGCGGAGAAGCTCCCCGCCGAGTACAAGGCCGATGTCCTCTTCCTCGTCGATCGCGAAGGTCGCCTCGTCTCCCAGATCGGCTACGACGCGGTGAACGGCTCTCCCCAGTTCGAGCTCGGCGGCTACCCCGCGGTGTTCGACGCGCTCCACGGCTTCCTCCGTGACGACACGTGGGTCTGGGGCGGGAAGATCGCGCGCGTCGTCACGCGTCCGGTCGAGGACGAGGCGGGGCAGCCCCCGCTCGGCGCCGTCGTCGCGATGCGCTGGGTCGACAACTCGTACGCGAAGGAGGTCGGCAAGCGCACGCGCACGAACCTCGCGTTCTTCGCGCTCGGCATGCGCGTCGCCTCCGCCGCGAACACGGAGGGCTTCGACGACGCGTCGCTCGAGGCGCTCGGCGCGGACCTCAAGAGCGTCGCGGAGGACAAGGGCTTCCGCGAGAGCGGCCGCACCGACGTGCGTCCGCTCGCCGAGGAGAAGGGCGGCGTGCTCTACGTCCGCATCCCCGGCGACTCGTGGGAGCTCGGCGCGGGCTTCGCCGTCGCACGGCCGAAGGTCGCGATCTCCTCGCCGACCGGCTTCCTCACCGGCGCGGACGACACCGACAAGAAGAACGTGAAGCTCTGGCTCGTCGGGGTCATCCTCGCCGGCGCGGCCTTGTTCGGCATCCTCTTCTCGTACCTCGAGCACTCGATGCCGATGAAGGCGCTCGCGCGCGAAGCCGACAGCCTCAAGACGGGGAAGACCGACGCGCTCCAGCTCCCGAAGGTCCGCGGCGCGTACCGCGCGATCGCGAGCGACATCAACGCCGGCATCCAGCGCGTGATCGAGAAGGGCGGCGGCGCCGGCCGCAAGCCGGCCGACCTCGAGTCGATCTTGGGCCCGGTGCCCGCGCAACCGAACATGAGCGCGTTCTCGTTCCCGCTCAACGACGCGTCGGCGCCGCCGCACGTGCCGACGGTGCCGGGGGGCCCGAGCAGCACCGGCAGCCACGCCGGCGCCGCGCCGTCTCCGCCGGGCGCGGGGGGCACGGCGGGTCGTCCTCCGTTCCCGGGCCAAGCTCCGCCGGCGCCGGGCTCCCGCCCCGCCGCCACCGGCAACGCCGCGCCCGCGGGGGGCACTCCGTTCCCGGCGCCCGATCGCACGATGGCGATGACGGGCGGCGGCGCGAACGTCCAGTCCGCGTTCGGCGGCGCGCCGGCTGCGACCGGGGGCGTGCCGAGCGCGACCGTGGCAGCCTCGCCCGCCGCGAACAAAATGCCTCCGCCGCCGTTCCCGGGCGGGACGGGCGCGAACAAGAAGCCGGCGAAGGACGACAGCGAGGATCCGACGATGGTCGCGCCGCCGGGCGACGCGCTCGCCTCGGCGTCGGGCGCGCATCCTCCCGCGGCCGGTGCGTCGGCCGATCCGACCGCGGAGTGGCAGAAGGTCTACGAGGACTTCATCCGCACGAAGAAGGAGTGCGGGGAGCCGACCGACGGCCTCACGTTCGAGAAGTTCCAGGGCACGCTCAAGAAGAACCGCGACGCGCTCATGCAGCGGCACGGCTGCAAGCGCGTGAAGTTCTCGGTCTACGTGAAGGAAGGCCGCGCATCGCTGAAGGCGACCCCGGTCCGCGACTGATGGGCTTGCAGGTTCGAGAGGGCTCTGCCCTCTCGAGCTCTCCCGCCGGGGGCCGTCGCGCGGGGACGCGCTCCGCGCCCCCGGGCCCCCCGAGAGGGTTTGGGGCGGCACTTGGTTTGCGTGTGGGCGGGTATGGATGCGACTGCCCTTCATCTCGAGCTCCGGAATGCGCTTTCGATCGCGGACGAGCTCGGCCGTTACGAGCATGCTTTCGGGAACCAGACGCTGAGCGCGCAGCTCGCCGCGACGCGCACCGTGCTCGGTGAGCTCGAGCGCGACGCGGGGCGCACGCACGCGTGGAAGGCTCCGGCCCGCCCCGACGTCGTCGAGCGCCTCGAGCGCGCGCTCGGCGTGCTGCGCGATCGGAGCGAGGAGATCCCGGTCACGTTGCGCCCGCGCGTCGTGCTCCTCATCGACGCGGTCGAGCGCATCGTGTTCGCGGAGCAGCGCCCGACCGCGACGTTGCCGGCGAAGCCGCTCTTCGGCGCGCTCCCTCTCGCGCGCGTGATCCCGCAGGACGTGCACTGGATCGGCGACTACCTCGCCTGCGGTGCGTACCTCACGTCGGCTGTGCTCGCGCGCACGAAGCGCGGCCGCGCGATGGGCTTGCTGCTGGGCCTCTCCGCCTTTGGCGTGTCCGCGATCACGGACTATCGCCTCTCGCTCGCGAAGCTGATCTCGATCGAGCTCCACGAGCTCGCCGACCACACGTCGGGCGCGCAGGCCGCGCTCGCCCCGGTGCTGCTCGGCTACGCGAAGAAGGACCCGATCGCGTCCGCGATCCAGATCGCGTGCGGCCTCGGCACGATCGCGCTCTCCCTCTTCACCGACTACCGCGCCGCCAAGGGCATCACCCGCGCCCGCCGCTCCAAGGGCGGCCCCACCCCCCGCCGCGTCCGCGTCCGCGACGCGCAACGCGCGCTCGAGGGACTTGCAGGCCCGAGCTACTTCGCGCCGGTCACTTCGCGAGGACGGGGACTGTCTGCGGGCCGCTGAGCGAGTAGGGGCCCACGTCGCCGCCGGCGTCGAGCCCAGCCGTGGACGTTTCCGCGCCGGCCACGGTCGTGTCCGTTCCTCGCGCGGGGAGCACGAAACCCCGTGTTTCGCCGGCGATCGCCGCGCCGAGCGCGACGCCCGAGCCCCCGCCGCCGATCGAGCCGAAGGACTTCGAGGGGCAGAAGTAGCTGCTATGCTGCCGCGTCATGAGCGAGACGCGGAAGGTCATCATCATCGGCTCCGGCCCGGCCGGACACACCGCCGGCATCTATGCGGCGCGCGCCAACTTGAAGCCGCTGATGTTCGAGGGGCTCGCCCGCGGCGGCATCCCCGGCGGGCAGCTGATGATCACGAACGATGTCGAGAACTATCCCGGTTTCCCCGAAAAAGTCGCTGGGCCGGATCTCATGAAGCGCTTCCGCGATCAAGGCATCCACCAGGGCGTCGAGATCCGCACCGAGGACGTGAACAAGGTCGACTTCTCGAAGCAGGGTCAGTTCAAGGTCTGGGCCGGCGACGACGACAAGGAGTGGACCGCGGAGACCATCGTCATCGCGACCGGCGCGCAGGCGAAGTGGCTCGGCATCCCGAGCGAGACCGCGCTCCAGGGCAAGGGCGTCAGCGCGTGCGCGGTCTGCGACGGCGCGTTCTTCCGCAAGCAGCCGGTCATGGTCGTCGGCGGCGGCGACACAGCGATGGAAGAGGCGATGTACCTCTCCGGCCTCTGCTCGAAGGTCACGCTCGTGCATCGCCGCGAGGAGTTCCGCGCGTCGAAGGCGATGCAGGACCGCGTCTTCAAGAACGACAAGATCCAGATCCTCTACAACACCGAGGTCGACGAGATCCTCGACGTGTCGAAGGGCGAGGTCACCGGCGTCCGCGTCCTCAACAACAAGACGAAGGAGAAGATGGTCGTCGACGTGACGGGCTTCTTCGTCGCGATCGGCCACACCCCGAACACCGACCTCTTCAAGGGGATCCTCGATCTCCACGACAACGGCTACATCAAGACGAAGCCGGGCACGACGCAGACCTCGCTCCCCGGCATCTTCGCCGCGGGCGACGTGCAGGACTTCGTGTACCGCCAGGCGGTCACGGCCGCCGGCACCGGCTGCATGGCGGCGCTCGAAGCGGAGCGCTGGCTCGCCGCGAACGGCGCGCACTGACCTCCGTCCTGGACGGTCCGCGGGAGCGCAGGATACGCTCGCGCCGTGGCCAACGACGCGAGCGTCATCGCCGAGCCGACCGACCCGCGTCCGGAGCCGGGCTCGGAGCGCGAGGCGCAGCTCGCGAAGGTGCCGTTCTTCGACGGCCTCACGCCGGAGGCGCTCGCGCTCATCGCCTCGGTCATGACGGAGGAGCAGCACGCGTACGGCTCGCGCCTCTTCCAGTACGGCGACCCCGGCGACAAGCTGTACATCATCCTCGAAGGCAAGGTCCGCATCTCGCGCGAGGTCGGCGGCATGGGCGAGGAGGCGCTCGCGGTGCTCGGCCCGGGCGAGGTCTTCGGCGAGATGTCGCTCCTCGACGAGTCGCCGCGCTCCGCCGGCGCGCTCGCGCACGAGCGCTGCCGCCTCCTCGTCATCACGAAAGACGCGTTCGACGATCTCCTCTTCCTCCACAAGGACCTCGCCTACGAGGTCCTCTGGAGCTGCGTCCGCATGCTCGCGTCGCGCCTCCGCGAGACGAACGACAAGCTCACGTTCCTCTCGACGACCGGCCGCTTCTGAGCGCCTGGCGCCCGGCCGCCGGGGCCCCGCGCGCCCGGCGGATCGTTTGCGAGCCTGGTGTCTCCCGCGGAGACACGCGTCGCCGGCGCTGGCGCGGCGCGTGCTCGTGAGCGCGCATGCCTCGACTCGCTCTCCTCACGTTCCTCGGTCTCGTCGCGTGTTCGTCTCCGGAGCTCGACGGGACGACGAGCGATTCCTTCCGCGCCGATCGCCTCCCGCCCAGCCGCAGCAAGGACGCCGCCGCGAGCGCAGAGCCGACGGCGGACGCCGGCGTCGCCATCGCCGCGGACGACGACGAGCCGATCCCGAACCCCGTCATCCCCGCGGCGCAAGGCGGCGTCGCGGACCCCGGCGTCATGCGCGACGTCGACGGTCGCTACTACATGGTCAGCACCGGCGGCAGCGCAGGCATCTACCCCATTCGCGTCAGCGGCGACCTCGTGCGCTGGCAGCACGTCGGCTACGTGTTCCCGCGCGGGAGCGAGCCGTCCTGGTACGACGGCGCGCCGTGGGCGCCGGAGCTCCATCGCGTCGGCGCCAGGTACGTCGTCTTCTTCACCGCGAAGTCGAAGACCACCGGCAAGATGGCGCTCGGCGTCGCGACGAGCGATGCGCCGACCGGTCCGTTCGTCGATCGCGGGAAGCCGATCCTCGCGGAGTCGCCGATCGGCGCGATCGACTCGCACTACTTCCGCGATCCGAACGACGGCCGCCACTACATGCTCTGGAAGCAGGAGAGCAACGGCCTCCCCCCGGCGGGGACGCCGCTCTTCCTCCAGGAGCTCGCGGCGGACGGCCTCTCGCTCGTGGGCAAGCGCGTCGAGCTCCTTCGCAACGACCTGCCGTGGGAGGCGAACCTCGTCGAGGGCGCGTGGATGATCGCGCGGGACGGCTGGTACTACCTCTTCTACAGCGGGAACGCGTTCTTCGATCATCGCTACGCGACCGGCGTGGCGCGATCGCGCAGCCCGCGAGGTCCGTTCGAGAAGCACGGCGCGCCGATCCTCGCGAGCACGGCCGACGACTGCTGGCAGGGTCCGGGCCACGGCTCGATCGTCGAGGGCCCCGACGGCGCCGACTGGTACGTGTTCCACGCCTGGGAGAAGGGGCGGGTGGGCGGCGGCAGCCCGCGCCTCGGCCTCGCCGATCGGGTGACATGGAAGGACGGCTGGCCCTCGATCAACGACGGTCGACCGAGCCCGGGGAGCTGCGGCGCCCGATAAGCCCCCCCTCGTCGAGGCGAGCACGCGACAGAAAAACGCGCTTCGCGTTTTTCTGTATCGTGCGAGCGGGGTGCAGGGGCGCAGCCCCTGCTATGAAGCCGCGCCGACCTCGTAGAAGGAGCGACCGAACTCCTTCTCGACGAAGGCGAGGAACGCGGGCGCGAAGGCGGCGGCCTCCTCCGAGACCACCTTGATCGCGAAGCGGTACGCTGCACCTCCGTTCACGTCTTCCGTCTTCTTCGTGACCGGATCGGAGAGCTTCGCGGTGCCCTTCGCGGGATCGAAGGTGCGGCTGCACGCTTCGCACTCGGTGTAGATGCCGGTCGACTTCGTGAAGGTCGGGGTCAGCTCCTCCTCGTCCCACTCGAAGGAGAGGTCCTCCTTGCAGCGGCACTCGGTCGGCAGGGGGCCGATCTCCTTCCGGACCGGGTAGACGAAGTCGGGCGCGCGCTGGAGCTCGATCGTCTTCGCCTCCGCGCCTGCGAGCGGCGCCTGCGCACCCGCGCAGGACCAGACCATCCGGAGCTCCTCGCGGCTCTCGTCGTCGATCCACGCGCGATCGATCGTCTCGGGCACCGGCTCCTCGTTGGCCTCGCCCACCTCGACCGTAGTGAAGGCCCGCCCCGGCCCGACGAGCCATTTCTCCTCGCGCATCTTCTTCACGAGCGCGATCAGGGTCTCCCAGTTCGGCGCGAGGACGTTCCCTCGCGCGATCAGCCACCGCTCGTACGCCATGCCGCTTTTCTACCTGTTTCGAGGCGGATTTGGCTCATCTGTAGAACCTGTGGACAAAAGTGAGCCCGTTGCTTGACTCGGGTACGCCCGTTCAGTAGCCTGAACAACGTGCAAGGTCTCACCGAGCGGCAGCAAATGGTCCTCGACTTCATTCGACAGTCGATCGCCGACCGCGGCTATCCGCCGACGCTCCGCGAGATCGGCGCGAAGATGGGGATTCGTTCGACGAACGGCGTCAACGATCACCTCCGCGCGCTCGAGCGCAAAGGCTACCTCACGCGCGAAGACATGAAGTCTCGCGCGCTGCGACCCACCGCACACGCGAACAGTAACGCCGAGGTCCCGGCCGAAGAAGAAGAGGAGCGCGGCTCCGGCTCGGTCGAGATCGGTCGCGACGTCCCGATCGGCCGCGCCGTCGGCGTCGGCAGCGGCGTCGCGGCGAACGACGACGACGACGTGATCGAGGTCGCCGTGCTCGGGCGCGTCGCCGCAGGTCTCCCGCTCTTCGCGGAGGAGCAGGTCATCGACACGGTGCGGGTCGATCGCGGCCTCCTCAAGGGCGGCCGGGAGGTCTTCGGCCTCCGCATCCACGGCGACTCGATGATCGAGGCCGGCATCTTCAACGGCGACTACATCTTCGTCCGGAAGCAGCTCGAGGCGAAGCGCGGCGAGATCGTCGTCGCGCTCATCGGCGACGAAGCGACGGTGAAGTACTACTACCCCGAGAAGGACTACGTCCGCTTCCAGCCCGCCAACAAGACCATGGCCCCCATCCTCGTCCGCGCCATGGACTTCAAACCGACGATGCTGCTCGGCGTCGTCGTTGGCGTCTTCCGCAAGCTTTGAGCCTGTAGTACCTCTGGTGGCCGCGATGCGGCTCTCGATCGGTGCTCTTGCGTTGACTGCGCTCTCCGGGTGCGGGAGCGTCTACTACGCGATCAACGTGAACGCCGCGGAGGCGAAGCTCGAGCAGGCGCGCGAGATGGGGGCGGAGAAGGCCGCGCCGTACGAGTACTACTACGCGAAGGAGCACCTCCACGAGGCGCGCGTCCACGCGTCGGAGGCGAGCTACGGCGACGCGGCGAACCTCGCCGAGACGGCGGAGACCTACGCGCAGAAGGCGATCGACAAGATCTCGAGCGGCAAGCGCGGCGGCGACGATCCCGACAAGGCCGACAAGGACAAAGACGAGAGCAACGGCTGGGAGAACTGACGTGAGCCCCGGCCTTCCTCGTGCCCGCGCGCCTCGCCGCCTCGCGTGCGGTGTCGCGCTCCTCGTCGCGCTCTCGTCGTGCGCGGCGGGGCCCGTCACGCGCGCCAAGCTCGCGGGGCTCGACGCGGTCGTGAAGAAGGCCGAGACGAACGGCGCGGTGCGGTGCGCTCCGCGCGAGCTCGCGCTGGCGAAATCGCACATCGGCTTCGCGCGCCTCCGCCTCGATCAAGGTCGCTTGAGCGACGCGCAGGGCCACATCTACGTCGCGGAGTCGAACGCGCACGCGGCGGTGGAGCTGTCGCCCTCCGATCGCTGCGCGAACGACGAGCCGAACTACGCGCGCGAGGGCGATCGCGACGGCGACGGCATCGCCGACGGGTTCGACTCGTGCCCCGATCAGCGCGAGACCTACAACGGCTACGAGGACATCGACGGCTGCCCGGACGATCCCGACACCGACAAGGACGGCATCCCCGACTCCAAGGACTCGTGCCCGCTCGAGCCGGAGGACAAGGACGGCTACCTCGACGAGGACGGCTGCCCCGACCTCGACAACGACGCCGACGGCATCCCCGACGACAAGGACAAGTGCCCGAACGAGCCGGAGGATCCCGACGGCTTCCAGGACGACGACGGCTGCCCGGATCCGGACAACGACAACGACACCGTGCCCGACGTCGACGACGCGTGCCCCAACACCCCGGGCCAGCCCAACGCCGCGCGCCCCGGCTGCCCGGCCCTCGTCGTCGTCACCGCGAAGGAGATCCGGATCACGCAGCAGATCCAGTTCGACACCGCGAAGGCGACGATCAAGCCGGTGAGCTTCCCGATCCTCGACGCGGTCTACGACGTGCTCGCGGCGAACCCGAAGATCACGATCGAGGTCCAGGGCCACACCGACAACGTCGGCGCGGCCGCGATGAACCTGAAGCTCTCGCAGCAGCGCTCCGACTCCGTGAAGGCGTACCTCGTGAAGAAGGGCCTCGCCGACAGCCGCCTCGTCGCGAAGGGCTACGGCATGTCCCAGCCCCTCGTCCCGAACGACACCGCCGCGAACAAAGCCCTGAACAGGCGTGTCCAGTTCGTACGAACCGAGGGCAGTTCGCCGTAGTTTTGTCGGCCTGTGCGGGCCAAACGGGTGTAATGGACCGACCCTGATGTCCTCGTACGCCCGCACCGCGCTCGTCTTTGCGCTCGGTCTTGCGCTCTTCCTCTTCGCGCCCGCCGCCCTCGCCGACGGCAAGACGGAACAGGCCGCGACCGGGCTCCAGAAGAAGGCGATGGACGACTACCTGACGACCGACTTCAAGAAGGCGCAGGACAAGCTCGAGAAGGCGATCGGCACGTGCGGCGACAACAAGTGCGGCCCCGGCCTCCGCGCGCGCCTGCAGCGCGACCTCGGCGTCGTCCTCATCGGCGGCCAGCTCGACAAGGAGAAGGGGATCCAGAGCTTCGTCAACGCGCTCAAGATCGACCCCGGCATCAACCTCGATCCCGACATCAAGACGAAGGACCTCGAGGCCTCGTTCAACGAGGCGAAGAAGCGGGCCGCGGGCGGCGCGCCGTCGGCGCCGGACGAGCAGCCGAAGCCGAAGAAGCCGGCCGCCAACACGAGCCAGCCCGAAGGCGACTTCGCGCACAGCCCGACGACGGAGCAGCAGGTCCGCACGTCGATCCCCGTCTACGCCGAGTACAACGGCGAGACGCCGCTCGTCCGCGTCATCGCTCGTTACAAGGGCTTCGGCATGGCGGACTGGAGGAACGTCGAGCTGAAGAAGATGGGCGAGAACGGGTGGGGCGGCCTCATCCCCTGCGCCGACGTCCAGCAAGGCGTGACGCAGTACTTCCTCACCGGCTTCGACTCGAACAACGATCCCGTCGCGCAGGGCGGCGATCGCAACAACCCGTACAAGACGCAGGTCACGAACGACAAGCCGGAGGAGGCGCCGCGCCTGCCGGGCTCGTCCCCGCCGACGCAGTGCCAGGACACGGGCGACTGCCCGCCGAACTTCCCCGGCTGCAAGAAGAGCGCGAAGCCCGCGGTCAGCGAGGACAGGGAGCCGACCGGCAAGGAGGGCGGCGAGTTCTGCGAGGAAGACGCCGAGTGCAAGAGCAACCGCTGCGACAGCAGCAAGTGCGCCGACTACGAGGGCAGCAACGCGAAGGCGCCGCGCTTCTGGGTCGGCCTCTCCGGCGCGCTCGACTACGCGTTCGTCCCGAGCGTCGAGGACGCGTGCAAGCTGAACAGCGACACCGCGCTCCCGCTCAACGACAAGAACTACTACTGCGTCGACGGCGGCGCCGACTACCCGACGCGCGATCCCGCGACCGGCCGCGCCGCGAACGACGCGATCGTCACCTCGGCGAACCGCGGCTCGGACAAGGTCGCGGGCGGCGGCGCGCTCGGCAACATCCGCATCCTGATCAGCGCCGACTACTCGCTCTCCGGCAACTTCCAGCTCGGCGCGCGCCTCGGCCTCATCCTCAACAACTACCCGGGCGCCGCGGCGGGCGAGGACGCGAAGCGCTTCGCGGTGCCGATCCACTTCGAGCTTCGCGGCACCTACGTGTTCGGCAAGGACGCGCTCTTCAAGAAGGGCTTCGCTCCTTACGTCTTCGCCGGCGCGGGCGCCGCGCAGTTCGAGACGAAGGTCAGCGTGAAGACGGTCGAGATCCGAGAGGGCAACCGGACCGACAAGAACCCCGACGCCTGGCACATCGCCGGCCCCGGCTTCTTCTCCGTCGGCGGCGGCGGCCGCTTCGCGGTGAAGCAGAACTTCGCGCTCACCTTCGGCGTCCGCGGCAACCTCGCCTTCCTCAACGCGTTCGCCCCGAGCATCGGCCCCGAGATCGGCGGCGCGATCGGCTTCTGAGTGTCTGCGCGCGGACTCTCCCGCGCGGCGGCGCGCATCCAGCCGCCGGTCTTCTCCGCGCTCCAGGCGCGCATCGACGAGCTCACCGCGCGCGGCCTCGAGCTGATCCCGCTCCAGATCGGCGACACCCACGTCGCGCCGCCGGGCGCGGCGACGCGCGCGCTCGCGGCGCTCGCGCCGGACGACGCCTCGCTCCATCGCTACGGCCCCACCGCCGGCACCGCCGAGCTCCGCGCCGCGATCGCGAAGCGGGCGGGCGGGGGCTACGACGCGGCGAGCGAGGTCCTCGTCGGCAACGGCGGCACGCACGCGCTCTTCTGCGCGGCGCGCGCGGTGCTCGACGAAGGCGACGAGGTCATCGTGGCGTCGCCGTACTGGCCGCTCGCGCCCGGCATCTTCTCGTCGTGCGGCGCGCACCCCGTCGAGGCTCCGCTCACGCAGCGCCTCTACGAAGACCCTACCCTCGATCCGACCGCGGTCTTCGCGTCGAAGCTGAGCGCGAAGACGAAGGCGCTCTACCTCATCTCGCCGAACAACCCGGACGGGAAGGTGCTCTCCGCAGCGCAGCTCGCTCGCATCGCCGACTTCGCATGCGCGCACGACCTCTGGGTCTTCAGCGACGAGGTCTACGCCGACGTCGCGTACGAGGCCGCGCCGCCTTCGATCGCCACGCTCCCCGGCATGCGCGAGCGCACGGTCGTCTTGCACTCGCTCTCGAAGAGCCACGCCCTCGCGGGGATCCGCGTCGGCTTCTGCCTCGCGCCGGCGCCGGTCGTCGCGCTCGGCCGTCGCGTCTCCACCCACTCCGCGTTCAACGTGTCGGTCGCGATGCAGCGCGCCGCCGTCGCCGCGCTCGAGGAGGACGCGTTCCCCGCGTCCGCGTGCGCGACCTACCGCAGCGTGCGCGACGAGTGCGCGCGCGCGCTCGCGGAGACGCCGCTCCGCTTCCACGTCCCCGAGGGCGCGACGTACTTCTTCCTCGACTTCGGTACGCCCGCGCTCCCGGTGCTGGAGCGCGCGGCCACGCGCGGCGTCCTCCTCGCGCCGGGGCACGCCTTCGGCAGCTACGAGCGCTTCGCGCGCCTCTGCTTCACCGCGGCGCCGCGGGCGAAGGTGCTCGACGGCATCGCGCGCCTCGCCGCGGCGCTCACTTGATCGTGTAGTCGAGGCTCGTCGGCTTGCCCGCGCGCGTGACGCGGATCGTGAGGCGCTCGAGCGTGCCGGTGCTGAGGCGCGCGTAGGCTTGCATCATCCCCTCGGGGCTCGTGACCGCGACGCCGTCGACCGCCTCGAGGCGATCGCCCGACTCGAGGCCGAGGAGGGAGAGCACGCTGCCCGGCTTCACGCGCACGAGGCGGTAGCCGACGACGCGATCGTTCTCCTTCTCCGGCGCGAGCGGCGTCTTCATGAGCTCCGTCTGCGCCTCGAGCAGACGCGCGACGGCGCCGCGATCGATCGCGTATTCGTTCGGTCCCGTCTTCTGGATCTTCGCGCCGATCTCCTGCTCGAACGCCGACGCGGTTCGGGCCGCGCGCTTCGGCGGCTCGGCGCCGAAGATACGGGCCTGGCACACGACGCCGTTCTGCGCGAGCCAGACGCGGTCCGTTCCCACGAACACGACCGCGAGGCCGTCGATGAAGCCGCCGCGACGGCGGATGTAGCGCTTGCCGCCGACGTCGAGGGCGGCGAACGACGCGTCGTTCTCGTCGACGCGCACGCTCACGAGCGCGCGGACGCCTTCGCACGACGGCGCGTCGGCGGTCTGGCGCGCGCCGATGAGCTTCTGCGCCGGCGTCGCGGTGTGGTCGAACACGTTGCGCGCGAGGATCGTCTCCGCGTCGCCGCGCGCCTTCGCGGGCGGAGCGGTCGCCGCCCGCGCCTCCGCGAACGGCGCGACCGACGCCGCGGTCGTCGACGAAGCGTCGATGAGCGCCCCGACCGCGTGCGCGTGGAGGAACGCGATGACGGCGATCATCGCGGGGACGGCGGCGGAGAGGGCGTTCTTCAGCAGCATGCCGGCCGTCATTGCGACGCGCGTGCCGCCGGGAATTCCGTGGGGTTGATGCCTGTCTTGGCTCGCGTCGAGACAAGTTGGCGCTCGCGTCGGCGGCGTCGCGGTCGTGCTTTGCCAACCTGACACCGGTGGTCTAGAAGCGCGCGCGATGCGTCTCTCGAGCCTCTTCGTGTCCGTCTCCACCGTCCTCCTCGCCGTCGCGTGCGGCGGAAGCGATCCGCCGCCCGTCGCGCCGTGCCCGAAGTGCGAGCCGGCGACGGCGCAGCCCGTGACGGCGACGCCGCCGGCCGCCGCGACGCCGGAGGAGGCGAAGAGGTTCATCGAGCAAGTCGACAAGGACCTCCGCCGGCTGTGGACCGCGCGCGATCAGGCCGGGTGGGTGAGCCTCAACTTCGTCACCGAGGACTCGGAGGCGCTCGCGGCGGCGGGGGAGGAGGCGACCGCGGCCTACGTCACCGACGCGATCCAGAAGGCGCATCGCTTCGACGGATTGACGGGGATCGATCCCGTCACCGCGCGGCAGCTCATGCTCCTCAAGCTCGCGCAGGTCGTCCCCGCGCCGTCGAACGCCGACGAGCGCGGCGAGCTCGCGAAGATCTCGACGAGCATGACCGCGACCTACGCGAAGGGCGAGTACTGCCCGAAGGCCGGCTCCGCGCTCGCGAAGACGTGGAAGCCCGCCGTGCCGGGCACGTGCATGAAGCTCGACGATCTGAACCGCGTCCTCAAGAAGAGCCGCAGCTGGGACGAGCTCACCGAGGCGTGGGCCGGCTGGCACGCGATCGCGCCGGTGATGCGCGACAAGTACGCGCGCTACGCCGAGCTCGGGAACAAGGGCGCGAAGGAGATCGGCTTCGCGGACATGGGCGCGCTCTGGCGCTCCGGCTACGACATGCCGCCCGACGCGTTCGAGGCCGACGTCGAGCGGCTGTGGAACGACGTGAAGCCGCTCTACGACGAGCTCCACTGCTACACGCGGAAGAAGCTCCGCGCGAAGTACGGCGCCGACAAGATCAAGGACAAGGCGCCGATCCCGGCGCAGCTCCTCGGCAACATGTGGGCGCAGGAGTGGGCCAACGTCTACGACCTCGTCGAGCCGTACCCGGGGCAGGGATCGCTCGACGTCGACAAGAAGCTGAAGGCGAAGAAGTACGACGCGGTGAAGATGGTGAAGCTCGGCGAGGCGTTCTTCACCTCGCTCGGCCTCGATCCGCTGCCGGACACGTTCTGGAAGCGCTCGCTCTTCACGCGCCCGAAGGACCGCGAGGTCATGTGCCACGCGAGCGCGTGGGACGTCTCCTGGAACGACGACCTCCGCATCAAGATGTGCATCGAGCCGACGGAGGAGGACCTCATCACGATCCACCACGAGCTCGGGCACGACTACTACTTCCACTACTACTACAAGCTCCCGATCCTCTTTCAGCAGGGCGCCAACGACGGCTTCCACGAGGGCATCGGCGACACGCTCGCGCTCTCCGTCACGCCCGAGTACCTGAAGGGCCTCGGCCTCCTCGACGCGGTGCCGAAGGGCGACAAGGGGCACATCAACTTCCAGATGAAGATGGCGCTCGAGAAGATCGCCTTCCTCCCGTTCGGCCTCCTGATCGACAAGTGGCGCTGGGACGTCTTCTCCGGGAAGACGCCGAAGGACAAGTACAACGACGCGTGGTGGGCGCTCCGGAAGAAGTACCAGGGCATCGACGCGCCGGTGGCGCGCAGCGAAGCGGACTTCGATCCCGGCGCGAAGATGCACGTGCCCGGCTCGACGCCGTACGTCCGCTACTTCCTCGCGCGCATCTACCAGTTCCAGTTCCACCGCGCGCTCTGCAAGGCGGCGGGGCACACCGGACCGCTCGACACGTGCAGCATCTACAACAACAAAGAGGCGGGGAAGAAGCTCCGCGCGATGCTGGAGCTGGGGCAGAGCAAGCCGTGGCCGGAGGCGCTCGCCGTGCTCTCGGGGGAGACGAAGGCGGACGCGTCCGCGCTGGTCGAGTACTTCGCGCCGCTCCGCACCTTCTTGAAGGATCAGAACAAAGGCGAGCAGTGCGGCTGGTGAGGCAAAGAAGATCCAGGTTTCAGCGCGCCCTCGTTCGCTAACATCGAACGCGAGTGGCGCAGTACGGGACACCCGCGTACGGCATGCAACCGTACGGGTCGCCGATCAACATCGGCGACATCGTCGACAAGTATCGCGTCGAGCGCGTCCTCGGCGTCGGTGCGATGGGTCTCGTCGCCGCCGGCCGTCACACGACGCTCGATCAGGTCGTCGCGATCAAGTTCCTGATCGAGCACAAGTTCGGGACGCCGGAGGAGTCGATCCAGCGCTTCCTCGCGGAGGCGCGCGCGGCGGCGAAGATCGAGTCGGACTACGTGTGCCGCGTCTCGGACGTGGGCATGCTCTCGAGCGGCATCCCGTTCATGATCATGGAGTACCTCGAGGGCAACGACCTCGAGGAGGAGATCATGAACCGAGGTCCGCTCGACTTCGGGGAGGCGTGCGACTACGTCCTCCAGGCGCTCGACGCGATCGCGGCCGCGCACTCGCTCGGCGTCGTCCATCGCGATCTGAAGCCCGCGAACCTGTTCCTCGCGCGGCGGCCCGACGGCTCGCGGCGGGTGAAGGTGCTCGACTTCGGGATCTCGAAGGCGGACGGCGTCGGCAAGCAACGCATCACGCGCGAGACGCGGAGCCTCGGCACGCCGGCGTACATGCCGCCGGAGCAGGTGCGCGAGCCGATGACGGTCGATCACCGCGCCGATCTCTGGGCGCTCGGCGCGATCCTCTACGAGGTGATTACCGGTCAAATGGCTTTTGTCGGGAACACCGTCAAAGAGGTGCTGGACCGCGTGATGTTCGAGGAGCCGTGCCCGATGCCCCAGCTCCGCCCCGACGTGCCGCCGCAGCTCGTCTACGCCGTGCAGCGCGCGCTCACGCGCGATCGCGATCAGCGCTGGCCGAGCGCGGCGATGTTCGCGCGCGCGATCTCGCCGTTCGGCTCCGTCGGCGTCGTCGGCGCGCTCGCGAACGTGCAGCGCGAGGTCGGCTCGCTGTCGCGCATCTCCGCCGTGTCGGCGGTGCGCCTCGCCCCTGCGCTCGCCCCCGCGCTCGCGCCGCCGAGCGGTACGCAGCCGCCGCCGTCGTCGCGACGACCCCAGGACGTCTACGAGCAGAACCGCCGCCACATCGTCGTGCAGGGATGGACCGCGCAGCAGTCGCGGAAGCGGCAGGAGCGTGGCATCCTGCTCGGCGTCGTCGCCGCGCTGTTCCTCGCCGGCGCGGTCGCGGTGGCGCTCTACTTCTTCGTGCCGATCAAGGTGCAGCGCCCCTTGCGGTCGTCGCCGCCCAGATCCGTGCATCCTGCACCCAATTCGAGCGGTTTAGCGCCTCGCTGAGGGGTTCGTCCAGCTTTTGTGCGGGTTTCCATGCTCGGGGGTGCGCGCGAACAAAACGTGATCGCGGGCCCGAACCAAGCGTAAGATGTCCGCCATGAACCAACCCCCCGGTGGCAACTATCCCCCCGGTTATCCGCCCGGCGGCGGCTACCCCGGCCAGCAGCCCGGCTACGGTCAACCCGGTCAGCCTCAGCAAGGAGGCTTCGGCCAGCAGCCGCAGCAAGGTGGCTACGGCCAGCCCGGAGCGCCGCCCGGTGGTCAGCCTGGTTACGGTCAGCCCCCGCAGCAGCAGCCGGGTGGCTATGGTCAGCCGGGAGCGCCTCCCGGTCAGCCCGGCTACGGAGCGCCGCCCGGTGGTCAGCCTGGTTACGGAGCGCCTCCCGGCGCGCCGCCCGGTGGTCAGCCCGGCTTCGGCGGTCCGCCCGGTGGTCAGCCTGGTTACGGCGCGCCTCCCGGTGCTCCGCCCGGCGGTCAGCCCGGTTACGGCCAGCAGCCCGGTGGTCAGCCCGGCTACGGTCAGCAGCCTGGTGGTCAGCCCGGCTACGGCCAGCCCGGCGGTCAGCCCGGCTACGGCGCGCCTCCCGGCGGCGGCTTCGGCGGAGCGATGCAGGGTGCGTTCGGCCAGATGCAGCAGGGGATGGGGCAGATGGGCTACGGCGGCGCACCGAGCGGCGCGAAGCCGACGCTGCGCAACGCGTTCATGTTCGGCCTCCTGCCGCAGCTCCTGATGATCTTCGTTCCGAACATCATCAGCGGCGTCGCGAGCGCGATCGAGGTGCCCATCCTCGCGCTCGTCGGCAGCCTCCTGAACCTCGCGTTCCTCGTCTGGTTCTTCATCAACATGCTGAAGGCGCTCGACGAGATGCGGAACGCGGCCGGCAACCCCGGCTTCCCGCGCTGGCCGGTCATCATCCCGATCTACAACTGGATCTACTGGCTCACGATGGTCCCGAAGGAGGTCCAGAAGGCCAAGCAGATGCGCGGCATGCAGCCCACCAGCCGCAACATCGCGCTCTACTTCTTCCTCCCGGTCTTCGCCCTCCAATCCGACCTCAACGACATGGCCGGCCCCTAAAGCAGTCCCCCGCCCGGGGCCCCAGAAGCGGCCGCGAATGCGGGCGCGAAGCGCCCCGAGCGCTCCGCGCGAGGGCCGTGTCTGGGGTGGGGGTGTCGGGGGCGAAGCCCCCGACGTTGAGAAAGCGGCGCAGCTCCACGGCTGCGCCGCTTTCTTCTTTGAGAATTATGTTCTGATACGCTTGGGGGGTCGTGACGGCGGCGGCGCAGGCACAAGACGAGCCGCTCATCATCGGGCGGTACGCGCTGTTCGACGTGCTCGCGTCGGGCGGGATGGCCACCGTCCATCTCGGTCGACTGCTCGGCAAGGAGGGGTTCGGTCGCACGGTCGCGGTCAAGCGCCTGCACGCGCACTTCACGAGCGATCAGGAGTTCGTGACGATGTTCATGGACGAGGCGCGCATCGTCGCGCGCATCCGTCATCCGAACGTCGTCCCGATGGTCGACGTCATCGAGACGCCGGGGCCCGCCGTGCTCGGCGGACGGGAGACGGGCGGGCTGTTCCTCGTCATGGAGTACGTCCACGGCGAGACGTTCTCGCGCCTCCTCCGCGCGTGTCGCAACGCGCAGGCGATCGTGCCGATCAAGGTGCTCGCGTCGATCCTGCACGGCGTGCTCCTCGGGCTTCACGCGGCGCACGAGACGCGCGGCTCGGCGAGCGAGCTCATCGATGTCGTGCATCGCGACGTGTCCCCGCAGAACATCATCATCGGCGCCGACGGCGTCGCGCGCGTCCTCGACTTCGGCGTCGCGAAGGCGGCGGGTCGCGCGCAGGTCACGCGCGAAGGTCAGATCAAGGGCAAGCTCGCGTACATGTCGCCCGAGCAGATCCGCGGCAAGGTCGATCGCCGCGCGGACGTCTTCGCGTGCGGCGTCGTGCTGTGGGAGGCGCTCTCGGGGAAGCGGCTCCACGAGGGCGCGCGCGACGTCGAGATCGTCACCCGCATCATGCAGGGTGCGTTCGCGAAGCCGAGCGAGGTTCGCAGCGACGTGAGCGCGGATCTCGACGCGATCGTCATGCGCGGCCTCGCGGCCGATCCAGACAAGCGCTACCAGACCGCGCGCGAGATGGCGCTCGATCTCGAACGCAAGGTGGGCCTCGCGCCGGCGAGCGAGGTCGGCCTCTGGGTCGAGAAGTTCGCCGAGACCGCGCTGCGCGTTCGCGCCGAGCGCATCGAGGCGATGGAGAAGGCGGCCGGCGCGCTCGCGCCCGCGGTCAGCGTTCCTCCGCCGCCCCCCGCGCCGCCGCCCCCGAGCGGCTACAGCTCCGCGCCGATGCTCCCGCTCTCGCAACCGGCGCAAGAGGTGAGCGGCGTGACGGGGACGCCGATCGGGACCGAGGTCCCGATCGCGCCGAGGACGCAGAAGGACCTCGCGCCGCTCATCGCGCTCGTGAGCTTCATGGTCGCCCTCGCGATCATCGGCTTCGTGCTCATGGGCCTATCGTTCGCGCACCGCGCCTCCGCGACCCCCGCCCCCTCCGTCTCCGCTTCCACTTCCACACCGCCAAGCCCCCCAAGCGCGCTCCCCGACCTCGCCCCCGACGTCACGCCGAGCGCAACCCCCGAGAGCACTCCCGAGCCCCCCGCCCCCGCCGCAGACGCCAGCCCTCCCCCAAAGCCCGCCTGGCTCCCCGCGCCCCAACCCAAACCCAAACCAAGCTGCGAACCCTTCACCATCGACAGCCAAGGCCACCGCAAATACAACCTCGAGTGCATCCCCAAAGACTGACCCCCCCCTCGCACGCCCCCCACGAGGGGCCCCAGAAGCGGCCGCGAAAGCGGGCGCGAAGCGCCCCGAGCGCGTCAGCGCGAGGGCCGTGTCTGGGGTGGGGGTGTCGGGGGCAACGCCCCCGACGTTGAGTAGAGCACGTTCGGCGCGGTGATCGCGCGGGCGACCTGCGTCTCGAGGTCGTCCTCGAGGGTCGCGTCGAGGCGCGGCTCGCGCACTTGCCAGCTCTTCGCGTCGAGGCCGTCGTTGAACGAATACTCGAGCGCCTGCGCGTTCGTGGCGTGGACCTCGCCCGCGCAGACGAACCGGCGTTCGCGCCAGTCGTAGACGTAGGCGATGCCGTCGACCGAGCCTGGCTCGTACGTCGTCGGCGAGGTGCGGATCGGGACCTTGTGCTTCGTGCGCACGAGCACGACGTCGAGGACGAGGCGCGCCTCGATCGGTGACGTCTCGAACGCCTCGGCGTAGATGATGCCGGCGGAGGGATTGTCGCCGCCGAAGAAGTCCTCCGCGCGACCGACGTCTTGCCACACGCGATGGATCGAGGGGCTCCAGGTGACGGCGCCGCGATCGGTGACGGCGAGCGGGAACGACGGCCGTCCGCGGACGAGGCGACCGGGCTCCGCGAGCGAGACGGGGCACGCGGTGAGCGGCTCCGAAGGCGAGAGCTCCGCGTCGATCGCGGCGCGGAGGTCTCGCGCGAACCGGTCCTGCGCCTCGTCGATGCGCGTCCTCGCGTCCTCCACCGTCCGCTTCGCGCGCGCGATGCGCAGCTCGAGCCGCTGCCGCGCCTCGTCCGCCGCTGCGGGCGCGGGCTTGCGCGGCTTCAGCGAGGAGAACCCGATCGCGGCGAGGGTGAGGGCGAGGAGAGCGAGGAGCGCGCCGGTCCGGCGATCGCGCGAGCGCTCGGTGACGAGCATCTGCTCGTAGCTGTCCGCCTCCTCCGTGCGCGGAGGCTCGGGAGGCGACGCGATGCGGTACGGCGCGGGCACCACCCTCAACCTTAAGGAACGACCTCGAACGAAGCAACGCGCGGGATAAGATCCGGGGTCGTGAGTGCGTGGCGCGACGAAGACGAGATGCTCCTACAGCGCCTCGAGGACGAGACGGTCGCCGAGCGCCTGTTCGCCCTCCTCGTCGCCGACCGCGGCGATCCCAGCGTCCGCATCCATCCGCGCGCGGGCGGCCTCGTCGGCGAGGTACGGAAGCTCCCCGGCGGCGCCGCCGCCGTCACGGCCGCGCTCGCGGGAGACGTGGCCGGGCTCGGCCATTTCATCGACAAGGTCCCGCTCGCGCGCTGTACGCCGGAGCTCTTGCACCACCTCGCGCTCTTCCACGCCAAGGCGGCCTCCGCGCTCGAGAGCACCGCGCCCGACCTCGCCGCCAACGCGTGGGTGTGGTCGCTCGCGTCGTGGCTCGCGCTCGGCGAGGAGCGCGCGTACCTCTCCCGTCTCGAGGAGGCGGTCCTCGGACCGAGCGCGGCGAAGACGGCGGGCATCCCGCCCGAGCGCGTCGGTCACGAGCTCGTCGGCGAGCTGGGGCGTCGCGCGGACGCGGCGTCGCGCGACTTGAAGCCGGCCGGCACGTCGGCGCTCCTCGCCCTCGCGCGCTCGGACGACGCGGCGAAGATCGCGTCGCTGCCCGACGCCGCGCGCCAGCGCTTGAAGGTGGAGACGAACCGCCGCCGCAACGCCGCGATCGAGGGCGCGCTCGACGTGATCCGCGAGGCGCTCGACGAGGCGAACGTCCAGGGGGAGCTCACGACGAAGGGGCGCACGCTCGTCCTGCGTGCGGTCGCGGTGTGGACGTGGTCGGGGCACGACGAGCAGGTCGAGCACTTCGTGGTGGGCCAGCTCGAACGGATCGGGTGGGAGCTCTATCGCGAGCGGAACTGGTCCGCGCTCCGCTACCTCCTCGATCCGTTCAAGCCGATGATGGAGACGCTGGCCCGCCGCGTGGAGAAGGACCCGTCGCAGCTGGCCTATGCGGCAGGCTGCGCCCAGATGTTCGTCTTCATGTCGGAGACGGACATGGATCCGCGCACCAAGCTCGCCGCGGCGGAGCGGGCGATGAAGATCTGTCCGACCCACCGCAACGGCCGCGTGGTCCTCGCGTCGATGCTCTGCGACAACGCGCTCGACCTGCTCCGCGAGATGACGATCGTGAAGCGCGCCGCCGACGTCGAGCGGGCGGAGGCGATGATCAAGCGGGCGGAGGTGCTCTATCCGGCCACACGCGAGCTCGATGCGGCGAAGAAGAAGCTCGAAGAGGTGAAGACCAAGGTGCTCGTGAGCTGGTAGATCTCGAGGTGGGGCGCATGACTCGCATGACTCGCTACGAGCACTGCATGGTCGAGTGGTACTGGAGCGCGCCGAGCGACGCGCGCGTGACGTTCCGCCCGCAGTTCGTCCTCTTCTTCGGAGACGGCCGGCGCGAGACGCACGACGGCGGCAGCGCCGAGATCGCGACGCTCTTCGGCCGGATGGGCGCCGAGGGCTGGCGCGTCACCACCTCGACGAACGCCGCCAACTGGGTCCTCTGGACGCTCGAAAGGGTAGCTGCATGATGCATCCAATGCGCGCGTTCGCTCCCGTGACCCTCGCCCTCGCCCTCGGCGCGCTCGGGTGCGTGAGCCGGCCGGTGCAGCACGAGGCCGGCACGCCACCGCAGCGCTACGCGGGCGACGCGCTCGTGGTGCTCCCGCGCTCCTGCGTCGTGGAGCGATCGGTGCCGGCGCGTCACTTCGTGGAGCGCCCGCTCGCGGAGCGGCCGACGGAGAGCCAGCCGGCGGCGAAGACGGCGCGCCTGCAGGCGATGCTCGACGGCCTCGCGGGCAAGCCGGCGAGCGGCGCGCGCCCGGAGAGCGAGTGCGAGTCGCCGCCGGAGGTGGGGGTGCAGGACTGGTTCCTCGCCGACCTCCGCGCGACGGACGCGACGCTGCAGCAGATGCGCGAGCGCGGCGCGAGCTTCGTCGTGGTCCTCGAGGTGCACACGGTGATGGCGTGCGCGCGCCACGACGACGCGACCGCGCTGGTGCATCACGGCCAGCTCGGCGTGCGCCCGCCGTCGCTCGGCGGCCCGCTCGCGTCACGCTGGTCCCCCGACGACGTGTGTCTCGAGGACGAGGTGAAGCTCTCGGCGTGGATGTTCGACGCCACCGGCGCCGCGGTGTGGGGCCTGACGCGCGATCTGCTCCCCACCGATGAGCCCGGCTTCGTGCTCGACCGCGTCCTCGACCGCGTCCCGGTCGCGCTCCCCCTCCGCCGCCACCGCGGCGAGTTCGAGGTCGCGAGCGCGCCGGGCGCGGGCGCGCCGGGCGCGGGCGCGTTCTGAATCACGTGCGGCGCCTCCTCGTTCTCCCGCTCGCCGCGCTCCTCGTCTTCGCCGCGTGCGGCGACGACGCCGCGGACGCTCCGTCGCGCGCGCCGGGCGGCGTCGACGGAGGGGACGCGAGCAGCGGCGGCGGCGGGCAACCGGGCGGTTGCGGCGGCGACGACGATTGCGAGGGCCGCTGCGAAGGTGGCGTCTGCGCGGCGCCGACGACGAGCGACGGGAAGAAGTCGCCGAGCCTCGGCGAGACCGACGTCGACTGCGGCGGCCCGAACGCGCCGCCGTGCGCGGAGGGCCTCGCGTGCGCGGCGGACGCGGACTGCGCGACGAAGATCTGCGGTCTGTCGAAGCGATGCGTCGACGCGCGATCGTGCGGCGGCAAACACGGGCCGGCGGGGATGAGGACGTGCGGCGCGGGCGAGGTCGGCGACGACGCCGCGAAGCACGAGAGCTGCTGCAAGAGCCTGCCCCTCCCGCCGACGACGACGCGCCGTCCGTCGCGGCGCCGGGCCGCTTCCCGCTCGACGTCACGAAGCTCACGTCGAACGGCGAAGGCTGGTTCGACATCGGCGGCAACATGCTCGAGACGGCCTGGCCGGTCGCCGGGCTCCGAGCGTCGGCGACGAAGGACGTCTGCGACATGTCCGCCGGAGCGCCGGACCCAGGCGACCCCACCTATTGCGAACGCGTGCTCACCTACGCAGGCCCCGACGGCACTCCCGTCCAGGAGACCCGCCGCGGCTTCAAGCGCTTCGCCGGCGACCTCCCGCTCGTAATGACGATCGGCTACAGCTTCGAGACCCACGCCCGCTACGCCGACCCCTACTTCCGCACCGGCGACGAGCCCGCGATCACGGGCTACCCCGCCTCCTTCCAATACGGCAAAAGCGGCGGCCGCTGCGCCCGCCCAGCGCGGTGAGGCTTAGCCGCGCGGATGGGTCAGACGTACGTTCCGCTCGAGGAGTTCCTCGTCGAGGAGGCGAACGATCCGAGCGGGATACGACGCGAGTGGGTCGACGGCCACGTGTACGCGATGTCGGGGGCGACGCCGGAGCACGGGAGACTCGTCGGCGCCGTCATCGCCGAGCTCCGCACCGCGCTGCGCGGCCGCTGTACGGTGAGGGATGGCTCGGTCGCGGTCCATGTCGCGGTCACGCGGTCGGGGCTCCGGCCGGATGTCAGCGTCGTCTGCGGTCCGATCATGAAGACGGTGGTCGAGAAGAACGGACGGGTCGAGGGCGAGGCGATCACGAACCCATGCATCCTCGTCGAGGTCCTCTCCGAGTCGACGGAGCGCGACGACCGCGGCTGGAAGTTCCGCGACTACCGCACGCTCTCGTCGCTCGACGAGTACGTGCTCGTGTCCCAAGCGACGCGCCGAATCGAGGTCTTCCGCCGCTCGACGGGCTGGCAGTGCGAGCCCGCGGAGTCAGGGGCGACGATCACGCTTCATGGTGTCCCCCTCTCGGTCGACGCGATCTACGATGAGTGAGCCGTCGCGCCATCGCCGGCGCCACGGTTCATGCCGCAGCCGACGTCGAGGATGTCTTCGCCATAGGCGCGCTTGGTTCGCTGACGGCTGCGTACGACGTCTTCGTCGGATTTGATGACTCGCTCGCGTCGGGGCTCCGGCTCGTAGCTGCGCGAAGATACGCGCGCGCGAGGGCCTGGTCTCGCGGATGTGATGACGGGTGTGGATGCGGGTAAGATCGAGGAGTGGCTGGACCGAGGAGGCGCTCAGTCCGGCTGTGGATCGGGGCGCTCTCTGGCGCGTTGATGTCGTGTCAGGCCTTCGGTGTCGATGCTTCCGGGCCGGCGGATGGTGGCGTGTCCAGCTTCGACGCCGGCGTCGAAGCCTCGTTGGACGATGCCGGTGTCGTGGCTCCGGACGTGCTCGACGGTCTCATCGGCTATTGGGCGTTCGACGAAGGTTCCGGGCAAACGGCGCGGGACGGCGCCGGCGCGAGCGACGGGGAGATCGCCGGGGCGACGTGGACGAGTGGGCGATACGGTGGAGCGCTCCGCTTCGACGGCGTCGATGACCTCGTCGCGATCGCCGATGCGCCTGCGCTCGGGGCGACGTACACGATCGCGCTCTGAGTGCGGCTCGAGTCGATGCCGACGGGCGAGGCGAGGTTCCTCAGCCGGCGCAACGGCACGCTGGCCCTCCGCGTGGACACCGAAGGACGTTGGTCCTTCCACTGGAATCAGGTCGCTACCGACAGCGCGAAGATCGCCGACTCGGCGCCGCTCGACACGACTTCGTGGCATCACCTCGCCGCGACGCACGACGGCGCCACCGCGAAGCTGTTCGTCGATCACGTCCTGCGCGCGACGGCGGCGTTGCCGACGGTGCGCTTCGACGCCACCGGGTTGGACGTCGGCGGGAATGGAAGGCCACCGGAATCGGCGTTCGCGAACGCCGTGATCGACGACGTCCGCCTCTACGACCGCGCGTTGTCGGCCGACGAGATCGCTCGGCTCTGACGAGCGCCGCTACCTCCGCCAGCCGATCTCCGTCGCCGTCTGCGGGCCCACCGCGAGCTGGTCGAGGCTCGTCGGGATCGTCTCGTTGCCGGGTGCAACCACGCGGTTGCGCGCCATCACCTCGGCGCGGTCTTGGGGGTAGAGCGGCTCGCGGTCCGGGTCGGCGAGGCCCTCTGGGAGCTTCGTGTTGCCGGCGGCGTCGTACTTGTCGGTCGCGCCGAGGGTGTGCATCAGCTCGTGGGTGACGACGAAGAGGGTCGTGTCCGCCATCGAGGCGTCGAGCTCCACCGCCACGCTGCCGATGCGGCCGTCCTGCTCGCTCTGGCCTTCGACGAAGCTGCGGCGCTCGCTCGCGGGCTTGCGCGCGACGACGTAGATGCGCGTGTCCCAGTGCTCGGGCACGACGCCGGCGCGCGGGTCCACGTCGGCGAGCCACTTCTTCATCGCGATCGTCTGCGAGGCGAGATCGACCGCGCCGTCGCTCGCCGGCGACGGCGGCGGCGCGGCGACCTCCACCGGTCCGTGGAGCTTGAAGCGGAGCGGCTTGCCGAGGCCGGGACGATGACGCTCCGCCTCCGCGGCGAGGCGGTCCTCGAGGACGGGGATGCGGTCCTCGAGCGCCCGCTGCGCGTCGGGATCGATCGGCGGCTCGCCCGCGGCGTGGACGAGGACGATCGCGACGTCGAGCGTGTGGTCCCATGCGTTGCGGCCGCGGCGCGAGCGGAGGTCCCGCACCGCGTAGAGGACGACGAGGAACAGGATGAAGAGCAGGATCGAGACGCGGACGACGAAGAAGCGTCGCTTCCGCTTCGCTTTGGCTTCTTCGTCCGGCGTCATGCTGCAACAATACCCGGATGGACAACCCGTTCGAGCGGTACGCGCTCGATCCGCGCGAGGGCATCGCCGCGATCACGCAGCGCCTCAAGGAGCTGGCGGAGGACGCGAAGGACGAGGCCGAGCGCGAGCGGATCCGAGCGGCGTGGGAAGAGCTCACGCTGCATCCGACGCGCCGCCTCCGCGCCGCGCTCTTCGCCCACCCCGAGACGCGCCCGCCGCTCGGACGCCCGCCGATGCTCCCGCGCCGCCGCGCCGCCGCGGCCGCCACGGCCTCCGCGGCCTCCGCCGCGGGGACAGAGCTCGCGCTGCACGGCCTCGCGCTCCACGACGTCGCCCCGCGCACGTGCGTCGAGCTCGCGCTCGGATCGTTCGACCCGGACGACGACGCGCCGCCGCCGCTCGACGAGGATAGGATCCTGATACCGTAGGAGCCCATGGCTCTCCTCGATCGCGCGGTCGGTATCGATCTCGGAACCACCAACTCCGAGGTCGCGTGGCTCCCACCGTCGGAGCGCGAGATCACCATCTACGCCGATCGCTTCGGCCGCAAGACGGTGCCGTCCGCCGTGGCGTGGGACGCGAAGCAGAGCGCGTTCGTCGTCGGCCACGCCGCGCGCAGCAAGCGCGGGACCGGCGAGGCCCCGATCGAGTCGGTGAAGCGCAAGATGGGCCAGAAGACGACGGTCGCGGTCGGGCCGCACCAGCTCAACCCGGAGGAGGTGAGCTCGAAGATCCTCATCGAGCTCCGCGACCGCATCCGCGAGACGCTGAAGCCGATGAAAGCGGGAAATTCGACCGTCGAGCTGCCCGTCACGCGCGCGGTGATCACCGTGCCCGCCTACTTCGACGCGCCGCAGGTCGAGGCGACGCGGCGCGCGGGCGAGCTCGCGGGCCTCGACGTGATCGGCATCCTCCAGGAGCCGACCGCAGCCGCGATTTACCACACGTGGAAGCGCCGCCTCGAGGACGGCAACTTCCTCGTCTACGACCTCGGCGGCGGCACCTTCGACGTCTCGATCCTCCGCTGCGTCGGCGGCGAGTACCAGGTCCTCGCGATCGACGGCGACAACTTCCTCGGCGGCGACGACTTCGATCGCCGCTACGCGGAGCACCTGCGGAAGCAGCTCGTCGAGAAGGGCTACTCGCTCGACCTCGACGTGAAGAACAACGACGAGGACCGGCGCATCTTCGGGCGGCTCGTCCACCTCGCGCAGGAGATCAAGGAGTCGCTCTCCACGACCGAAGTAGCGCACGTCAGCAAGAACGACATCGTGAAGGACAAGGCGGGCGAGAGCGTCTCGTTCGAGGGCGACATCGGCCGCGCCGACTACGAGGAGATCATCGCCGACCTCGTCGAGACGACGATGGCCTGCTGCGAGCGCGCGCTCGCCCGCGCGCGCGAGGTCGCGAACGTGGGGGCGGAGGAGATCGACCACGTCATCCTCGTCGGCGGGTCCACGCGCGTGCCGCTCGTGGTGAAGCGCGTGACCGCGGCGTACTGCAAGCGATCGCCGGAGCCGCTCCGCGACGACGTCGACACGTGCGTCGCGCTCGGCGCCGCGGTCCACGCCGCCCACGTCGGCGGGACGCGCCTCGTCGACGAGGCGTCGAAGTCGCGCGTGCGCATCACGTCTCCGCTCGTCGCGCAGGGGAACAAGCTTCGCCTCACCGTCGCGGTCGAGGAGGCGCCGAAGACGGCGGCCCACCTCGCGGTCTGGGAGGGCGAGAACCCCCTCGGCGAAGCGCCGATCCCGAAGCCGGGCGAGACGGTGCGCTTCGAGGTGCCGCTCGGTGAGGCGGAGGAGACCGCGGCGACGCTCGCGCTCCAGACCTCGGTCGGCGCGCCGCTCGCGGAGCTGCCGCTCGTGCTCCATCGCGGCGACCTCCGCCCGCGGCCGACCGCGCTCTCGCGCGCCTCCGTCATCGCGAAGGACGTCGCGCTCGAGGTCGTCCGCGGCGGCAAGCGCGATCGCAAGATCCTCCTCGCGCGCGGCACCGGCCTCCCCGCGCAGGTGACGCACATGTTCTTCACCGCCGACCAGAGCGGCGCCGTCGTCCTCCGCATCCTGCAGAACCGCCTCCCGATCAAGACGCTCGCGATCGACGTGCCGCGGGAGCTCCCCGTCGGCAGCCCGGTCGAGGTCGTGCTGCGCTGCGACGAGTCGATGCGGCTCGAGGCGAAGGCCACCGTCGGAGCGCAGCAGATCCAGGCGCACATCGAGCCGCCGCCGAACGAGACCGCCGCCGACGCTGGCGACATCGAGCAGCTCCTCGATCGCGCGGAGAAGGCGAAGCGCGCGCTGTGGGGCGGCCTCGGCGAGGCCTTCGCGGCGGAGGCCGATCGCCTCGTCGTCGGCATCCGCGAGGTGCTCCACACCGATCCCGACAAGCTCGTCGCGCTCTCGGAGCGGCTCCGTCACCTCATCGACGAGTTCCACGGCGGCGTCGGCGAGGCGCTCGTCCCGCCGATGGCGCGGATGGAAACGGCCTTCCATTCGCTCCGCCTCGTCGCGTACCGCGCGGAGGGCGCGCTCCTCGGGATGTCGAAGATGGAGTGGGAGAAGCGCATCGACACGCTCTACGACAAGGCCCTCGAGGCCCACTCCGCCGCCGACGGCCCGACCTGGCGCCGCATCTACAACGAGGTCCAGGCGCTCTGCGAGACCGCCTACCAGGAGGAGTTCTCGCAGATCCGGATGGACGATCCCGCGTACATCCTCCGTCGCACGATGAGCCTGTCGTGGCGCTCGCAGCAGGTCGAGCGCCAGCTCGCGGACCTGGTGCCGAGCACGACCGACGAGATCCGCGTGATGCAGGCGAACGAGCAGAAGCGGATCGAGAAGTGGCTCGCCGACGGCGTGAAGAAGCCGCTCGAGGCGCTGAAGGAAGGCCAGGAGTCGGACGATCCGAAGAAGAAGAAGGAGACGACCGAGCTCCGCCGCCTCGTCGAGAAGATCGACACGGAGATCGAGCGGATCGAAGCCGCGGTCGAGCGCCTCCCCTCCATCGGCCTCGTCACCGATCGAGGCTCCGGCGCGTGACCGTCGCCGGGTCCGTCGCGATCGCGCTCGCGGAGCGGGTCGAGCGCACCGGCGGGCCGCGCGCCGGCCTCGTCGCCTGGCGCGCGCTCGCCTCGAACGCGAGCGACGCGGAGACGCGCGCGAAGGCGCTGATGGCGGGGATCCGGTGCGCGGTCTCGCTCCGTGACGGAGCGGCGGCGGGCGAGCTCGTCGCGCTCTGGACGACGATCGATCGCGGGACGTTCGCGGTCGCCGAGCTGTGCCGCGACCTCGTGCGCGCGAAGATGACGGCGGAGGCGATCGATCTCGCCGAGACCGAGGCGCGGCGGACGAAGACGGCGCATGCACTCTACACGCACGCGCGGTGCCTCGACGTGGCGCGGGACCAGCGCGCGCCGGAGGTGCTCGCGCGGACCGTGGCGCGCGCGGAGAAGGAGGGCGCCGCGCGCGTCGCCGACGCCGCTCGCCTCCGCCGCGCCGTCTTGCTCGCGCGATCGTGGGACACGCTCGCGGAGTCGCTCGCGGAGGCGGCGAAGCTCGACGCGACGAAGCTCTCCGAGGGCGAGCGCGTCGAGCTCGCGCGCGTGCTCCTCCTCTCGCCGAGCCGCTTCACGCGCGCGGGCGCGATCGGGCTCCTCGGCGACGTGGCGAAGAGCGAGGAGGTCTCGCTGCGCCTCCGCGCGCGCCGGCTCGCCGCGCGCTTCGCCGACGAGGCCAGCGCCGCCGTCACGCCGCTCGAGCACGACCGCCTCGTCGCGATGTTCGATCTCGGCGTGAAGGAGGCCGTGCGCGGGACGTTGACGCCCGCGATGGAGGCCGTCACCGAGCGCGCGCGCGACCTGCTGCGCGGCCGGTACGAGGTCCCGCGCGACGAGGTCGTACCGCCGCCCGACGATCCGCTGAAGCGCCGCGTCCACCGGCACGGCGAGCTCCTCGACGTCGTCGTCGCGATGCGGGACGGCGCGCCCGCCCGCGCGGCGCGGTCGTTCCGTCCGCTCGCCGCCGCCGTTCGCGCGCGCGAGCGCCTGCCGGCGGAGACCCTCGCCGTCGCGCACGCCGCGCTCGAGAACGGCGACGCCGAGCTCCGCGACGTCGCGATCGATCTCCTCGCGGCGTGGCTCGCCGTCCCTTCGTACGCCGCGCCGCCGCGCGGCTTCCTCGCGCTCGCGGACGCGCTCGCGCTCGCCGGACACGAGGAGCTCGCGATGAAGGCTCGCCGCGCCGCCGCGCTGCGGAAGGAGAACGGCGCGGTCGCGTCGCTCGCGACCGTGCTCGCTCGTGTGGGATGGGAGGCCTCGCTTCGTCACGACCGCCCACACGCGATCGCGCTCCTCCGCGAAGCGAAGCTCCGCGCTGGTGGGTGAGGTATTCTGCTTCGGTGATGCGACCTACCATCCTCGCCGCTGCGCTCCTCGCGCCCGTCGTCCTTGCTTGCGGCTCCGACGACAGCGGTCCCCCCGGCTCCGAGCGCTACCCGACCGCGCAGGTCTGCCCCGGCAAGACGTCGCTCCGCGCGATCGCAGGCGAAGACATGGCCGGCTCGAAGCTCGCCGACAAGACGCTCATCCTCACGTTCGACAACGGACCTTCACCCGCGACCGCGGCGATCGAGACGTACCTCTCGACGCAGTCGATCCGCGCGACGTTCTTCGTCAACGGCGCGAGGGCGGCGGAGAGCACGATCACGCTCGATCAGGTCGCCGCCGATCAGCACCTCCTCGCGAACCGGAGCAACATCGACGACGACATCACGAAGGTGCCGACCGACGAGATGCTCAAGAGCATCACCGACACCGACGCGCTCCTCAAGGACCGCACCCCCGAGGCGAAGCTCTACTTCCGATCGCCGTACGGACACTGGAACGACGCGGTCTCGAAGGCGGTGCAGGCGAGCCCGATGAACAAGTACATCGGGCCGGTCGGCTGGGACATCGGCAACGGGCTCGAGCCCAACGTCGGCTCCGACGTCGAGTGCTGGAACACGGAAAACCCGAAAACCCCGGAACAGTGCGGCGACCTCTTCCTCAAGCAGATCCGCGAGAAGAAGAAGGGCATCGTGCTCATGCACGACGGCGGGGGCGATCAGGCCAAGACCGCCGACATGCTGAAGTACATGATCCCGATCCTGAAGGGGGAGGGCTTCAAGTTCGCGCGCATGGACGAGGTGAAGCTCCTCCCGCGGAGCCAGACGTTCGAGGGCGACGACGGTCCCGGGCCGGGCGATCAGGGGCCGGGCGGCGGTGGCGGCGGCGGTGACGGGACCGGCGGCGGCGACGAGTACGATCCCTGCGCTAACCCGTAGTCAATCGGCGATCGGGCGGCGTCTGGCTCGGACGCCAGCCGGTCGCGGTGATGAGCCGCGCGCCGCGCTTGTACGAGAGGTACGACCAGAACCAGTTCACGAGCACGACGAACCGGTTCCGGAAGCCGATCAGATAGAAGACGTGGATGAAGAGCCACGCGAGCCACGCGACGAAGCCGCTCATCTTGATCCCGCGCGCGTAGGCGATCGCGCGCGAGCGCCCGATCGTCGCCATCGAGCCTTTGTCGAGGTACCAGAACGCGTCGCGGGGCGGACGGCCGTCGCTCTCGGCCTCGAAGCGGATGATGCGCGCGACGTAGCGACCTTGCTGCATCGCGACCGGGCTCACGCCGGGGAGCACCTCTCCCTTCTCCTCGAAGCGCGCCATGTCGCCGATCGCGAACACCTCGGGGTGGTCCGCGAGCGCGCAGTCCTTGCCGACGATCACGCGGCCCTGCTTGTCGAGCGGGACGCCGAGCCCCTTCGCGAGATCGCTCGCGCGAACGCCCGCGCCCCAGAGCACGGTCGAGGCCTCGATCCGCGTGCGCTCGCGGCCCTTGCCGAGGCCGGGGAGATCGTCGGCGTCGCCGACGTCGAGCTCGACGCCCTCGCGGTCGATCGCGACGACGCGCGCGTTGGTGCGGACCTCGACGCCGATCTCGGCGAGCTGCTCGACCGCGCTCTGGGCGAGGTCCTCCGGGAAGCTCGTGAGGATGCGCGGCCCCGCCTCGATGAGGATCGTCTTCGCCGAGCGGACGTCGGCGGCGCGGAAGTCCTTCGAGAGCACGAAGCGCGCGAGCTCCGCGATCGCGCCGCACATCTCGACGCCGGTCGGCCCGCCGCCGATCACCGCGAACGTGAGGAGGCGCGCGCGTTCGCTCGGCTCCGTCACGCGCTCGGCCTGCTCGAACGCGAGGAGCACGCGGCGCCGGATCTCGAGCGCGTCCTCGAGCGACTTGAGGCCGGGGGCGAAGCTCTCCCACTCGTCGTGGCCGAAGTACGAATTCTGCGCGCCGACCGCGAGCACGAGCCAGTCGTAGGGCTCACCCTTCGCGTCTTCCTCCTTGCCGATGAAGACCTCCCGCGCGGTGAGATCGATGCGCGTGACCTCGCCGAGGACGACGCGGACGTTCTTCTGCTCGGCGAGGATCCCTCGGATCGGCGACGCGATCTCCGCCGGCGACAGGCCCGCCATCGCGACCTGATAGAGGAGCGGCTGGAAGAGGTGGTAGTTCGTCCGGTCGACGAGCAGGATCTCGACGTCGCACGACTCGAGCGACTTCGCGACCTCGAGCCCGCCGAAGCCGCCGCCCACGATGATCACGCGTTTTTTAGGCATCGCGCCGAGCAGGAGATGGGGTCACACCCGGGTGTGTCAAGCGCGCAGATCCAGGCTTTTGTTTGCGTGGAAGATACACAAGAGTGCGAGCCGCGAAACGTCGGTCCCGGATGATGGGCCTCAGGTCGAGCAGGTCTCGGCCGCAGCTCTCCGGAGGTCGACATGCTGGGTACGTTCGAGACTCTCGCCGTCGTCGCCGTCGTCTACGTCCTCGCCTTCGTCGCACACCGCACGACGGCGTGACCCGCCGCCGCGCTTCTCGCCTAAGATCGCGAGCGCATGGCGAAGAAGAAGCCGCGCGCGCGCACCGAGCGCCGGACCGCCGCCCGCTCCGCGGTGAAGGACGCGCACGCCGCGCTGCGCCTCGCCGCGCTCGCGCCCGGCGGCTCGGCCGATCATCCGCTCGTCGTTACGAGCGCCTCGGTCATCGAGCCGCAGGCGGCGAGCGCGCCGTGCGCGGTGTGCGGCGCGAGCACGCGCGTCGAAGAGCACCGCGCCGACCCCGCCCTCGGCCTCCGCGTCGTCCACGTTCGCTGCCCCACCTGCGGCGTCGCGCGCGACCTCTACTTCCGCATCGCTCAACTCAATTGACGCAGGGGCCTGCGGCCCCTGCACCCCGCTCGCAGCCGTAGGACGCGCGCGAAGACGCGCGCATCCTCCGCTGCTCGCCGATGCAGGCCCCAAAGGTTGGGCGAGCTTGCGGTAGGCTGTGGGCGATGCGCTTGGCTTGGGTTGGGCTGGCGGTGGTCGCGGGCCTTGGGGCTGCGGCGGCGTGTGCCGGCGAGGACGAGGATCCGTCGACCTTCGGGCCGGACTCCGACGCCGGGGACGATACGGGGCCCGGCGATCCCACCATCATCGGCGAGGGGGGCGGGGCGTCCGACGTCGCCGTCGTCGTGCCGCCGGGCGATTACTGCGGCGACGCGGGCGGGTTGCAGGCGGGCGCGGCGTGGCCGCTTCAAGGCGGATGCCCCACCCGCGCCGGACGCGCGACGAGCGCGGGTCCGCAGGGCGCGCGCGTGCGCGTGCTCGCCGAGATCGCCGGCGGTGAGAGCGCGCCCGCGATCGGCGCGGACGGAACGCTGTGGATCGGGAGCAGCGACGGCACCATCTACGCGATCGGGAGCGGCGGGGGCACGATCCTGCGGCGACGAAAGACGAGCGCGCCCGTCCGCGCGACGCCCGCGATCACGAATGCCGGCCTCGCGATCGTCGCCGGCATGGACGGCGTCCTCTACGCGCTCGACCTCGGCGATCCGCCCGTCGCGGAGGATGCCGGGACAGAAGAAGAGGACGCGGCTCCGCCCGAGACCGAGACGAACGTCGTCCATCGCGCGACGCTCTCGGGGCCCGCCGCCGCGTCGCCCGTCATCGCGCCCGACGGGACGATCTACGTCGCGACCACGGACGGGAAGCTCGCCGCCTACGATCCCGCCCTCGCGCTCCGCTGGTCGATCGCGACCGGCGACACCTTCGGCTCGTCGCCCGCGCTCGGACAGGACGGCACGATCTACGTCGGCAGCACCGACCGCGCGCTCCACGCCGTGCGGCCGGACGGCACCTCGAAGTGGACGCTCGATCTCGGCGCCGAGATCGAGTCGTCCCCCGCCGTCGGCGGCGACGGGACGATCTACGTCGGCACCACCTCGGGGACGCTCGCCGCGGTGACGCCCGAAGGCGCGCTCCGCTGGTCGTTCACCGCCGGCGGCGCCATCGTCGGAACGCCCGCCGTCTACGCCGGCACCGTCTACACCGGCTGCGAGGACATGAAGGTCTACGCCGTCTCGACGATCGACGGCGCGGCGAAATGGCAATACGCGACGCAAGGCGTCGTCCGCACGCCGCTCATCGCCGGCGGCGGCGAGCTCTATTTCGGATCGAGCGACGGCCGCGTGTACGCGCTCACGTCGAAGGGCGGTCTGTTCTTCGCCGTCATCGCGAAGGGACCGGTGACGAGCGCGCCCGCGATCTCCGCCAACGGCGCCGTCTACGTCGCGACGGAGAACGGCATCAGCGTCGTCGGTCCGTAGCCCGCGCGCTACTTCTTCATCATCAGCACGACGGCGACGATGCCGACGAGGACGATGACGGCGGTGAGGACGCCGATCAGGAGGGCGGGGCTCTTCTGCGCCGGCACGGGGAGGCTCACCGGCGCGACCGGCGGCGTGGTCGTCGCGGTCGGAGCGGCGGGCGCGGACGGAGCCTTCCGCGCGAGCGGCGTCTGCATGTTGCCGCCGAGCGACGTCGCGAGCGGCGACGGCACGCCGAGCGGCGCGGTCGCGGTGAGCGCCGCGTCCTGCGCCGGCGGGGCCGCGGGCGTCTTCGGCGTCGGCGGCGCGCCGGCCATCAGCACCGTGCCCTTGTCCGACTGCGGCGTCCCTCCTGCCGCCGTCATCGCTCGCACGCGCGCGATCGCGGCCGCGGCGTCGTCGTCGATCGCGGTCGCGGCGAGGGCCTCCGCGCTCGCGAGCGGCTTCGCCGTTTCCTTGTAGACCTCACGCATCTTCGTCCAGAACACGGTCGCGTCGGCGGGGCGCGCGTGCGGATCCACCGCCGTCGCGAGCGCGAGGAGCTCTTCGATCGGAGCGGGGACCGTCACGCCTAGGGCCGACGCGCGGATCGCGCCCGCGCGCGGGTTCGGCGCCGGCGCGCCGTGCAGGATCTCGAGCATCACGAGCGCGAGGGAGAACACGTCGGTCCAGGGGCCGACGTCGCCCGGCGGCGTCGTGAGCTGCTCCGGCGCCGAGTACTGCTCGGAGAACACCGGCGCGACCTCGGTCCGGAGACCGGCCTCTTGCCCCAGGATCTGCGCGAGCCCGAAGTCGAGGACCTTGAGCCGGAGCGCGCCGCGGATGCGCGTGAGCATCAGGTTGGACGGCTCGAGGTGGCGATGGATGATCCCGAGCGAGTGCGCGTGCCCCATCGCGAGCGCCGCGCCCTCGAGCATGTCCATCGTCTCGCGGAGCGATCGCCCCGGCATGCCGCGCGAGCGCCGCTCCGTGAGATCGACCTTGAGCGTGCGGCCGTCGAGCCACTCCAGCACCTGGTACTGGACGGTCTCGTTCGTCGTCGGCGCCGAGAGCATCCCCGACGTGATGCAGTGCACGATGTCGTGCGTGCCGTCGCCGAGCTTGCGCAGGATCTTCGTCTCGGAGCTGAAGCGCGAGGCGATCTCCGCGCGGGCGGTGACGTCCACCGCGCCGAGCCGCGAGAGCGACAGGCACTTGATCGCGACCGCGCCTTCACGCCCCGCGAGCTTGCCGCGATAGACGAGGCCCGAGCCCTCGGTATCGACGCATTCGTCGAAGCGAAGCTCGTCGATCGTACTGCCGACGAGTCCGAGCGGATCGGATTCGGACATCCCGCCGCTCATCCTATACGCTCTCCAACCGAGATGAAGAGCGTGTGTGTCTTCTGCGGCTCGCGCCCCGGCAACGACCCCGATCACGCCACCGCCGCGCGGTCGCTCGGGCGCGCGCTCGCCCGCCGCGAGATCACGCTCGTCTACGGCGGCGCGAAGGTCGGCCTCATGGGCGAGGTCGCGGACGCGGTGCTGGCGGAGGGGGGACGCGTCGTCGGCATCATCCCGAAGTCGCTCGTCTCGAAGGAGATCGCGCACGACGGGCTCGCGGAGCTCTATCTCACCGAGTCGATGGCGGAGCGGAAGACGCGGATGATCGAGCTCTCCGACGCGTTCCTCGCGCTGCCCGGTGGCTTCGGCACCTACGACGAGCTGTTCGAGACGATCACGCTCGCGCAGATCGGCCTCCACGAGAAGCCGAACGCGGTCCTCAACACGAAGGGCTTCTTCGATCCGTTCATCGCGCTCTTCCGCCACACCATCGCGCAGGGCTTCGCGGCGGAGGAGCACGCCGGCCTCCTCGTCGTCGAGGACGAGCCGGAGAGACTCCTCGACGCCGTCGCGGCGTGGACGCCGCCGCCGCTCGGAGCGAAGTGGATCGACCGCCGCTGATCCCGCGCGGCATCGACGCGTCGCTGTGGCTCCGCCTCCGCGACGAAGCCGCGAAGCGCGCGGAGGGCACCGAGCCGGCGCACGACTTCGCGCACGTCGAGCGCGTGCTCGTCAACGCGGTGACGATCGCGCGCGCCGAGTCCGCGAACGAGGCCGTCGCCGGCGCCGCCGCGCTCCTCCACGAGCTCTTCAATCTCCCCAAGTCCCACCCCGACTCGGCGAAGGCAGGCGACCTCTGCGCCGAGCACGCGCGCGCGCTCCTCGTCCGCGAAGAGGCGCCGGCCGCGCTCGTCGATCCGGTGTGCGCCGCGATCCGCGATCATTCCTTCTCGAAGGGGGTCGTCCCCGCCGCGCTCGAGAGCCGCGTGCTGCAAGACGCGGATCGCCTCGACGCGATCGGCGCGATCGGGCTCGCGCGGATGTGGGCGACGTGCGCGGACATGAAGCGCCCGTTCTACGCGCCGTCGGATCCGTTCTGTCGCGCGCGCGCGCCCGACGACAAGCAGTGGGGGCTCGACCACGTCTTCAAGAAGCTGCTCCAGATCCCGTCGCGGCTCCACCTCGCGACGTCGAAGCGGCTCGCGCGCGAGCGCGTCGCTTTCCTGCACGTCTACATGGATCAGCTCCGGAGCGAGATCGGCGAGGCCGAGCTCTAGCGGTCGCGGCTCGTGGATTGCAGTCGTTCGACGGAGGAGGTTCGAATGGCAGTCCAGAATCCGCGAGCGCCCGAGAGCGCTCAGTACGACGAGACGACGCGGCCCGCGACGGCGACCGGCGCGCGTCGCCATCGCCCGTCTTCGAAGGCCGACGGAGAGTCGCGCGACGCCCAGCGCAAGCGGGCCAAGCTCCAGCGCCGCGTCACGGCGGCCACGACCCGCGGCGCGAAGGGCGACGTGGAGGCGAACCGCCGCGGTCCGATCGCGGAAGATCGCCGCGAGGCGCCGGAGGAGATGGTGACGAAGGCGAAGCCGAAGAACCTCAAGTCGGCGGACAAGGACGACAAGAAGAGCAAGGGCAAGTCGACGCGCGCGCTCGAAGCGACGGCGCCGGGCACGCGCCCGTCCCGCAAGTCGACGCGCCGCGCCGCGAACCACATCAAGGCCGACTCGCAGCAGGCACGCGCGACCAAGCGCGGCGTTCGCAGCCCGAAGTCCCGCCACGCGATGCGCGCGGCGTGAAACCTCGACGAGGCAAAGAGGAACACATGGATACACCGGTTCAAATCACGTTCCGCGACATGGAGTCGTCCCCCGCCGTCACGTCGTACGTCGAACGGCGCGCGACGAAGCTCGAGAAGCTGTTCGACCGGCTCGTCGACTGTCACGTCGTCGTCGAGGAGCCGCACCGCCGCAGCCGCCAGGGCAAGAAGTTCCACGTGCGCATCAGCATGCACGTCCCCGGCAAGGAGCTCGTCGTCTCACGCAACGTCGACGACGCGAAGGAGGACCTGCACGCCGCGATCGACGACGCGTTCGGCGATGCGGAGCGCGTCCTCGAGGAGCACGCGCGCTTGCTCCAGCCCGACCTGAAGACGCACGAGCGCCCGACCCGCGGCGTCGTCGCGCGCCTCTTCCGCGACGAGGGCTACGGCTTCATCACGGCGGAGGGCGACGCGCACGACGTCTACTTCCACCGGAACAGCGTCCTCGGCGCCCGCTTCGAGCACCTCGAGGTCGGCGCGAAGGTCCGCTTCGCAGAAGAGGACGGCGAGAAGGGACCTCAGGCGAGCACGGTCCACGCGACCTAGCGCGCGTCGCTCACGACGAGGCGCTTCTTCACGACCGCGACCTTGAGGCCGCTCTCGTCGGCGAGGACGGCGACGGCGGTTCCGAGGCGCACGCGCTCGAGGGTGACGTTCACCTTCGGGCGCTGCGTCGCGCGGTAGTCGACGCCGTCGAGGTGCGCCGACTTCGCGAGGCTCTCGGCCGCGTCGGCGAGCGTGCCGTCGTGGACCGAGAGCGAGACGCGCGTCGCGTCGGGGCTCTCGCCGCCCACGCAGTGAACCTGCAGCGTCGCGCCGTCGTCCTCGTACCCGAGGTGGAGCTTCGTCGCGAGCGCGTCGAGGACGAGAGGGAGCGGCGTGTTCTTGAGGCGGAGGTCGACCGTGCCCTGCACGCAGTCGTCCACGACGACCTCGCGGCTCGCGACCTTCCCGAGCATCGTGAGCACCGTGCGGATGTTCGCTTGCTTCAGGTCGATGTCGATCGCGCGATCGGGGAGGCTCGCCGGCGCGGCGGCGGCGTCGGAGCCGAGGGCGGTCGCGAGGACGACGGCGGCGACGGAGACGAGGGTGGTGAGGCGCATGGTCACTGGGCTCCTTTGGTCGTGAGATCGAGGGTGATGTCGCGGTCGACGGGCTCGCCCTCGACGTGGAGATGGAGGTGGATGCCGCCGCCGGGCGCGGAGACGGCGACGGGCGCGCGGCCGCGCCAGACGAGGACGGCGACGACGCCGGCGGCGATCGCGACCGGCGCGAGCGCGAAGAGGAGACGCGCGCGCGTTCGGTCGCGTCTCTTCGCGCGGCCCAGGATCGTCGCGAGCTCGCGTTGGGCCTCCCGTTCGTCCGGCGCGGTGCGCGCGAGCGCTTCGCGGGTTCGTTCTCTCAGCGTGGGCATGGTCAGTCGTGCTCCTCGGCGAGCGCGAGCTCATCGGGGGTCGGGGTGGCGTCGATGCCGGCGGCGGCGAGCGTGGCGCGGAGCGAGGCGAGCGCGCGATGCAAGGTCACCCGCGTCGCGTTCGGGGTCATCCCGACGAGCGGCGCGATCTCGGCGGGGGCGAGCTCGCCGTCGAGGAAGAGCGTCGCGACGGCGCGCTGCTTGAGCGAGAGCTTCGCGAGCTCCTCTTCGACGATGCGCATCGCCTCGCCGAGCACCGCCTCCGACTCGGGCGTCTTCTGCGTGCGCGGCGCGAGCATCGGCCGTGCGAAGCGGAGGAGCCGCTGCTTCAGGCCGAGGCAGTGGTGGAGGACGACGCGATGGAGCCAGGTCCCGATCGCCGCGCGCGGCTCCCACGCCGGCGCGGCGAGATGGAGCTTGAGGAAGGCCTCCTGCACCGCCTCGCGCGCTTCGTTCGGATCGAGCACGATGCCGTAGGCGAGGCGATAGAGGCGGGCGCGATGCGTGTCGTAGAGGACGGCGAACGCGCGCTCGTCGCCGGCGGCGGCACGCGCGACGAGCACGGCGTCTTCCTCCGCGCGCGAACGAGGCGCGTCTGCCGTGACCGTCATCACATCCCCTTGAAGCCCGATCGTTCCGGATCATTACATGCGCGATTCCGGTTAGGCTCGCCCGCAATGACGACCAAGCTCGATACGTACGTCTCCAGCGGAAGCTTTGCAGCAGACATCGAGAGGTTCTATCCGGACAGGCCCGTCAGCCAGGCGGCGCCGGGCGTGAGGCCGGAGCAGCTCGAGAAGCTCCCGGCCTCGGTGAAGAAGGAGCTCCTGGCCCTCGATGCGCTGGCGCGCGCGGGCAAGGTCCCAGCCCTGGGCAAGAACCCAGGGCTGCGCGTGGGCTTCTTCGACTTCGGGTATTCGCTCGCCGAAGACCTCGGCGACGAGCTCGAGGAGGTCTTCGAGGATGGCGGGAAGCCCCTCGAGCTGGCGCGTACGGCGATCGGCCTCGCCGACAACGGAGGCGGGGTCATGTTCTGTCTCCTCGAGGACGGCACCGTCGCCGGTCTTTCGATGGAGTCATTTCATTCGTGGCAGTGGTACCGCTTCGACGACCTCGGCACGTTCTGCTGGGTCCTGCTCCACGGCACGGCGGTCGGAGACGACAAGTACCCGGTGGAGGACTTCAAGGCGAAGGTCGCCGAGCTCGACTGCGCCCTCACGGCGAAGGTGTTGCTCCCGTTCTCGAAAGAGATCCTGCCGCCGCTCCCGGAGCACTTGGAAGACATGCCGGCATGGCTCCAGTAGCCGCTCAGGGCCGGTAGGCCTTGTGCCACGTCTCGCGGTAGCGCACGACCTCGCGGTCCCAGCGCGCGTCGTCCCAGCCGAGCTCGGGCTGGACGATCGCGCGGATCTCCTTCTCGAGCCCGAGCCCGCCGTCGGGCAAGAGGAGCCCGAGCCGCACGCGGCGGAGGAGCAAGTCGGAGAGGTTCACGACGCCCTCGTTCCGCGCGGCGTGGCGGAGCTCGCTATAGTACGCGATCGTCCCGGGGATCTTCGTCGCGCCCTCCTTGTCGCCGGTGATGGCGGGGAGCTCGGCGCCGAAGCGGCCGACGAGACGGAGCTTGTCCTCGTCGCTCATCGCGCTCGGCCAGTCGACGTCCTCCGGGTTCGCCTCCAGCACGCGCGTGCGCTCCTCTAGCGGGCCGAGCTCGGCCTCCGCCGCTTCGAGCGCCTCGCGCGCCATGACCGCGAAGGTCGTGAGCTTGCCGCCCGTGATCGTGAGGAGGCCGTCCTCGTTCCAGATCGCGTGCTCGCGCGACTCCTTCGACGGATCGCTCTTGCCCGTCCCGATGACGGGCCGCACGCCCGACCACGTCGAGATGACGTCCTGGGGCGCGAGCTCGAGGCCGGGGAACGCCTTCTGCGCCGCCTCGAGGAGGTACTCGCGCTCCTGATCGCTGATCGCCGGCTCCTCGTGGAGGTCGCCGTGATCGACGTCGGTCGTGCCGAGGATGGTGACGCCCTCCCACGGGATCGCGAACACCGCGCGTTGATCGCGCGGGTGGAGGAGGCTCACCGCCTCGGCGAGGGGGAAACGCGTCGCGTCGAAGGTGAGGTGGCTCCCGCGGATCTTGCGGAGGCGCTTCTCCTGGCCGACCTCGGCGCGGAGCTCGTCGGCCCACGCGCCGGTCGCGTTGATGACGACCTTGGCCTTCACCTCCGCGGTGCGCGCGCCGTTCGCGACGTCGCGCAGGACGACGCCGCGGACCTTGCCGTCCTCGGTGCGGAGGAGCTTTTCGGCCTTCACGTAGTTGATCGCGGTGCCGCCCTGCTTCACCGCCTCGCGGATGACGCGCAACGTGAGCCGCGAGTCGTCGGTCTGCGCGTCGAAGTAGCGATAGCCGCCGGTCACGGCGGAGCCGTCGAGCGCGGGGAGACGCTCGATGATGGCCTTCTTCGACTGGCGCTCGTGCGCCCACTTCCACGCGAGCGCGTCGTACATCGCGAGGCCGACGCCGTACATCCACTTCGGCATCTGATCGCCGGGGAAGGCGGTGAGCGAGAACGCGAGCGGGTTCACGAGGCCGACGCCTTCGTTCATCAAGCGCTCGCGCTCGCGCACCGACTTGCGCGTCACGAGGAACTGACCCTGGCGCAGGTAGCGGAGGCCGCCGTGCACGAGCTTGGTCGAGCGGCTCGACGTGCCGGAGGAGAAGTCCTGCGCCTCGACGAGCAGCACCGACTTCCCGTGGCGGACCGCCTCACCGAGGATGCCGGCGCCGGTGATGCCGCCGCCGACGACGATGAGGTCCCATTCCTGATCCAGCCGGCTCCAGACCTCGTCGCGGTATCCCTGACGCCACATCTTCGGGCGTAGACGCTACTCGACCTCGGGCCGACTTGATAGGCTCCGGACCCCATGACGCTCTCCGAGAACACGCAGCCCATCAGTCAGCCCGTCATCCTCGGGCCCGTCGCGGAGCTCGGACAGACGCTGATGAAGATGCGCCAGGCGGCGCGGAAGAGCGGCCCCCCCGACTACGACCAGCGGATCGAGCACCTCGACAAGCTCGAGGCGGCGATCCTCGCGCGGAAGAACGACCTCGCGAAGGCGGTGTCGATGGACTACGGCAGCCGCTCGCGCCACGAGACGCTCGCGGCGGAGATCCTCCTCGTCATCAACGAGATCAAGCACGTCCGCACCCACCTCCACGAGTGGATGGAGACGGAGCCGCGCGAGGTCTCGTGGATGTTCCTCCCCGGCCGCGCCGAGGTCGTGATGCAGCCGGTCGGCGTCGTCGGCATCGTCTCGCCGTGGAACTACCCGCTCCAGCTCTCGCTCGCTCCGCTCGTCGGCGCGCTCGGCGCGGGCTGCCGCGTGATGATCAAGCCGAGCGAGATCGCGGGCGACGCGGCGGCGGCGATCAAGCAGCTCGTCGCCGACACGTTCGCGCCCGATCACGTCACCGTCGTCACCGGCGGCGCCGACGTCGCGGAGGCGTTCACGCACCTGCCGCTCGATCACCTCGTCTTCACCGGCTCGCCGCGCCTCGGCAAGATCGTCATGCGCGCGGCGGCGGAGAACCTCGTCCCGGTCACGCTCGAGCTCGGCGGCAAGTCGCCCGCGATCGTCGGCGAGGGCTACTCGCTCCAGCAGGCGGCGCAGAAGATCATGTTCGGCAAGTGCTTCAACGCGGGGCAGACCTGCGTCGCGCCCGACTACGCGATCCTGCCGAAGGGCCGCGTTGACGCGTTCGTCGAGGAGTGCCGCCTCGCGGTGAACCAGATGTTCCCGCGCCTCGGCCAGAACTCGGACTACACGACCATCATCAACGACGCGCACTACGAGCGCCTCGCGGGCTACATCAAGAACGCGCGCGACCGCGGCGCGAAGATCATCGAGCTCAACCCGATGAAGGAGGAGCTCGACCCGAACTCGCGCAAGATGGCGCCGATCATCCTCCTCCACGTGAAGGACGAGATGGACGTGATGCAGGAGGAGATCTTCGGGCCGATCCTCCCGATCTTCACGTACGAGAAGCTCGAGGAGGCGATCAACTACGTCAACGATCACCCGCGGCCGCTCGCGCTCTACTACTTCGACAACAACCAGCGCCGCATCGACAAGGTGCTGCGCGAGACGGTGAGCGGCGGCGTCACCGTCAACGACGTGATGCTCCACGTCGCGCAGCCCGACCTGCCTTTCGGCGGCGCGGGCCCGAGCGGCGTCGGCCACTACCACGGCCGCGAGGGCTTCGAGACGTTCACGAAGAAGAAGCCGGTCTTCTACCAGAGCCGCATCAGCGCGACCTCGATGCTGCGCCCGCCCTACGCCGAGCGCATCGACTGGGTGTTGAAGCAGCTCCTCGGAAAGTGACACGCTTATGGACACAACACACAACAGTGACAGGGGATAGAATTGAATTGCGCTGACTACTATCGAAACTTGTATAGGCGGCAAGGCGAGATACTCGAGTTATCGTGCGCGTCGCCAGATTTTGTTGCCCAGGCCGAATCGCATCAATTCTTGTCGGACATGCAGCTGTGGATTGACGTTCTGGCCGATCGAGACGAATCGCTCCTTTTGAAGAAAGCGCAGGCCGAATTCCAGGTCGCGCTAAGCCTCCTCTCGATCGGTAGCTATCGATACGCATTTGTTGCACTTCGCTCGTGTCTCGAATTGGCGCTGACGGGCGTGCAGCACTCGGCCCACGCGCTCTGGCACTCTCAGTGGAAGGCTGGTCGGCGCGATATCGTCTGGGCATCGCTCTCCGACGACAGCGATGGCGTTCTGAGCCCCACGTACGCGAAGGAGTTTGCGCCTGGTCTAGAGTCTGAAACTCGTCATGTCGCAGCGATCGCGAAGAGCGCGTACCGTCAATGCTCCGAGTTCGTTCATGGCAATCTAGCCGTGGACGAGTTGGTATCGAATGTCTATGTGTTCTCACAGAACTCGTTCAAGCGATGGCACGAGGTGGCAGAGAATGTGCAGTTCGTTATCGTGTTCGCTCTGGCCATGCGGTTTCTATCACGACTGGACTCTACGCAACTCGCTGTCCTTGAGCAATGTCTAATCGAACGACTTGGTCATCTGACAGTCGTTCGAGAGTTCCTGAGTCAAACTCCGGGGGTGAGTTGAGATGGACTTCTTCTACCGGACCGAGGATATTAAGCCGGACGAGATTGAACAATACTTTGTCGAAACTGCGCAGGATAGGAAGATTATAAATCTGCTTAAGCAGCAGAATCCATTGGTGTTGGTCGGCAGTCGCGGTGTTGGAAAGTCGTTTCTACTGCGGATAGCTCAAAGTGAACTGCTGCGGGAGATTTTGCGTGCGCGAGTTCTTCCGGTGTATGTGACATTTAATCGAAGTTCGCTAATTCAGACGGCTGATCCAGAGCAATTTCAACATTGGATGATGGCTCGCTTGTGTCATTTTTTACTTCGCGCCATCAAAAAGACTGGGAAGATGGTTGATGCCCCTCCCTCCCTTGGACTTATTGCCGGCGGAATGCTTGACAAACAGACCGGTTCCAGCCGCATCGAGAGCATCATGGAGGCGTTCGAATACTCCTACAAGCAACCCGGGAAGGCGGTGGATGCTGCGGGGATTCCGACGATTGATGGCTTTCTGGAGACGGTTGAGGATCTGTGCGAGGCGCTCGACTTGGCTCGAGTGTCATTCCTTATCGATGAGGCAGCACACGTGTTGCTTCCTGCGCAGCAGCGCCAGTTCTTTACCTTGTTTCGGGATCTTCGAAGTCCGTTTGTCTCGTGCAATGCCGCCGTGTACCCGGGGCTGACGTCCTACGGAGATACGTTTCAGCCATCTCACGATGCAACCGTTGTCGGACTGGAACGTGATGTGCTCTCGCCAGAGTATGTTGCGAATATGCGTGAAATCGTCGAGAAACAGGCTCAGCAAGATGGGGATGCGACACTGCTGCGGACGATGGCTCAGAACGCAGAGAATTTTGCCGTTCTAGCCTACGCGGCGTCAGGGAATCCGCGCATCATGCTAAAGACGGTTGCAAAGGCTCCAAAGTTGAATAGTACTCAGGTGAACGAGGTCGTTCGGGAATACTACCGTACTGATATCTGGGCTGATCATTCTGCGCTTGCCGATGCGTTTCCGGGGCATAAGGCGTACATCGACTGGGGGCGTCGTTTTATCGAGGACTCGGTTCTTCCTGAGGTGAAAAAGAAGAATGATCAGAATCTTGCTTCCGATCGAAGTACGTCTTGTTACTTCTGGATTCATCGGGATGCGCCACAGGCAATCAAAGAGTCTCTGAGGTTGCTTGCGTATACGGGACTCGTTAGTGAGCACGCGACCGGTATTCGTGCTACTCGTGCTGAGATTGGTACGCGGTACGCCGTCAATCTTGGATGCGTTCTTGCGCTGGAAGCTACGCCGAATACGACCGGTGTCGGGGTGGCGCGCAATCTTACGCCGAAACGCATGACGGAGTTCGGTGCGAATCATCCAAGCTATAAGGATCTCGTCTCGGCGAACCCCTCTTTTGTTCCCGCTGAGCCGGCGGCAATGTTGCAAAAGCAGCTTGGGTACTCGCTTAATGTTCTCGATATTCCTGAGTGGCAGAAGGACGGTCTGCGTGGGCTCGGGCTAAAGACCCTCGGAGACGTCCTTGGCGCGACAGAGGAGACGTTCAAACGCATCTTTATGGTTGGGGAGAAACGCTCCCGACGGATTCAAAGTGCGGCCGTGGAAGCTGTTTTCGAGTACCTTTCGGGCTGATCGAGACGCTCATGAAGATCTTTGCGGACGCAGCGGAAGCGATCAAACTCGTCCAGAGTGGGCAGCGTGTGTTCGTCCATGGCAGCGCGGCAACGCCGTCGTCGCTCCTCGCGGCGCTCCTCGATCGCGCCGGCGAGATCACGAAGATCGAGCTCGTCGCGATCAGCACGCTCGGCGCGCTCGACTGGGATCGGCCGAACGTCCGCGATCACGTCTTCCTGAACTCGCTCTTCGTCTCGGCGAACGTGCGCGCCTGGGTCGACGGGCACGGCGCCGACTACACGCCGGTGTTCCTCAGCGAGATCCCCACCCTCTTCCGCGAAGGTTACCTCCCGATCGACGTCGCGCTCCTGCAGGTGTCGCCGCCCGACGCGCACGGCTACTGCTCGCTCGGCACCTCCGTCGACGCGGCCCTCGCGGCGATGGGGATGGCGAAGACGATCATCGTGCAGATCAACCCGCGCATGCCGCGGACGCTCGGCGACAGCCACCTCCACGTGTCGCGCATCACCGCCGCGATCGAGGAGACGCGCGAGCTCCCCGAGGTCAGCTACGCGGCCGAGGCCGACGCGGCGACGGAGGCGATCGGGCGCGCGGTGGCGGCGCTCGTGGAGGACGGCTCCACCCTGCAGATGGGCATCGGCTCGATCCCGGACGCGGTGCTCCGCTTCCTCGTCGATCACAAGGACCTCGGGATCCACACCGAGATGTTCAGCGATGGCGTCGTGCCGCTCGTGGAGCGCGGCGTCATCACGAACTCGCAGAAGAAGGTGGAGCGCGGGAAGATCGTGACGACGTTCGTGCTCGGCACGCGCAAGGTCTACGACTTCGTCGACGACAACCCCGCCGTCGCCTTCCGCGACGTCTCGTGGGTCAACGACACCTCCGTCATCCGCAAGAACCAGAAGGTGGTCGCGATCAACAGCGCGATCCAGATCGACCTCACCGGCCAGGTCTGCGCCGACTCGATCGGGACGCACCAGTACTCCGGCATCGGCGGGCAGATGGACTTCATGCGCGGCGCGTCGCTCTCGCCGGGCGGCAAGCCGATCATCGCGCTGCCTTCCACGACGAGGAAGGGGATCTCGCGCATCGTCCCGACGCTGAACGTCGGCGCCGGCGTCGTCACGACGCGCGGTCACGTGCAGTACGTCGTGACCGAGCACGGCGTCGCGAACCTGTACGGCAAGGGCCTGCAGGAGCGCGCGCGCCTCCTCATCGGCCTCGCCGCGCCGGAGCATCGCGAGGCGCTCGAGCGCGCCTACCGCGAGCGCTTCGGGGCGCGGTAGCGTCTCGGATCTCGTCGCTCAGATCTCGCTCGGGCGGCAGACCTTGCCCTTGCGGTCGTCGCAGGCGAACTTCTTCTGGCAGAAGTCGGCGGGGAGGACGCCGCCGGTGCGGGCGGCGACGGTCTTGAGCTCCTCGAGCATCTCCGGCGGCATCGAGCAGACGTTGCCGCGGATCGCGTGCTCCTGGAAGTCGTACCACTGGCCGTTCACGCCGCCTTCCCACTTCATGTCCGGCGGGAGGTCCTTGCCGTCCGGCGTCGTCGTCGCGACCCACGAGCCGAACATCGCGACGTTGGTCGTCTGCTTCGCGACGGCGGGACGCGACGCGCCCACGTCGGTCGGGTAGTCGACGTCGATCCACTGGCCCTCGTACTGATCGAAGTCGGTGATGACCTTGACCTTCGCGGTGGTGGTCGGCTCGTACGCGTAGTTGCCCTTGTAGACCTTCCGCATGTTGATGCCGATCACGTGCGCGAGCTCGACGACGTGCTCGCCCATCATGCGGTTGCAGCCGCTGCTCACGTCGCCGCGGCGGAGGTACCAGACGTTCATGCCGCCGCGCTCGGCCGCCTGATCCGTGATCGGGCCGTGGAACGCGATGCCGTCGTTGTAGCCGAGGAACGGGAAGCCGCCCCACGTCACGAAGTGGTTGCCCTGCGAGACCGTGTACGCGTTGCCGTTCGGGCGGTAGGGCTTCGCATGGTAGAACGAGTACGTCCTCGGCTGGGAGTCGGCCTTGCCCGCCATCGCCGTCGCGATCGGGTAGACGATGTCGAGCTGCGTGCGGCCGCCGGCGGCCTTCGTCTTCACGTGCGGCAGCTCCGGGATCCGCGCGCCGGCGGGGAGGAAGCCGGTAACGCGGACGGTGTGCCCTTCGAGCGACGTCGTGATGCTCGGGTTCTCGAGCGCCGGGAGCGGCCCGCTGTAAAACCAGTGGTCGGAGCCGCGCCCGTTCGACTGGAGCTGGCCCTCGTCGGCCGCGGGAGCGTCGTCGTCCGTCTCGGCGGCGCAGGCGACGGCGGAGAGACCAAGGGCGAGGGCGAGGAGGGCGAGGCGGCTCATGGTGTTGCGCAGCCTTCTGCGCAAGTTGTGCCATGCCTACCTTGGCGGCAGATCGCCTGAAAAGTGCGGGTTTGTCCTACACGCTGGATCCTGAAACGTCCGCTGCCCCTGGATCTATCGTCTGGGGATGCAAATGCATCAGGAGGTCCTCGACGTTTCGACCCGGGGCCGGGGCTTCGTCGATCTCTCCGAGCGCGTCCAGGCGGTGATCGCGAAAGCGGGCGTGAAGACGGGCCTCTGCACGGTCTTCGTCCAGCACACGAGCGCGTCGCTCGTCATCCAGGAGAACGCGGACCCGGCCGTGCGGCGGGACATGCAGGCGTGGATCGACCGCGTCGCGCCCGAAGACGAGCGCGCCTACGAGCACGACGACGAGGGCCCCGACGACATGCCCTCGCACCTCCGCGCGACCATCACGAAGACGAGCGAGACGATCCCCATCACGAAGGGACGCCTCGCCCTGGGCACCTGGCAAGCCCTCTACCTCTGGGAGCACCGCCGCGCCGCTCACACGCGGCGCGTCGTGGTGCACGTGCAGGGTCTTTAGCTCAGTCGCGGAGCGGGCGGCCCTGGGCGTCGGGGACCTTGCCCATCAGCATCAGGATGCCGTCGATGAGCGGCCAGATCCCGCACGTCAGCCAGCCGAGGAGGAGCTGCGCGACGCCGAGGCCGATGTGGCCGGTGTAGAAGCGGCCGACACCGCAGATGCCGACGAACGGCAGGAGGATGTTGAGGAGGCCCGCGACCATCTTCGACTTGTCCGAGTACGGCATGCCCGTCATCGGGTCGACGCCGAACGGCGCCTGCTGCATCGGTCCACCCATCATCGGCGCCATGCCCATGCCGGGCGGCGGAGGCGGAGGACCATAGCCTCCGGGCGGAGGGCCGTAGCCGCCGGGAGGCGGTGCGCCGTATCCACCGGGCGGAGGGGCGTTCGGGGGGTAGTTCATGCTGTCGTGCTCCTGCTCCTGTGAGGTCCAGCGAGCGTAGAGATTCTGACGGCCAGCGCAAGAGGAGGAGGCGCGGTCCGTTCGCGGCCATCAGGGCATGACGGAGAAGGGCCGACGTGGCCGCAGACCTACCTCATCGGGCGCGCGGTACTCCGCGATCCGTTTCGTCAGCCACGCACCCACGAGCGCGACCACGCCGAGGTCGTCGAGCCAGCCGATGAGCGGGACGTCGGGGATGAGGTCCACCGGCATGACGACGTAGAGCACCGCGAACACCGCGAGGAGCTTGCCGAAAATCGACGCCTCCCCGTCACGGAGGTAGCGCCAGAGCGCCGTCGTCCAACCAAGCCTCTTGAGCGAGCGACTCATCGCGCCCAACGTAAGGACGCCTTCCCCGTTTCGGAAGCGGGCCGCCCTCGTTCTCTCCGCCTGAGCTACTCGACGACGAGGAAGGTCGCGCGGCCGACGAGCTGGCCGTCTTGCGTCTCGACGTCCACCGACCAGTCGCCGACGAGGTTCTTCGGGAGGTCGCGGCCGGTGAGGCCGGAGCGGAGGCGGACGGTGCCGGCGGGGCCGTCGACCTTCGACGTCGTCTCCGTCGCGCGGTGGACCTCGTGGCCGTTGTGGCGCCAGACGTGGAGGAGGCGGTCGCCCTTGCCGCCGGGGACGACGACGTCGGTGATCGCGATGAGCTTGTCGATCGCGCTCGGATGCAGCTCGCGCACGACCATCGCGAGGCGCCCGTCCGAGAGGACCATCGGACCCACCGCGCCCTTCGCGACGTACATCGGGACGGGCGGGATCGCGGGGCGCGCGTAGTACGCGCCGGCGACCGCGCCGCCGGTCGAGAGGACGAAGAGGATGATCCAGATGCGCTCCTTCAGCATCGCGAGGCTGAAGTGGATCGACCAGAACGCGACGGACGCGATGCCGACCGCGATGAGCAGCGAGTAGAGCGTGCGCGTGTCGGGGAAGAGCGCGGGCACGACGAGGTTGAGGCAGCCGAAGAGCGCGACGGCGTGGAACACCGAGGCGAGCGCGCGGAACTTGAAGACGACGCGATCGAAGACGATGTCCATCGTCGACAAGAACGCGCAGACGCCGAGGAGGACGACGAACCACGCGTTGGGCGTCCAGAACGTCGTCGACTTCCAATAGAAGGGGAGGAGGAAGAAGAGCATCCCCTGGTAGAGGTTCTTCAGCGCGTACGTCATCGCGAAGAAGCGGACGCGATGTTTGGTCGAGCCGGCGAGCGCGGCGTTCGCCTGGCCCTTGCCGGAGCCGTGGATGCGGAAGAAGAGGACGACGAGCATCCACGCCGCGCCGATCGAGACCGCGAGCCAGCGCGCGTGGTCGAAGCCCTTCTGCGCGAACACGACGACGCTGACGCCGAGGCCGAGCGCGTAGGCCGAGTGGAGCCACCAGAGCTTCCGCCCGTGCTGCTTGAGGAACGCCTTCAGCTTGTCGCGAGGCGACGGCGCGTACGGGACGGGGTCGACGACGCGAACGGACACCCCGGAAGCATATACGATGACGCGCCATGATCACCGTGCACCACCTCGAGAAGTCACGTTCGCATCGCGTCCTCTGGCTCCTCGAGGAGCTCGGCGTCCCCTACGAGATGAAGACGTACGCGCGGGACCCGAAGACGCTCCTCGCTCCGCCCGTGCTCGCGGAGGTCCATCCCCTCGGCAAGTCGCCCGTCGTCGTCGACGGCGAGAGCACGGTGGCGGAGTCGGCCGCGATCCTCGAGTACCTCGTCGATCGCCACGGCGAGGGCCGGTTGGTCCCGAAGCCGGGGACGCCGGAGCACCTGAAATACCGGTACTGGATGCACTACGCGGAGGGGTCCGCGATGTCGCCGCTCCTCTTGAAGCTCGTCTTCAGCGAGATCAAGCGCAAGGCGCCGTGGCCGGTGAAGCCGATCGCGAAGGCGATCGCGAACCAGGTCCTCTCCACCTTCGTCGATCCGAACCTCGCGACCCACTTCGGCTGGGTCGAGTCCCAGCTCGCGAAGAGCCCCTGGTTCGCGGGGGAGGAGATGACGATCGCCGACATACAGATGAGCTACCCGGTCGAGGGCAGCTTCGTCCGCTCGGACCTCGGCGACCGCCCGAAGACGCGCGCCTGGCTCGATCGCGTCCAGGCCCGCCCCGCCTACCAGCGCGCGCTCGAGAAGGGCGGTCCCATGTTTGTCTGATTTGGCTTGTTTAACGAATTGGCCTGATTCGTCTCCGCCCAGCCGCAGTCGACGTAGACCGGCGCCGAGACGCCGTCGTTCACGCGGACGTGCACGAGCGCGCAGGTGCCGGGGACGGAGAGCCGCGTCGTCGCGCCGTCCTCCGCCGTCGCGGCGACGGCGCCGTTCACGAAATACGTCGCCTCGCCGCCGTGCGATCGCGCCTCCACCGCGCCGCGCGCGCTCGTGATCGCGGCGCCGGCCGCGTGGAACGCCCCGCCCGCGCCGCGGACCTCCAGCGTGCACGCGTCCGGGGAGCGCACGCACGTGCGTCCGGCGACGAGGCCGGCGCGGATCGCGGCCGGCGTGCGCTCGGTCGCGAGGACCCACGTCGTCGGGCGAAGCCAGCCGCCGTGGGAGTCGGAGCCGCCGACGGGCGTGACCCGTCGCTGCTCGGCGCGCGCGAGGCGCTGGACGAGGTGCGTCGCCTGGCGCAGCTCCCAGTCCGGGTCGCCGGCGAACCAGCGATCGCGGACGTGGCCGATGCTCTCGTTCCACGTCTCGATCGCGTTCGCGTGCCGCGTGAGCCACGCGATCTCGGAGGGGACCGGCGCGCTCGAGAAGCCCCGCCAGGTGAGGTCGTAGTGGAGCTCCGCGATCGGCGCGCGCGGCAGCGGCTCGAGGAAAGGATGGTTGATCGTCGCGAGGCCGCCCTTCGCCTGCCACGCCTCGAAGAAGAGCTCGGGCCGTCGCTCCAGCGAGGCGAGGGGGACCTCGTCGAGCACCGCGTCGACGTCGCCGAACGAGAGCCCGAGGTGACCGTAGCGATAGTCGGTGTACTCCATGCCCGGGAGGAGGAGCGGCCCCGTCGGCTGGGAGAGCTGCGCGATCTTCGCGCCGAGGACCTGCTGCGTCGCGCGCACCCACTCGCGCTGCTCGGGATCGAGGAAGAAGCGCGACGGGACGTGCGGCGTGAGCACGACGAAGTCGAGGCCTTCCTCGAGCGCGAGCCGGTACGTGTCGGTGAGCTCGCGCGACACGTGGTACGCCGCGTCGGGCGGGCGCACGTGGCAGTGCATGTCGCCGGCGAGGACCTGGTAGGGCCCGACGGCGCGGCGCTCGCGCGGGAGGCGACGCGCGCTCGACATCGCGAAGTCGACGACCTGGAACTTGCTGCATCCCGTGAGCGCTAGGCAAGACGCGAGCGCCACGACGAGCGCGCGCTTCATCGGATGCGGCGGACGATGCGCTCGATCCCGTCGCGGAAGTCCGGCTCGGGGGTGAGGAGGCTCAGGACGAGATGGGCGCCGCTCATGTCGAAGAAGTAACCGGGATGCACGTAGACCCCGTCCTCGCGGAGGAGCGTGAGCGCCCATTCTTCGTCGCTCATCGTCGCCGGCACGCGCCAGGTGACGTACCAGCCTGCTTCGACGTCGAGCTGCGTGACGAGGTCGTGCTTCGCGGCGGCGGCGCGCGCGACGGCGAGGTTGTCCTTGGTCCGCCGCCGGATCGCGTCGGCGGTGAGCTCGCCGGCGTGGAGGAGCTCGGGGAGCGCGTGCTGGACCGGCGCGCCGACGGAGAGGTACGCGTCGAGGACGAGCTCGAGCCGCGCGAGCGCTTCGTTGACGCGCGCGGGATCGCCGCCGGCCGCGATCCAGCCGAGCTTCATCTGCGGGAGCGCGGCGAGCTTCGAGAGGCCGGAGAGCGCGAAGACGAGGCCCTCCTTCGCGTGGACCACCGTCGCGAGGCGATCGGAGCGTCGCGTCGCGAGCGGGTACGACGCGAACACCTCGTCGCTGATCACGGGGAGCTCGTGCGCGAGCATCGCGTCGAGCTCGTGCGCCGAGAGGTACTGGCCGGTCGGGTTGTTCGGCGCGACGGCGACGATCGCGCGCGTCTTCGGTCCGACCGCGCGCGCGAGCGCCTCGACGTCGACGTGCCAGCTCCCGGCGTAGACGAGGGGGTAGCGGCGGAGGGTGATGCCTTCGAAGGAGGCGAGCCAGTCGAGGAGCGGGTAGCTCGGGGAGGGGACGAGGACCTCGTCGCCCGGATCGCAGAACGCCTTGAAGAGCACGGCGTAGGCCTCGCTCGTGCTCGCGGTGATCGCGACGCGCGCGGGATCGATCCCGAGGCGCTTGGCGACGACCTCGCGTGCGCTCGCGAGCCCGAGCGGCTGCGGCTCGTAGACGAGCGCGGCGCGTTGATCGAGCGCGCTCAGGATCGCGGCTTGATCGTAGGGGAGTCCCGCCGTGGTCGGGTTCGACGCGGTGAGGTCGAGGAAGCGGGCCTCGGCGCGCGCGCTCGCCAGCGCGAGGGTGAGCGCGTTCGTCTCGGTGGAGCCGACCTGGGAGCGGCGGGAGAAGGTCACTTGCGTCGAAGGAGAGCTTAGCGATAAGGCTCGCGCATGACACGCCTCGTCGCGCTCGCTCTCCTCGCCCTCGTTGCTTGCTCGAAGACGACGCCGGAGCCCGAGAAAGTACGGGCGGAGGAGGCGCCGGCTTCCGCGACCGCGGCGGCTCCGGCGGCTTCGGCGGCTCCGGTGGCGCCGTCGCCCGCGGCCGCCGCTCCCGGCGACGTCGCTTACGATCCGCCGAGCGCATGGCAGAGCGCGCCGAACCCGAACCAGATGCGGAAGGCGACCTTCAAGGTGCCGAAGGTGGCGGGCGATCCGGAGGACGCGGAGCTCAGCGTCTCGGTCGCGTCGGGCGGCGTCGACGCGAACGTCACGCGCTGGGCGGGCCAGTTCGGGAACGCGACGCCGAAGAAGGACTCGCGCTCGCCGAACGGGTTGAAGGTCACCGTCGTCGAGCTGGCGGGGACCTACTCGTCCGGCGGGATGATGGGGCCGGCGACGCCGAAGGAGCACTGGATGTTGCTCGGCGCCGTCGTCGAGGCGGGCGAGCAGCTCCACTTCTTCAAGCTGACCGGGCCCGAGAAGACGGTGCAGGCGGCGCGGAAGGACTTCGACACTTTCGTGGCGAGCTTCCGAGCGAAGTGAGCGAGAGCGGGCGCGGGCACTCGCGCTTCATCGCGCAGCCCGCGCACTCGGCGCCGCGCCAGATCCGGTCGAAGCGCGCCTGGGTGCGATCGAGCATCGTCTCGTCGTCGGTGACGACGCCGAGCTCGAAGTTGCGGCGGCCTTCGCCCTTCGCGCCGAGCCCCGCGCCGGTGAGGTTCGCGCTGCCGAGGTAGAGGAGCCGTCCGTCGATCGCGATCATCTTGAGGTGCACGCGCGGACACTGCCGGAGCTTCACGCCGTTCGCGCCGAGCCGCCTCATCTCCGCCGCGAGCGGACGCGACGGCGGTGAAGCATGCAGAATGCATACGTCGACGCCGCGTCGCGCGAGGTCGCCGAGCGTCTCGAAGAACGACACGTACTTCCCGCGCGCCCGCGCGCGCGTGCCGACGGGCGCCTCGACGAGCATCGTCTTCAGGTTCGCGGTCGCGATCCACACGCTGACCTGCGCCTCGCGGATCCGCGTCGCGATGAAGTGGTCGTAGTGCTCCCCGTCGACGAGCAGCCGCGCGCGCATCGTCCGCTCCGTCGGCTCGCTCCGCTCGGTCCGCTCCATGTAAGGAATGGTACGCCGGAGCTCGGGCGAGCGTGAAGATTCAGGCCGCCGCGCGGCTGGACCAGCCGTCGAGGATGTCGAGGCAGCCCTGGAGCGAGTCGCACAGGTTCAGGGCGCGCCGGAGCTGCGAGGCGCCGCGGAGGCCGGTGAGGTAGCCGGAGAGGTGGCGGCGCGTGCAGCGGACGCCGAAGGGCTCGCCGCGCATCTCGACGTTCGCGGTGAGGTGGTGCTTGCAGAGCGCGATGCGCTCCTCGTCGGTCGGGGGCGCGACGACGGTGCCGTCCGCGAGGAACGCCCTCGCCTCGCGGAAGATCCACGGGTGCTCGATCGCGCGGCGTCCGATCATGACGCCGGCGCAGCCGGTCGAGTCGATCGCGCGGTGGGCGTCCTCGGCCGAGCGCACGTCGCCGTTGACGATGACGGGGATCGACACGACCTCGCGCGCGCGCTGGGCCCACGTCCAGTCCGCGTTGCCGGTGTGGCCCATGTTGGCGGTGCGGCAGTGGATGGTGATCGCGGCGACGCCGGCGTCCTCGAGGCGCCGCGCGAGGTCCACGATCGGCATGTGCGACTCGGGGCCGAGGCCGATGCGCGTCTTCACCGTGACGGGGAGCGCGACGCTCTCGACGACCATCTTCGCCATCGCGACCATCGAGGCGGGGTCGCGGAGCCAGCCCGCGCCGGCGCCGCGGCCGGAGATCTTCGGGACCCAGCACCCGCAGTTGATGTCGATGAAGAAGGGCTCCGCCGACTCGGCGTAGCGCGCCGCTTCGGCGAGGCGCTCGGGATCGGCGCCGTAGATCTGGATCGCGGTGAGGAGGTCGTCGTCGGCGAGCTGGATCTTCCGTCGTGCGTTGCGGCATCCGCGGAGGAGGCCCTCGACGTTGACGAACTCGGTCAACGTGATCTCGGCGCCGAGCGAGCGGCAGACGCGCCGGAACACGACGTCGGAGACGTCCTCGAGCGGAGCGAGGATGACCGGCTTCCGGCCATACATCTCCGCGAGCTTGGCCCGGTTCGGATGCGTCACGGCGCCGGAGATAGCTCAGGATCCAAGCCCGCGCCAATCGACTCACTCAACGTCGGGGCTTCGCCCCGACACCCCACCCAGACACGGCCCTCGCGCGGCCGCTTCTGGGGCCCCTTGGGGGATCTGTGGGGCTGGGGGTTTTCCCCCATCGGAATTTTCCTTGGAGGGGTGGTTGAGGCTTTCGTGGCGAAATTCCTCATCCTTTTTTGCGTTCCGATCATGTCGGAGAGACGTGCATCTCAGAATCAAAGTGCTACGCCGGAGCCACTCGATGGCTGCTGGATCACCCGACCCCCTGTCGACGAGCTGGGCGGAGCTCCTCCGCGACAAGCGCTCGCTCGCGGCCATCGTGCGGGACGCCGGCAAGCTGTGCGTCGCGGACTCGGTCGACATCCTGCTCGACGTCTGCGACGAGCTCGCGAACGCGCACGCGAACGGCATCGTCCACGGCGATCTCGGCCTTCACCGTGTCCGCACGATCTGGCCGCGCCGCGCGGGCGATCTCGTCGACATCTGGGCGCTCGACGCGGACGACACGGGCGCGATCGACTTCCGGGCCGCGTTCCAGGCGCCGGCCCTCGCGCCGGAGCAGCGCGCGGGCAAGATCGGCGATCAGCGCGCGGACATCTGGGCGCTCGGCGCGATCCTCCACGCGCTCGTCGGTGGGGTCCCGCCGTGCAAGCGTCCGGTGCGCGAGGTTCTCGCGGGCGCGCCGCGGGCGCTCATCACGTGCGTCGAGGCGTGCCTCTCGGAGAACCCCGACGAGCGGCCGCGCTCCGTCGACGACGTCGCGGGCGCGCTCGCGTCGTTCGCCTCCAACTCGGCCGAGCGTTTCCAGGCGCTCGCGCGCCGCCGCATCGCGTCGCTCAAGGCGAAGCACGTCAACGACAAGGTCGGCTCGCTGGGCCGCCTCGACGATCTCGCGGTCCAGCGCGAGTCGCAGCTCCCCTTCCGCGCGGGCCCGATGCCGGCAGCCCCCGTCACCGCTCCTTTCATGGACCCGGTGCGCCCGGGCTCACGCCCCTCCTACCCGGACGTCCCGGCGGCGCGCCAGCCGTCGTACCCGGACGTGCCCGCCGCGCGGCAGCCGTCGTATCCGGATGGTCCGCGCGTGGACGCGGCCGCGCCGCGCAACGAGACGATTCCGCCGCCGCGTCAGGCGTCGCGTCCCTCCTACCTCGAGCATCTGGAGCCGCCGCCCTCGCACGAGTGGCCTGCGATGCACGGCGTGCCGTCGATGTCGATCGCGGCGTCGCCCGTCGCGCCGTACCCGATGGCGCCGTCGGTGTTCCCCGCGGCTCCGGTCTACGTGTCGTCGTCCCTTCCGGCCGCGCCCGAGCACGCGCCCACGTACTCGAAGGACGCGCCCACCGCCGCGGCCCCGTCTGCCGCAAAGATGCAGATTGCACCCATTGCGCCGGCGACGTTCCCTTCCGTCGCCGCTCCCTCGGGCGTGCCCGTCCCGAACCCGCGCGCGACCGCGCCGCTCTTCAACCCGGCGCTCTACCCGATGACGCCGATGACGCCGATGACGCCGTCGGTCACGCCGCCGCCTGTCTCGTACGGTCCGTACGACGCGCACGAGCCTGCGGCGTACGTCCCGCCGCCGCCGGTCGCGCATCGCGCGGGCAGCTATCATCCTCCGTCGTTCGGTCCGGTCTCCGTCGACGTCGGCGCGCCGGACGTGCAGTACCCGCCGCCCGCGCGCGTCCCGTCGTTCTCGGATCTCGCCGAGTACCGCGAGGCGAAGCGCGCGAGCCGCAAGACCGCGATCGGCGCCGTCATCGCCGCCGCCGCCGTCATCGTGCTCGGCCTCGGCGCCGGCGCGCAGATGCTCGAAAAGGATCGCGCCGCCGTCCACGCCGCCCAGGCCGCCGCCGCGACCCCCGCGCCGCCGCCTCCGCCCGTCGTCACGCCGCCCCCGCCCGCGAGCACGACCACGACCACGACGCCGCCGCCGGCACACACGCCCGCGCCCGCCGCGTCGGCTTCGTCGGCGTCTGCGACGCCCAAGGTCGCCCCGGCCAAGGCCACCCCGGCTGCGAAGAAGCCCGCCACGAAGCGCACCTCCCGCCCCGCCGCGCCGGCTGCCGACGCCGCCAAGGACGAGGGCCCCATCTCCGCCCCCTCGAACGCGCTCACCGACGCCCTCGGCAAGAAGGACCCGGCCCCCGCCAACGCCCTGAGCGACGCGCTCAAGTAGCCAGGTCGGCCGCGCCCATTTCCTCGTCTCGAACGCGCACCTCGAGATCGGACGATCCCGTCGGATATGAAGTCCGAGGACCGTCCGCGAATCGTCGCCACGCGTTTTGCGACAGCGGACGGGTCCGGCGCGTCGCGTGGCGCGCTCCATACCTCGATCTGGTCACTCGGGTCACTCGTCTGCGTGACCCAGCCCAGCCGAGTCGAGTCGTGTCGGCGACCAACAACTGAACCTGGCCGCCACAACGAGGAGCTCTGAGGAGAGCCGCGCCGAGGTCGAGCCTCGTGCGGCGCGCCGTCCCTGCGACTCGACGACTTTCACCTGCCGGTCGACGAGCGATTCTTGCGCGCCTTGGGTGACGAGCATGTTGCCCGAATACGTCAGATTTGATCAGATATACGTTTATAACGATTTAACTTGCAGCACCGTTTTGATGGATCCGAGGCGAGCGCGGACCTTCCCGGGTACGAAGGATTCGACGAGCGAATCCACCAGATGGCCGCGAGCCCGCCGCATTCCATCGACGAAGCGCTGACGGAGCTCGCGGACATCGACTCCGACGGTCTGCCCGACGTGCTCGTCACCGATCCAGCGCGCTACGGGGGGAATCACGGAGTGTTCTTCAACAAGGGCACCGGCTTCGCGCCCGTGGAGAACATGACCGTGGAGGGAGTGCTCGGGGCCGACGCCAACGTCATCCGGCTCAACAATCCGAACCTCTCGACTCACGACGTGGACGGAGACGGCAAGGTCAATCTCCTCCACATGCCGCTCGTGAAGACGTACTCGATCTACACACCTCGACAGGGATCCAACGGAACGTGGGCGTGGCAGGGCCGCGTCGTGAGGACCGCGTCGGAGCAGGACGCGAAGATCGACTTCGCGCGTCGCAACGAGAACATCCGCGTGATGGACGTGAACGCCGACGGTCTCCTCGACGTCGTCTATACGTCCGCGACGGAGGTGCAGACGTTCTTTTCGCTGGGGCGGTATCCAACGGGATCTGGTCAGTACGGAAACGCGTCCTGGACCGGTCCGGTGAGCGCGGACATCTCGAACGAGCCGCTCAGGAGCTGCGCCCCGTGGAGCGCGCTCCCTGTTCGGTTCGACGAGCCCGACGTCCACGTCGCCGACATGAACGGCGACGGTCTTCCGGACATCGTTCGAGTACGTCACGGCGACATTCGCTATTGGCCAGGAAGAGGAAATGGCTTTTGGGGCACGGGAGACCCCGCAGAATGTCCGGCAGGAAGCTTCGGCCAAGAGCAACACGTCGCCATGGCGAACACCCCACGCGTCGCGATGTTCGGGGACGGGCCGTTCTTGCTCGGAGACGTCAACGGCGACGGCCTCGCCGACTTCGTCAGGGTCCGGTTCAACGCGATCGACGTTTATCTGAACGTCGACGGCATGGGCTGGACGGAACGGCACGTCATCGCCAACGCACCACCAAACTCCGCGATCACGAATCGCGTTCGGCTCGCGGACGTCAACGGCTCGGGAACTCCCGACATCCTGTGGGGAGACGGGCGCGCTTACAGGTATATCGACCTTGCAGGCGGTGTCCGCCCGTGGGTCCTGACGAGGATCGACAACGGCCTCGGTGCGAGCACGGAGCTGCAATACACCACCTCCGTGCAGGAGATGCTCGCCGCCGAAACGGCCGGTCAGCCGTGGACGAGCAAGGCTCCGACGGTCGCGCACGTGCTCTCGCGCGTGACCCACCGCGACAACCTCGAGCGCGTCGGACGAGCCGCCGGCACCTACGTGACCGAGTACACGTATCGAGATGCGGTCTACGAGGGCCGCCAGCGCGAATTCCGAGGGTTTCGCACCGTACGTTCGCGAACGATCGGCGACGCGAACAGCCCGACCTCGATCGCGGAGGCGACGTTCCTGCTTGGTGAGTGCGTCGAGGAGCCCGATGCGTCCGGCACGTGCGACGTCGACGAGCGATGGCGGGACAATCCGCGCGAGGCCCTCAAGGGCCTGCCGGTGCTCGCCGAGCAGCTCGACGAGAACGGCGCTTACTTGTCGAGCGCGCACACGACGTATCGACTGCGCCGCCTGTACACGGGCCTCGATGGGCGTCAGGTCCGCCACGCTTTTGGCGCCAGCTCGGAGTCCTACCGCTACGATACGTCGCCGTTCGTCCCGGCCTCTTCTTCCGTGAACCTCACCGACGTCGAGCTCGAGCGCACGGCGGGCGTTGTCACGCAGGACGTCGTCCGTTCGGTGCCGCTTCGGAGCTCGGGGCGCGCGCGGCTCCGTCAGAGCGCGACGGTCGATCGCTTCGGGAACACGCAGGACCAGGTCGACCACGGCTGCGTCGAAGGTTGCGGTGCTGCCGACGAGACCATCTTCGTACATACGACGCCCGAGCGCGTTGCCGGCGATCCGTCCGGTTGGATCTTCCGCTCGGCCGAGTCCTGGCTGCAAGGCAGTCACACGCCGTCCGTGAAGCGCAATCACTCCGCGCATACCTACGACACGCGAGGCCTCGCCATCTCGGAGCGGATCCACGTCACGGGGACATTGTCGCTCGATCGGTTCCACGAGAGCTCGGGGAAGTCGGTCGCACCGCCGCCCGGAAGCGCCATCTCCGACGGCTGGTACGACACCTTCAACTTCGATCACGACGCGTTCGGCAACACCGTTCACACGTACGGACCGGCCGGCCACTGCTCCACCGGCGTCCTGGATAGTGCCTTCGCGCAGCTCGTCGTGCAGTCCAGCTCGAGCACAGGTTATCCCGAATCGACCGTGGGGCTCGCCGCGTGCGGCCCGTACGAGCTTACATCGTTGGCGGAGTACGACCGTGGTCTCGGCGTCATCACGCGGCTGATCGGGCCAGGACTTCAAACGTCGACCGCGACCTACGATGGATTCGGACGCGTGACGGCGACGTACCGGCCGGACCCGGCGACGCCGTCGACTCCATCGACGGTCCCGTCGATGACGGTCGAGTACATTCTCCCGATGGATGGCGTCACGCCCGTCTCTCAGGTGCACACGAAAGTGCAGGACGGAGCGACGGCCGACGACCCGAGCTTTGCAGAGTCGTGGACCTACGTCGACGGCCTCGGCCGCACGCTCGCGACGATGACCCAAGACGACGGCGCAGACTGGATCGTCCACGGCGACGTCGACTTCGACGCGAAGGGAGGCGTGAGCCGCGCGCTCTCGAACTACTACGCGGCTCCGTCGATGATGCCGGAGCTCTGGGCGGAGTTGCGATCGGCGTCGGGGATCCTCTCGACGAGCGCGCGCTACGACGCGTTCGGGCGCGTGGTGGAGACACGTGGTCTCGATGACGCGGTGACTCTCCATAACGTGTACCATGCAATGTCGACCGACGCGTGGGACGCGGCGGACCTGGAGCCGGGGGGAGCGCATGAGGGGACGCCGTCGACGGTTCGAATCGACGGACACGGCCGTCGCGTCGCCACGACTGAGCGCATCCACGTCGGCGGCCAGATCGAGTCGCACGCGACGACGGTGAGCTACCTGCCGACGGGCCAGCCGGAAGTCATCGCGCGCACGGGGCCGGGCGGCGCGCCGGTCGTCCGCTGGATGCGCTACGATTCGTTCGGTCGGATGGTGCTCAACGTCGATCCCAACACGACGACGGGCTTCAACGCGTCTCCGAGCACCAATCCTGACTCGATGAAGGCGTGGCGATATGCCTACGATCGCCTGGGCCAGCTCGTCGGCACGAGCGATCCGCGCGGCTGCGGCACCAACCACTTCTACCTGGCGGACGGGCGCCCGCTCGGCGACGGCTATTCGCCGTGCCGCGCCGAGCACGCGGATTACTCGGCCCCGGATCTGAGTATCGACGAAACCGCGGCGTGGGAGGTGTTCGTGAAAGGGGACGGCCTCGAGGTACTGTACCGCCACGACGGCGCGGACCCCGACGCCGCGAGCGTTCCAGGCTTCCCCGCGGATCCGGCGATCCTGGGCGCGAATGCGGGGCGCGTCACGTCCGTGAGCGATCGCGGGGCGAAGACCCTCTTCCACTACGACGGTCGAGGACACGCGACCGCCGTCGCTCGCAGGGTCGCCAAACCCGGTGTCCCCGCGGACGTGCTCGCGGATCGCTACGCGCCGCACTGGTACGTGAAAGAGGCGTCCTTCGACGGCGCGGGGCGACCCACGGCGGAGTCCACGGGAGCCGATGTCTCGGAGCTTCTGGGCAGTAACGCATCGAGCGTGGTGACGACGGGGTACTCGAAGCGAGGCGACGTCTCGAGCGTCGCCAGCAGCTACGGCGAGCTGGTGTCGGAGGCGCACCATGACGTCAACGGTCTCACCACGCAGATCACCTACGGGGACGTCGCGCAGACGAGCACGGAGTTCCAGTACGACGTGCGCCACCGCCTTTCGAGCGTGCTCACGCAGCGGGGAGCCCCGGCGCTCTGGTCCGCCACCCCGCCGGCCTATACGCCGGCACCCAATCCCGGCGCAGGCCCCTCGGTCTTTCAGACCGTGCTCGAGCACTACAGCTACACCTACGACGTCGCCAACAACCCGACCGCGATCACCGACCTTCGTGACCCCGCCGCCTGGCCGACGTCCTTCAAGCCGAGCACGAGGCAGCTCCAATACGACGATCTTTATCGCGTCACACAGGTCAGCTACAGCAGCGGCAACGACGACTGGGCGAGCCCGTTCGAGGAGGAGAACGGCAGCTCGACGGCGGTGACGCTACCGAGCCCGCACGTGTCGTTCGACAAGCGCGTGGCGACGCAGACGTTCGCGTACGACGCGGTCGGAAACACGACGTCGAGCGACGACGACGAGCACTCCTTCTATGATCGGTCGCTTGGGACGGTGACGAACGGCGTGGCGAGCGCCGGGCCGTACCAGTTGAAGCAGGCGGCGCAGGGTAGCGGGACACGAGCGGGCGAGCTGACGTCGGCGTACGACGCCGCGGGTCATCTCGTGAGCCTCGCGCTGCGACGCGACGGCCCGTGCCTACCGAGCGGAGCGGTGTGCTCGCAGCGCTTCGCGTACGAATGGAACGAAGTCGGCCAGCTCTCGCGCGCACGCCGGTGGGACCTCTCGCCGCCGGGGGTCGCGGACGATCCGCTTCCGTCGGGCCCTGCCGCCGCCGAGCTGCGGTACGCCTACGCGGGCGGAGAGCGCGTCCTCAAGACCGCCGTCGACTCCGCGGCCGACGAGCTTCATACGGTCTACGTCTACGGGTCCCTCGAGCTGCGCCGAGCCCGCTTCCTCACGGGCGACTACGAGCGAGTGGCCGCGACGGAGGTTCCGTATCTGTTCGCGGCGGGCGTGCGGTTGGCGCGCGTGTACTACTCCGAGGAGGACCTCCCGACGCTCAGCAGCGGGCACCAGCACGTCCTCTTCGAGCTGCCCGATCACCTAGGTTCGGCGAGCTTCGTGATCGACAAGGAGACGAGTGAGCTCGTCGAGGCGACCCGGTACCAGGCGTACGGCGCGACCGAGAGCGACTATCGGCCCGACCGATGGAAGGCGTATCGGGCGGACCACCGGTTCACGGGGAAGGAAGAGGACATCGAAGTCGGCCTTCTCTACTTCGGGGCTCGGTACTACGCCCCGCAGCTGAATCGCTGGATCAGCCCCGACCCGCTCGCCGTGCACGAGCCGGGGGCGGCGGATTTGAACCTGTACGCGTACGTCCACGGGCGTGTTCTGGTCGCGATCGACCCGTTCGGGCTCGACGACCTGGACCGGTTCTGGGGCGGATTCAGGGCAGTAGGTGGTGCAGTCGAAGCGGTTTCGACCGTCATCGCGGCGAGTGCGGCTTGCGCGACCGGAGTAGGGTGCGGGGTTGGGATTGCGCTCGGCGTCGTGGGCGTGGTTCACGGCGTCGACAGCGCACAGGCCGGTGTGCGTCAAGCGATCACTGGAGAACCGGTAGAGACATACACGCAGCAGGGGATCGCCGCGGCTGCAAAGCAAGTCTTCCAAGACGAGCAAGCTGCTCAGTTGGCAGGCGTGCTCGGAGACATCGGCCTCGGTCTTGCTGTGGCGCGCGGGACGACAGCCGTTTTCAAGCTGACGGCGGCCGGTCGGGTAACCAAGGACGCGATCCAGGTAGCGAAGACCGCGAGTGCGGCCACCCAGTCGAGCTCGGCTGTGAGTGCCGTGGACGACTCGATCGAGGTGGCACGCGCAGCGCAAGCCGCCAAGGCGGCGGCACCGGCGACCGGCGCTGGTGGCTACCCAACCGTGCTCGAGCACGCAGCTTCCGCGGGGAGCGGTACCGCTTCGAGTCTCGGCCAAGCCGCAGGGGGAGCGCCGGCCCTTACGGGAGCGGAAGCGGCACAGCGAGCCGCGGGCCAGGCGGTACCCGACATTGTGTATCATTACACGACTCAGGCGGGCGCGCAGGGGATTCAGAAGACAGGCCTTTGGTCACAGTCGTCGGCAACGAACGTTGGAAATTATACGGCGCAACAAGCAGTTGAGCTGGCGGGGGTCAAGACGCCGCCGACGCATGTTGTTGAAATTGCAAATAATGGTCAATTCGTCCTCAACCGACCTCCGATCGTTCAGCCTCATCCACTCGGCCCCGGAGGCGCGCTCGATCTCACGAATCCCAGGCTCGTTCTTCCACAGTGCATCATCTGTGTGAGGTCGGTAAAATGAGGCCGTCCACGCGCGATCTCTTGCGTAAGGCGTTGATGGCCCGTGGGTTCAGTTCAACGCTGTCGTCACCGAACGGCACGATGATCTTCGATGATGCTTATCTCGACGCCATTTCAATTTCGGATTTATTGGAGGTATTGGTCGCAAGGCGGGAGAAGATTTTTGGCTCAGTGGCGGTCGTTGGTCAGGATGTTGCGCGTCAGGGCTACGATGACGTCGTGCTCGCGATTGAAGCAACGAAAGAGGTGATCGGGCTCAGTCTCCCATGATTCGTCCGCGCGCCTGTCTTGCCCGCCATCGCGTGATCCTCCAGGAGCCGACGGACTCGTCGAGTCTCGGCCAAGCGGCAGAGAGTGCAGCGAGCGGAGGCGGCGCAGTCGAACTCTTTCGCGGAACGACACAAGCGGTTACAAATAGTCGTCGGCAAGAGCATGTTGCTCTCGCCGGCGGCCGCGTTGCCTACGCGGGAGAGATGAACCCCTGATCTACTAGCCGCTGAAGTTGTCGCGGCGCGCAGATTCTTATGCCGCTTGCTGAAGAAGCTTGTCGAGGTCGGCGTGCCGAGTAGCGAAGAGCGTGGCTGCGAGCAAGTGGCCTTTATCGGTGAGTTGATATCGATGGCTTTTCGGTACTTTGCGAATGAGGCCATGGACGCGAAGGAGTCGGAGCTTCCGGCTGATCGCGGCGGAGAGGCGGCGTTGCTCGGACTGCGGCAAAGTCGGCGACGCGAGGATGAAGAAGCTGGCGGAGGTCACGGTTGCGGAATCCGGCCGTCGCGAATTCGCCGCGTGCGATGTTCCGGAGAAGGAGATATCGTCGGAGTCGCCGAGTCGAATGGCTTGGAAGCGACGTCCGGCGTCGACGACAGGCTTGGACACCGCGTCGAAGACAGCGGCGCAGGGACGCGGCCGGCTGGACGTTGGCTGTGGCAGCTCGGGATATTGATCGCGATCACGACGGGCACCACCTGGTGTGATCAGGATGCCGCGTGACGCTGGAAGTCACAGTGCGTGGGGCCGGGGGCGAGCCCCTCAGCGGTGCGACCGTGACGGATGTGACGCAATGTAGCGTCCCGGTCGGCTGCGTTCAGGTGACCGGAGACGACGGTCGTGCCGTGTTTGAGGTGGTTGAGCTGCTACGTGGTACTGGTGAGGTCCGCGTCGAGAAGACGGGGTTCGTTACGGCAACGAAGCCCTACTCGTACGACTGCGAACCTCCGTCGGGTTGCTCGGAAACGGCAACAACAGTGGTGATCGCTGTTCCGATGACGCCAACAGAATGAGCTGAGTATGCGTGCCAAAGGATGCGTCGTCGTCATGGTTGTGTCGAAGTTATCAATGCTCCTCGCAGGGCGTTCGCGTCGGGAATGGCGCAAGCTGACGGTCGACCTCGAACGGACGCCTACGCGAGCAGCGCGGCGCCCAGCACTCCGGCGCTGTCGCCGAGGGCGTGCTTCACGATGCGGGTGCGGAGCTCGTCGTTGAAGATCTCGCGGGCGACGGCGTCGCGGCCTCGTGTGTACAAGGCGTCCACGTTCGAGACGCCGCCGCCGAGGACGATGGTGTCTGGGTCGAGCACGTTGATCACGAGCGCGAGGGCGCGGCCGAAGAGCTCGATGCGCTCGGTGAGGAGCGTCTCCGCGATCGGGTCCTCCTTCGCCGTCGCGATCTCCGCGAGGGACTTTCGCGTGCCTGCGCGGCGCTCGTAGGCCGCCTCGATGAAGGGGCCGGCGAGGAAGGTCTCGATGCAACCCGTCTTGCCGCAGTAGCAGGGGACCGCGTCGGGGCCGGCGATCGGCACGTGGCCCCACTCGCCCGCGATCCCCTGCGCGCCGTCCCAGGCGTGGCCGTCGAACACGAGGCCGCCACCTACGCCGCTGCCCATGATGACCCCGAAGGCCACGCGCGCGCCGCGCGCGGCGCCCCACGTCGCCTCCGCGAGGGCGAAGCAGTTCGCGTCGTTCGCGAACGCGACGTCGCGGCCGAGGGCCTCCGCGAGCTCCGCGCGGAAGGGGCGGCCGTTGAGGCACGTCGTGTTCGAGTTCTTGATCAACGGGACGCTCGAGCGTGTGCCGTCGGGCAAGAGGAGAGTCGTCGAGCCCGGCATGCCGACGCCGATGGGCGTGCTCTGCGCGTCGATGCCTGCGTCCTCCGCGAGGCCGAGGACGAGCTGGCGCACCACGTCGAGCACGTGCTCGTAGCCGCGATCGCGCTCCGTCGGGACGCGGCGGCGCGCGAGGACGTTGGGCTCCGCGCCGCCGACCTCGACGACGACGGCCTCGACCTTCGTGCCGCCGAGATCGACGCCGATGCGGAGGCCGGGGCGCGGGCTCGTCGGGCTAGTCGGCGTCGTCAACGACGCCGCCCTTGCCCAACGTGCCGCCCGCGGCGGCGAGGAGGTAGGCCTCGACGAACGGATCGAGATCGCCGTCGAGCACCGCGTCCACGTTGCCCGTCTCGTGCGCGGTGCGGAGGTCCTTCACCATGCGGTAGGGCGCGAGGACGTAGCTGCGGATCTGCGCGCCGAAGCCGATCGCGGTCTTGCCCGCCTGGTAGGCCGCGGCCTGCTCTTCGCGCTTCGCCATCTCGGCCTCGTAGAGCTTCGCCTTGATCATCTTCAGCGCCATGCGGCGGTTCTGGAGCTGCGAGCGCTCCGCGCGGCACACGACGACGATGCCGCTCGGGACGTGCTTCATGCGCACCGCCGTCTCGACCTTGTTGACGTTCTGCCCGCCCTTGCCGCCGGCGCGCATCGTCGTCGTCTCGAGGTCCTCGTCCTTCACCACGATGTCGATCTCGTCCTCGATGTCGGGCGTGACCTCGACCGCGGCGAACGCCGTCTGACGGCGCGCGTTCGCGTCGAAGGGGGAGATGCGGACGAGGCGATGCACGCCGATCTCGCTCCGCAGGTGGCCGAAGGCGTGATCGCCCGCGATCGTGATCGTCGCGCCGTCGATGCCGGCCTCGTCGCCTTCCTGAAAGTCGATGATGTCCGTCTTGTAGCCGTGCCGCTCCGACCAGCGGAGGAACATGCGCATCAACATCTGCGCCCAGTCCTTCGCGTCGACGCCGCCGGCGCCGGGGTGGATGCTGAGGATCGCGTTGGCGTGATCGACCGGGCCCGAGAGCATGCGTCCGAGCTCGGCGCTGCGGAGGCGGCTCTCGAGATCGCCGAGCTGGCCTTCGATCTCCGTGATGACGGAGTCGTCCTTCTCCGACACGCCGAGCTCGAAGAGCTCCTTCGCGTCGATGATGTCGCGCGTGAGCTTCTCGGTCGTCTCGACCCGCTGCTCGATGCCGGAGCGCTTTCGCGTCACGGCCTGCGCCTTCTTGGAGTCGTCCCAGAACCCGGGGGCGAGCGTCTCCTCGTTGAGGCGCTCGATCTCGCGCTTCAGCTTCGGGACGTCAAAGATGCCCCCTTAGCGTCATGAGACGCCTTTGGAGGTCATCGAGCTTGTCGCGTGTCTCGGCGAGCATGGTGGCGCGAGCTTACCACGACAGCGCCGCCTCGCGAGTCGCCGCGGCGCCCGGTCTTTTTGGCTTGTGCGCGCCGAACCAGCCGTTCGTCAGCACGTCGAGCGCCGCCTCCGCCTCCATCACGCGGAGCGAGACGTCCACCTCGTCCCGCGTGCCGACCTGCGACGGCGGCAGCGTCCTCAGGTCGAGGAGGGCGCGCTGCCAGTGGAAGAGCGCGTCGAGCGTCTTGCCCGCGACGCGGGAGCGCGCGTCCCGATGCTCGAGGCGGATGCGCTCGAACGCGGGCTCGTCGTCCGCGTAGACGAGGCGATCGAACCGCCACGTGAGCCGCGCCTCGAGGCCGAGGTTCGCGTTCGTCGTGTCGCGCAGGACCGTGGGCGCGCTGCTCACCGGGTCGAGCGACGACGCGAGCGTGAGGTTGTCGTAGCGGATCGCCCGCAGCCTCGCCTCGGGCAGGATCGCGCTCCACCGCGCCCGCGACACGATCCCGTCGAGCCGCGAGTCGTCCGCGCCGAGCCCCGCCGCCCGCCAGGCCGCGGCGACGCACGACCGCGCGAGCCGCGGGCTCAGCGAGAGATCGAACGGCCCCTCCGGTGGCGGCGCGCTCGCCGCCGCCGCGGTGCGAACCAGCTCGGGTCCCGTCACGCGCGTGCTGCCGCGCGCGATCCGATCGAACGGCACGCCCAGCACCAGCATCCCGCCCACCTCGCCCCGCTGCGGTCCTTCGCGCGCGAAGCCGACGAGCGACAACCAAACCGATCCGGACGCCCGCGGCGCCGCGCGCGTCCCGACCCGAACGACGACGTCCTCCCCGTCGAGGTCTCCGTCGGCGACGGCGTCCTCGAGGTCGGGCGCGGCCCACGCCGGCGTGCCGATGGACAACAAGAAGAGGAGGGGGAAGAGAAACGATGCGACGAGCTTCATGCGACATCGGACCAGCCATCCGCGTGCCACCGCCTCGCGCGAGCAGTTTCCAGCACTTCCACGCCGTGACCATATGGTCCGGCCAGGCCAGGGCCAGGCCAGGGGCCACCCGCAGCCTCGCCCACCCTTTCTTGATTTGAACCGTCTACACGCGCATGCTTCCTGCGAGGCGCCGGGTGTCCAGCAGTGGGAGCGTTCGCGCCGGCGAGGTGATCGCCGGCAAGTTCCAGGTCGAGCGCGTCCTCGGAGAAGGAGGCATGGGCTACGTCGTGGCGGCCCGCCATCTCCAGCTCGGCCAGATGGTCGCCCTCAAGTTCATCAAAGAGGACGTCTGCACCCCCGAGTTCAAGGCCCGCTTCCTCCGCGAGGCCCGCAACACGGTGAAGCTCAAGAGCAAGCACGTCTCCCGCGTGCTCGACGTCGGCGCCCTCGACGGCGGCTCGCCGTACATGGTCATGGAGTACCTCGAAGGCACCGACCTCTCCGAGCTGCTCCAGCGTCGCGGCCCGTTTCCTCCCCAAGAAGCGGCCGACTACATCATCCAGGCGTGCGAGGCGATCGCGGAGGCGCACGGGCACGGCATCGTGCATCGCGACCTCAAGCCCGCGAACCTGTTCCTCACGCGCGGCACCGGCGGCGAGGCGGTCGTGAAGGTCCTCGACTTCGGCGTCTCGAAGGTCCTCGACCTCGACGACGACACGAGCGCGGGCGGCCATCACGACAGCGTCGTCACGAAGGCGACCGATCTCCTCGGCTCGCCGAGCTACATGGCGCCCGAGCAGGTCGTCTCCGCGCGCGACGCGGACTCGCGGAGCGACGTCTGGTCCATGGGCGTCATCCTCTTCCGCCTCGTCAGCGGCAAGGCCCCGTTCGCCGGCAACTCGCTCGGCGATCTCATCCAGAAGATCGTCCACGGCCCGCTCCCCAACCTGCGCGACGTCCGCCCCGACATCCCGGAGGGCCTCGAGCACGTCGTGTGGCGCTGCTTCGAGCGCGATCGCGAGAAGCGCCCCGACGCGGTCGAGCTCGCGCGCATGCTCTCGGCGTACGCCGGTCCGAACGCCGCGCCGTCGCTCGAGCGCATCGCGATCCTCGGGCCCGCCCTCATCCGCGCGCCGCTCGCGCCCTCGGTCCCGCCCGCGAGCGGATCGTACTCCGGTCAGTCGGGGCCGAAGGCGAACTGGACCTCCGGGCCGCCGATGCCCGCGATGGTCCCGATCGAGTCGCGTCCTCCGAAGAAGGACATGTCGAGCGCCAGCTTCTTCGTCTGGGTGCTCCTCTCCTTCATCGTCGTGGGCAGCCTCGCGTTCGTCGGCCGCAAGCTGATGAAGATGCCGAGCCTCGGCGGCGATCCGAAGCCCACGCCCACGTTCTCGCCGCTCCCGCCCCCGAGCGCGGAGCCGTCCGCCGTCGCGCAGCCACCCCCGAGCCCGAGCCCGGTCCCGATCCCGAGCCCGGCCCCCGTATCGATCCCGAGCGCGCGCCCCTCCGCGAGCGTCGGCCACGCACCGACGACGAAGCCGCCGATCACCCCGCGCCAGCCCACCGTGCGTCCGCCCGCGCCGGCCCCCGCGCCCGCGCCCGCGCCGCCTCCTCCGCCGCCGCCGGCTCCCGCGTCCGAGATCCCGGGCACGCGTGAGAACTGACGCGAAGGCGCGCGCGATCCTCCGCACGCTGAAGGAGGACGACAAGTCGCTCCTCCTTCGTCGCGTCGGCGCGTCGCTCGAGCTCGTGCTCGGCAACGTCGTGCTCCTCTCGAGCGCGGCGCTGGAGACGGAGCTCGTGTTCGGCGCGCTCGCGAACGAGGCGCCGCCGGGCCGTGTCCTCGTCGGCGGGCTCGGCTTCGGCGCGACGCTGCGCGGCGCGCTCGCGACGCACGCGACGGAGGTGATCGTGAGCGAGAAGCTCGGCGCCGTCATCGACGTCGCCCGCAACGAGGCCGCCGATCTCGTCGCGGGGGCGCTCGACGATCCGCGCGTGCGCCTCGAACGCTCCGACGTCGCGGACCTCATCGCCGCCGCCGCGCCGCGGAGCTTGAGCGCGATCCTCCTCGACGTCGACAACGGTCCCGAGTGGGCGAGCTTCCGCACCAACGCGCGGCTCTACGCCGAGGCCGCGCTCGTGCGCGCCCGGAACGCCCTCGTCCCCGGCGGCATCTTCGCGGTGTGGAGCGGCTACCCCGCGGACGCGTTCCTCAAGACGTTGCGCTCGGCGGGCTTCCTCCCCCGGATCGAGCCCTTGAAAGAGCGCGGCGTGGTCCGGGCCCGCGCCTACCTCGGACGCGCCCCGGAGATCGCCTAGAACCGCGTCATAACGACGACTTGGCCGCTTCGACGCGGGAGCGTCACACGATCGACGCACGGGCCCGAGGCGAAATCCCTAGATTCTCGCCCGAAGAATGAGGGAAAAGGACCGCTGAGATGGGCATTCAGGACGTCATTCGCTGGTTCATGCCGCGCGAAGACCACTTCTACGACTTCCTCGAACGCCAGGCGAAGAAGGCGCACGAGGGCGCGTGTGCCCTCTCGAAATTCGCGACCAACGGCAAGACCGCGGTCGAGACGCGCGACGACGTGCAGAAGATCGAGCACGAAGGCGACGGCATCGTGCGCGACATGGAGGAGGCGCTCGCGAAGACCTTCGTGACGCCGATCGATCGCGAGGACCTCCAGAAGCTCTCCTCCGAGCTCGACACCGTGCTCGACCTCACGAACGGCGCGGTCCGCGCCTGCGTGCTCCTCGGCGTCGACAAGCCGACGAAGCCGATGGCGGAGCTCATCGAGATCATCGTGCGCTGCACCTCGAAGATCGACGAGGCGATGCCCAAGCTCCGGAAGCACCAGTACGCCGATCTCCTCGAGACGGCGCGCGAGCTCCGCAAGATCGAGAAGGAGGCCGACGCGGTCTACCGCGAGGCGGTCTCCGCGCTCTTCAAGGCCGGCGGCACGAACCCCGGCATCGACGCGCGGGTCCTCATCCGCGAGAAGACGGTCCTCGAGGACCTCGAGAACGCCATCGATCAGTGTGATTCGATCGCGGACACGCTGACCAACCTCGCCGTGAAGCATGGTTAGCCTTCTCGTCTGCGTCATCGTCTTCGCGATCATCTTCGACTACATCAACGGGTTCCACGACGCAGCGAACGCGATCGCGACCGTCGTCTCCACCGGCGTCCTCCCGGTGCGCACCGCCGTCATCCTCGCGGGCGTCCTCAACTTCGTCGGCGCGGTGACCGGCACCGCCGTCGCGAAGACGATCGCGTCCGGCTTCGCCGCGCCCGCCGTCGTCACGCAGACCGTCGTCCTCGCCGCGCTCGTCGGCGCGTGCATCTGGAACTTGATCACGTGGTGGTACGGGATCCCGTCCTCCTCCTCCCACGCGCTGATCGGCGCGCTCGCGGGCGCGGTCTGCGCGAAGGCGGGCTTCGCCGCGTTCAATTGGGGCGCGCTGAAGGAGAAGGTCCTCGTCCCGCTCGTGGCCTCGCCCACGATCGGGTTCGCCGCCGCCTTCGTCATGATGGTCGTGCTGGTGTGGTCGATCCGCGGGATCCGCCCGCAGACGGTGCACCGCGCCTCGCGCCGCCTCACGCTCGTGTCGGCGATGGGGCTCGCCTTCGCGCACGGCTCGAACGACGCGCAGAAGTCGATGGGCATCATCACCCTCGCGCTCCTCGCGTTCGTGCACGACGGTCACGGCGGCAGTGTCCCGACCTGGATGCTCCCGAAGGGCGACGCGGTCCCGCTCTGGACGATCATCGCGTGCGCCGGGGCGATCGCGCTCGGCACGATGGCGGGCGGCACCAAGATCATCAAGACGATGGGGACGAAGATCATCCGCCTCAACACGCTGCAAGGCTTCGCCGCGCAGACGGCGGGCGCGATCACGATCCTCGGCGCGAGCCACCTCGGCTTCCCCGTCTCCACAACGCACTGCATCAACGCCTGCATCATGGGCGTCGGCGCGAGCAAGCGCGTGAGCGCGGTGCGCTGGGGCGTCGCGAGCAACATCGTCGTCGCGTGGGTGCTGACGATCCCGCTCTCGGGCGCGCTCTCCTACGTCACGATGCTCGGGCTCGACCGCGTCTTCCCGTAGGCGGTCTACAGGAGCTTGCCGGTCGACGTGTCGAGCACGCCGGCGCGCCAGATCTCCTCCGCCTCGCGCTTGCCGTGGTCGCACGTCTCCGCCGTCCGCGCGCCGTCGTACCAGACGTGCACGCACGGGCCGGGGCCCTTCTCCGCCCGCTCCTCGAGGTATTGCACCGAGATCGGGAGCTGCCGCGCGCCGGCCGGGATCGTCATGTACGTGTAAGATCCACGCGTCTTGACCTCGCAGAGGCCGGGGACGGGGATGTCCGCGGAGCAGCGCTGGCCGCGCGCCCCCGGCTCCTGGACGCGGAGGTTCACGCGCGGGAAGCTGTCGGCGACGTCCTTGATGTCGAAGCCGCTCCAGACGAGCTGCACGAGCACGTCCTTCGTCTTCGGCGGCTTCACGTCGACCGTCGCGCTGCCGGACGCCTGGCGGCCGCCCTCGTCTTTCGCCTCCGCCTTGATGTTGTACTTGCCGTAGACGTCGACCTCGAAGGTCCCGCGTTCGGAGCCTTGCTTGAACTTGAACTTGCTCGACGACCCGGCCGGCAGCTCGCCGATCGAGAGGTGACGATCGATCAGCTCGAACTTCCCGCGCGACGTCGCGGTGAGCGCGCACTCGACCGCGTCGCCCGGCTGCGCGGAGATGCTCGGCGCCCACTTCTCCTGGCCGCCGACGCGGCACTCGACGCTCGCGACGGGCGGCGGGCCACACGACTCGCCCGGCTCGGTCGTGATGAAGAACTTCACCGGCTTGTCGATGCGCGTCGCGGTCACCGCGTCGTAGGCGCGCTCCTGCCGGCGCTGGAGGCAGTTTTCGCCGAGCTTCTGCTCGGTGACGTAGACGTAGATGAACTCCGCCGTCTCGAGCGCGCGCTTGATCTTGAGGCCGGTGACCTTCCGCGAGTCGGCCGTCGCGAAGACGAGCATGTGCCGCTTCGGATCGACGGCGTTCTCCGGCATGTCGGGGACCTTGCCGATCGGCCACGCGGTGTTCCAGTCGTCGTGGTTGCGGATGACGCGGTAGCCGGCCTTTCCGCCGGCGAAGGGCTCCTGCTCACCGCGTTTCAGCTTGATCGGATCGCCTTTCACCTCCTCGACCTTGTCGCCGGGAGAGAGGCGCACGACGCTCAGCGGGGGAGTCGTCCCGCAAGCCGTGAGAAGAATGACGAAAAAAGCAGGCACGCACCAGTCGCGCATCGTGGGCTGCGATGATACACGACTCGCATGCTGACCGATCGCTTCACCGCCAAGGTCCTCGGCGGGGTCGTCGTCGTCATGACCGTGCTCATCGACGTGTCGTGCTTCATCTTCACGAGGCCCGAGGTCAGCCATCGCCCGACCTTCCCGCTGTTCCTCCTCTTCCTGTCGCTCCCGATGATCGGCGCGGCGGTGTACTTCTTCCGCCGCGCCAAGACCCTCAAGGAGTAGGTGCGGCTAAAGGCCGGGCTGGGACGCGGGGACGCCGTTGGCGTTCTTGCCGCGGTTCGCGTGCGACGGCTCGAGCATCTCCTCGATCACCTTCCTCGTGAAGGCGGGGATGTCGTCGGGCTTGCGGCTCGTGACGAGGCCCATGTCGACGACGACCTCCTTGTCGACCCACTTCGCGCCCGCGTTGACGAGGTCGGTCTGGATCGACGGCCACGATGTCACGGTACGGCCTTTCACGATCCCCGCGTCGATGAGCGACCACGGTCCGTGACAGATCGCGCCGATCGGCTTGCCGGCCTCGGCGAAGGCCCGCACGAAGGCCTGCACCTCGGGCAGGCCGCGCAGCATGTCCGGGTTCATCTGTCCGCCCGGGAGCACGAGCGCGTCGAAGGTCTCCGCCTTCGCGTCCTTCAGCAAGAGGTCGACCTTCACCTCGTCCCCCCAGTCCTTGTCCTTCCAGCCTTTGATGCTGCCCTCCTTCGGCGAGACGACGACGCACTCGACGCCCTCGCCTTCGAGGATCTTCTTCGGATCCACGAGCTCGCTCTGCTCGAACCCATCCGTCGCGAGGATCGCCACCCGCTTGCCCTCTAGCTTCGTGTTCATTTTCTCTCGAACCTCCGCGCGTTCCCTTGCGAACGGAGCGCCAGGTTGAACCGGACTTTGCAAGACGCGTCGATGTCGCGAAACCCATCGGCCAGCTCGGCCATCGGAGGTCATCGAGATGTCGCTCGCTTCCGGCATGGCTGCCGCGGCGTTGTTCTTTGTCGCCGCGGACCTCGTCTACACGCTCGACCACTACTTCGTTCACCACGACCGCGAGCGTTATCGCCGGGGGCACGGTCGTCATCACACGCGCTACGTCGGTCAGAAGAACGCGCCGCAGCTCGACGAGTACGAGCTCTCGACGTACACGAGCGCGGCCGCGCTCTCGATCGCAGGGATGATGACGGTCTCGCTCTTGACCGGGAACTGGGGCTTCGCGATCGGCGCCGTCCTCAAGTACGTCCACTCGCTCGTCTTCCACTGCTACCAGCACAAGTGGTGGTCGTCCGAGGTCACGCTGAAGAAGCAGGACCTCGCGCCGCCGAAGCCCACGTGGGGCTTCGCGTCGGCGCGCTACCACGCCCATCACCACGGCCACCCGAACGATCGGGTCTTCACCTACGCCGAGACCTGGGCCGGGTTCGACCGCATCCTCGAGTGGGCCCACCCGTGGCTCGTCAAGTACACCGTCGACGGCCGCGCCCGCGCGGGACGTGACGATCACCTCGCCCTTCCGTCGTGAACTGGCTCGGCGCCGGTCTGCCGTCGTTCCTCGCCGCGCTGGGAGGCGCCGCCGTCGGCGCGCTCCTCCACGCGCTGCTCCTCCGGCACGGCGTCGATCTCCCGCCGCTCGTCGCGCTCGTCGCGAGCGTCGGCGCGGTCCTCCCGTCGAAGGAGAGGAGCGGCCTCCGCGGGATCCTCGTCGCGTCGCTGTCGTGCTGGGCCGCCGCGCTCGTGGACGTGGTGGTGCGGCCCGAGCGCGGCGTCGTGCTCGATCTCCTCCACTTCAGCGCGCGGCTGACCACGCTCGGCCTCGGCCTCTACCTGCTCTCCGCCGTCCTCGGCGTCGCGGTCGCGTCACGCGCACGACCGGGCGTCGCGTAACGACGTGTATGCTGGCGGCGTGTCCGAGAAGAAGCTCGACACCGCGCTCTTGCCGACGCTCTCGAACGAGGAGCTGTCGCGCACGCTCGCGATGACGCCGGTGCGCATCGCGCAGCTCGAGGACACCGTCGCGCAGAGCCCGCGCTCGACGATCGAGCCGGACACGTCGAGCGTCGACTCGATGGGACGGCGCGCGGTCGAAGGGCTCGGCCAGGCGCGGAGCGATCGCTTTGCGGACGGGCTCGCGGTCGGCGCCACGATCGGCGAAGGCGGGATGGGCCTCGTGCGCGCGGCGACGCAGCAGTCGCTCGGCCGCAAGGTCGCGGTGAAGACGCTCAAGCCGGAGGCGCGGAACGAGCGCGCGACGCTGCGCCTGCTGCGCGAAGCGTGGGTCACCGGCTCGCTCGAGCACCCCAACATCGTGCCGGTCTACGACCTCGGTCTCGGTGAGGACGGCTCGCCGATCATCGTGTTGAAGCTGATCGAGGGCCGCCCTTGGTCGGAGGTCGCGCGCGATCCCGCCGCCGCGGCGGGCGGCGATCTCCTCGAGCGGAACCTCCGCGTCTTCGTCCAGGTCTGCAACGCGGTCAGCCTCGCGCACGCGCGCGGCGTCATCCATCGCGACCTCAAGCTCGAGAACGTGATGATCGGCCGCTTCGGCGAGGTCTACCTCGTCGACTGGGGGATCGCGGTGAGCCTGCGACCCGATCCGACCGGGCGCCTCCCGCTCGCCTCCGAGGCGACGGAGATGGCCGGCACGCCCGCGTACATGGCGCCGGAGATGCTCGGCAACGGCGCGGTGCTCTCCGAGCGCACCGACGTCTATCTGCTCGGCTCGATCTTGCACGAGCTCCTCGTCGGCAAGCCGCCTCACGCCGCCGACAACCTGCGCGCGATCCTCGCGTCGATCGTCCTCTCGCAGGTGAGCCTCCCGCCCTCGGTGCCGCGCGAGCTCGCCGCGATCGTGCGGCGCGCGACGAGCCGCGATCCGGCGGAGCGCTTCGCCTCGGCCGAGGAGCTGAAGGCGCGCGTCGAGTGGTATTTGCGTCATCGCGGGTCGCTCGCGCTGTCGGACGCGGCCGCGTCGCGCGTGAAGGACATCCGCGCGGTGCTGGGCGGCTCGCACGACGAGGTCCGGCGCGACCGCATCCACAAGCTCTTCGCCGAGGCGCGCTTCGGCTTCCGCCAGGCCGTCCTCGCTTGCCCCGACAACGAAGAGGCGCTCGCGGGGCTGCGCGAGGCGACGACGCTGGTCGTCGAGTACGAGCTCGCGGAGGGCACGCCGGAGGCCGCCGCCGCCGCGCTCGCGGAGCTCGATCCCGCGCCGCCGGAGCTCGCCGCGCGCGTCGCCGCGGCGCTCGAGGCGCGCGCGGCGGAGAAGGCGCGGGTCGCGCAGCTCGAACGGATCGGCGCGCAGCACGACTCGTCGACCGGCCAGCGCACGCGCATGGTCGTCGGCGGCATCCTCGCGTGCAGCTGGTCGCTCAACCCGTACCTCGCAGAGTGGGCGCTCGAGAGTTACCCGGACGCGCCGTACTGGAGCTGGTATGGCGCGACCTTCGCGTTCTGCGCGTTCGCCTGGTTGGTGGCGTACTGGGGGCGCGAGTCGCTCCTCAAGACCGTGCTGAACCGACAGCTCATCGCGGTGATCGCGGTCATGTTCGCGACGCAGTTCTCGCTCCAGGTCGGAGGTCACCTCCTCGCGCTGCCGGCGCGCCCGCTCCTCACGCTCCACGTGCTCGTCTGGTTCAGCGGGGCGGCGTATGGCTCGATCGTCATCGATCGGAAGCTCGCTTACGGCGCGCTCGGGTACCTCGCCGCGTTCCTCTACGCGTGCTCCGTGCCGCAGCACGTCTTCCATGCGATGTCGCTCGCGAGCGTCGGCCTCGTCGTGAACATCGCGATCGCGTGGTTCAGGCCGCGATCAGCGTAGGGTGCAGCCGACGCTCGCGACGAAGGTCTGCGACGCCGAGCCCATGAACGTCGTGACCTCGACCGTCGTCCCGGCCGGCACCTCGACGCTTCGCTTCTCCGGGTTCACGTCGGTGGCGACGGTGCACACCGCGTTCTTCGAGCACCCGTTCTCGAGGATGACGACGTGGTTGTAGCCGTAGGGCACGTAGCGTGACTCGGTCGCGACGCGAACGCACGCCGGCACCGGCGGCGGAGGGGGCGCGGGCGCGCCGGCGTCCGCTGCTTCCGCGGAGGTGGCGGCGGCGAAGGCGATGGCGAACGGCAGCGTCAGGATCAGCGCGCGCATGCCTCTAGCCTCGATCCTCCAGGCGCTCCACGCAAGGCGCGACGAGCTCCCACGTGAGGACGGAGCGGACGGCGGCGGCGCACTTGTCCTGCGCCCACCGCATCGCGAGCTCGAAGCCGCAGTCGATCGAGGCCATCATCACCGACTCGACCGCGGCGGCGGGCGCGCTCGAGAGCACCGCGCGATCGGCGACGCCCATCCCCACCGCGAGCGCCGCGCGCATCGCGGCCTCGCTCGCGGGATCGGCCGCGCCGGCGAGCGCACGGTCCAGCTCGTCGGCCGCGCGCGCCACCTCCTCCGCGGTCGCCTCGCCGCGCGTCCATCGCTCGCACAGGTCGAGCATCGTCGCGGGGGCGTCGTCGGTGATGCGCACGCACTGGATCGCGGCGCGGACCAATTGCGTGTGCTCTGCACCGATCCGCTCCGCGATGCCGAGGAGCCAGTCGCCGCGCGGACACTCGCGCCACAGCGACTCCCAATCGTCGAAGCGCGCGAGTCCGTCGAGCACGTCGCGCTGCGCTTGATGCGCGGAGAGCCACGCGATCGGGCGTGAGGTACCCATGGGTATCCATCCTACACGCGCGACGCCGTACGTACACGAAACCACTGAAAAATAGGGAGACGCTGCGTGGACTCATCATGGGAACGTGCGTGTACCAAAAAGGCTGCCCATGAAGCTTCACCTCATCGGGCTCCTGGGTGCGTTCCTGCTCGCGGCGTGCGCGAGCGAGACGGGCGACGACGCGGAGGCGACGACCGAGAGCGCGGCGACGGCGCCGGACCCGAGCGGCGCGCCGTACCCGATCGTGCTGTTGCACGGCATGGCCGGCTTCGGGAAGCTCGAGGTGGGGCCGATCGAGGTCACGTACTTCAAGGGCGTCGTCGAGGAGCTCGCGAAGAACGGCGAGGCGGTCTACGTGACGCTCGCGCCGCCGTACGACACGAGCGAGGTCCGCGCCCGCGCGATCGCGGAGCAGATCGATCGGATCCTCGCGCGCACCGGCAAGCGGAAGGTGAACCTGATCGGCCACTCGCAGGGCGGGCTCGACGCGCGCGTCCTCGCGAGCCCGAACGGCCTCGGCTACGGCGATCGCGTCGCGTCGATCACGACGATCTCCACGCCGCATCGCGGGAGCAAGTTCGCGGACACGATCCTCGATCTCGTCGACCGCATCCCGCCGGGCGTGGTCGACCCCGTCCTCGACGGCGCGCTCGAGCTCCTCCAGATCACCGCCTACGAGCTCAAGACGGACGCGCACATCCGAGCGCAGGGCACGATGCTGACCGAGCGCTACATGAAGGGCGTCTTCAACCCGACGTACGTCGACGATCCGCGCGTCGCGTACAAGAGCTACGCGGGCCGCACGAACATGCGCACCGGGATCCTCGACTGCGGGAACGCCACCTACGCGAACGAGCCCTGGGATGTGCTCCCGGCGCAGCCGATGCTCGCGCCGCTAGCGCTCTTCCTCGAGGAGGGCGCGAAGCTCAAGGTGAACGACGGCCTCGTCACGGTGGACAGCGCGCGCTGGGGCACGTTCGAGGAGTGCGTCGCGGCCGATCACCTCCAGGAGGTGGGGCAGCTCGGGCCGTTCGGCTGGTTCGACTCGGTCGCCCTCTTCAAGACGATCGTGAAACGGACTAGGAAAGCTGGACTCTGACCGACCTTCGGGAGGGCGTATCGTGTGAGCCACACGATGCTGAACACGGTCATCGTCAGCGCAGGGGTCATCGTCGAGGGAGGTGCGGTCCTCCTCTCGCGGCGGAAGAAGGGCACGCACCTCGCCGATCGCTGGGAGTTCCCCGGGGGCAAGGTCGACGCGGGCGAGGATCCGCGCGCCGCGCTCCGGCGTGAGCTCGAGGAGGAGCTCGGCATCGACGTCGACGTCGGGGAGATCGCGGACGTCACGTTCCACCGCTACGACGACGCGAACAAGGCGGTGCTCCTCCTCTTCTTCCACGCCGTTCGCCGCCCGGGCTCCCCCGAGCCGCGCGCGCTCGACGTCGCTGACGTGAAGTGGGCGCGCCCCGACGACCTCGACCCCGCCGAGTTCCCGCCCGCCGACGTCGCGATCCTCGCGAAGGTCCGCGCGCTGCTCGCGCCGCCGCGTTGACGGCCGAGCCTCGCTCAGGTCGTGACGATCGTGGCGAGCGGGCTCGTCGCGAGCGGCTTCGTGTCGTCCATCACGCAGACCGGCGGCTCGGCCGGCGTGTAGATCCGCTGCGTGTAGAGGCTCGTGCGTGCGTCGGCGAGCTCGAGGACGATGACGTCGATCTTCTCGCCGCGCGGGTTCGTCGCGCTCGACTCCGAGAAGAAGGCGACGCGAACGGGGCTCAGGTCCGCCGCTGCGCGCGCGAGCTCGCCGAGACTTCCTTCGCGCGACGCGGCTGACGGGAACGCGACGACGGTCACCTTCCCGGCGGCGTCCCAGAACATGGCCTGCCGCACGAGCGATCGCTGCTTCTGCCAGAGCTCGAAGACGAGGCCCTCCGCCTCTTCGATGAAGGACGTCATTCCGCCAACCTATTCCCTTACCGTGGCAGCCGTCATCGAAACTCCGCCGCGAACCAGGCGATCGCGTCGGCGACGGCGTCTTCGATCGGGCTCTGCGGCCGCCGGCTCACGCGATCGGCCCACGCGCGCGCGACACGTCCCGCGATCGCCGCCGCGGCGAAGGGCGCGACCACGATCGGCTTCCGTTTCCCCGCCGCGCGACCTCGACGCCGCCCTCGTCGGCAAGGCGATGCTCGCCACGATCATCGGCGCCCAAACGATGGCCGAGCTCGGCGTCGACCTCGACCCCGCCGCGCTCTCGCGCATGCTCCTCGCGCTCCTCACCCGTCGCTGACGCGTCGTCGCGCGCTCGAGTGGATCAGCGCATCGTGCTGCAGTCTTCGAGCTGCGATCGCTCGACGAGCGGCGGCGTGCGCTTCTCGCCCTGCCCGAAGAGCTCGACGTGCACGGAGGGCCCATCGTCTTTCGTGCCGAGCGCATAGATCGTCGCGCCCGCGTGGTAGGTCCCCACGCGCGCCGTCTTGTCGCCGACGTAGATCGGCACCTCATGGTTGCACCGGAGACGCCTCACCGCGTCCTTGTCGGTCAAGAGGATGCCGATCATGGTGTCGGCGTCGGACTTCGCCGGCTTCGCGATCGCGGACGAAGCGATCCAGGCGTCGATGAAGGTCTCGTCGCCCATCAGTCGGATCTTCGTCTGGCGGCCCTTCCGCTCGAGGACGTGGATGGTCCGCGTCTCCGCGTCGGCGTCGCGCGGCACCGCGAGGGTCCCCACGACCGCGCCTCCACGCGTGGCGCGAAGCTCCGACGTCTTGCCCGCCGCGAGCTTGGCGCGGCGACCGTCGGCGAACGGCACATTGGGACCCCAGCCGAGGCCGAGATCGGCGCAGTCGAGCTCGATCGCGCCGGGCGCGGACGCGGACGCGGCTTGCACCAGCTTCGGCAGCTTCGGTTGCGTCACGATCGCGCCGTCCCTCACCTCGACGGGCCGCACGCCGTGGACGCCGATCCACCCGTCGCGCAGGATCGCCGTGCGCGGCGCGAGACGGAGATCCTCGATGCGCACGTCGCCGGTGAGCGCGAGCTCGGCCCCGTCGAAGCGAGCGGCGCCTGTCGTCTCGCCGGCGAAGAGCGACACTTCACCCTCGAGCGCGGCAGACGCGCTGGCGAAGACCTCGTCTCGAAAGCGAAGGGGCAGCGAGGGGATGCGATCGTGCGATCCGTGCAGCACGCAGGCCGGCTTCCGCGGCGGCGGCGGCGCTGGTCGCGCGACGGGCGGCTCGCTCGTCACGGGTGCGGACGTCACTTCGACCGCAGCGTGAGGCTCCGCGATCGGCGCGCACGCCGTCGCGGACAGGACGAGGATCGCGACGGAGGCACGCATGAGGCGAGGGTCGTAGGCGCGAGGCCTCGCGTACGCCAATGAAATAGCGGTGTCGCTTCTGAAACCGTTCTGTCTCTGACGTAGGGGGTGCCGGGTGCATCGCTCCGAGTCGTTGCGATATTTGCGCAGGCTATGGCGTGGCGCGACTAGGATGCGCGCCCTCGATGCGCCGCTTGCTCGTCGTCGCTGTCGCCCTCGCGCTCGCGATCGGGCTCGCTGCGGGCGAGGCGCGTGCGCAGTCGGATCAGCCCGCCGACGCGAACGCGGTGGTGCCGCCGCGGCTCGCGCAGGACTCGCCGGCGAAGTACCCCGCCGAGGCGCGGCGCGCGGACGTGCTCGTCGATCTCATCCTCGACGTCGATCCCACCGGCGCGGTCGCGAAGGCGGTGGTGGAGAAGAGCGGCGGCGCCGGGTTCGACGAGGCGGCGCTCGAGGCCGCGAAGGGGCTGAAGTTCGAGCCCGCCACGCGGGGGGCGCGGCCGATCGCGGCGCGGATTCGGTTCACGTACACGTTCACGCCGCCGCCGGCGCGCATCGTGGGGAGGATCGCGCGGCGCGCGACGGACTCGCCGATCGCCGGGGCCACCGTCGTCGTGAAGGACTCTGCCGGCGTGGAGCATCGCGCTACGACCGGGGCCGACGGGAGGTTTCGCGTCGACGCGCTGCCGTTCGGGAAGGCGCATCTCCGGATCTCGGCGCCGCGGCAGGAGCCGGTCGACGCCGACGAGGAGCTCGCGCCGGGCGAGGAGTACGAGCTGACCTTTCGCCTTCAGCCGCCGCCCGAGCCGAAGCAGGACGACCTCGGCGGCGTCGCGGGGCCGCCGCCCGAGGTGGAAGAGGTGCGCGTGAAGGGCGACCGACCGCCGCGCGAGGTGACCAAGCGCACCATCTCGCGCGACGAGGTGTTCTCGAGCCCCGGCACCAACGGCGACGCGCTCCGCGCGGTGCAGAACCTCCCCGGCGTCGCGCGGCCGCCGCCGTTCGGCGGGCAGCTCGTCGTGCGCGGGTCCGCGCCGCAGGACACGCAGACGTTCATCGACGGCACGAACGTGCCGCTCATCTATCACTTCGGCGGGCTCAGCTCCGTCGTGCCGAGCGAGTCGCTCGACCGCATCGACTTCTACCCCGGCAACTTCGGCGCGCAGTACGGCCGCGGCATGGGCGGCATCATCGACGTCGGGCTCCGCGACCCGAACGCCGACGGCACCTTCCACGCGATGGCGCAGCTCGACTCGATCGACGTGCGCTTCTTCGTCGAGCGCTCGCTCGGCAAGGGCTGGAGCTTCTCGGCGAGCGGACGCCGCTCGTACTTCGACGTGTGGCTCGGGCTCCTCGCGGGCGACGGGCTCGCGACCGCGCCGCGGTACTACGACTACCAGCTGATGGTGCGGAAGGAGTTCTCGCCGGACCACGACCTCCGCTTCACGTTCTTCGGGTCGGACGACCGCCTCGAGATCTTCAACACCGCGACCAACGGCGGCGACTTCCTGCTCGGCGGGAACATCCGCGCCGCGATCACGTTCTGGCGCGCGCAGGCGCGGTACCAGAACAAGCTGAAGACCGGCACCCGCATCACCGCCGTCGCGGCGATCGGACAGGACGCGATCGACTTCGGCTTCGGCGAGAACTACGCCGTCATCGACGCGATGCCGGTCTCGCTCCGCACCGAGATCTCGCAGCGCATCGTGCGGCAGCTCACGGTGAACGCGGGCATCGACATCCTCCACACGCCCTACGAGGTGACGGTGCGGTTCCCGCGGCCGGAGCGCCCCGGCGTCCCGAGCGGCGGCATCGGCGCGCCCGCCCTCACCGCCGTCAACGACGGATCGGTGTACACGCCCGGCGCGTACGGCGAGCTCGAGATCGCGCCGCTCAAAGGCACCCGCATCGTGCCCGGCTTCCGCGCCGACTACACGAACCAGACGAAGGAGTGGAACTACTCGCCTCGCGTCGTCGCGCGGCAGGAGGTCCCCCACGGCGGCGCGCGCACGACGCTGAAGGGCGGCGTCGGCCTCTTCTACCAGCCGCCCTCGCCGTTCGAGCTCGACCCGATCTTTGGGCAGCGTGGGCTCCGCGCGAACAAGAGCGTCCACTACTCGGTCGGCCTCGAGCAGGAGCTGCTCGGGAAGGCGGAGCTCGGGGTCGAGGGGTTCTACAAGGAGCTCGATCGCCTCGTCGTCACCGACGCCGGCAACGGCGGCAGCGGCTTCGTGTACGGCACCGAGACGCTCGTCCGCTGGAAGAACGATCCGAAGATGTTCGGGTGGCTCGCGTACACCATCTCGCGGAGCGAGCGGCGCGACGGGCCGGGCGAGGCGCTCCACCTCGCGCCGTTCGATCAGACGCACATCCTCACGCTGCTCGCGAGCCGCGTCTTCGGGAACGGCCTCCGCGTCGGCGCGCGCTTCCGGTTCGTGAGCGGGAACCTCTTCACCGCGAACGCGTACAACTCCGTCTTCGACGCCGACCGCGCCGCGTACCAGCCGGTCGGCACGCTGCCGCTCTACAACGACCGCATGCGCGCGTTCCACCAGCTCGACCTCCGCTTCGAGAAGCGCTTCGACGGCGCGAGGCCGTTCAAGGCCGTCACCGCGTACGTCGACATCCAGAACGTCTACTACCACCGCGCGCAAGAAGGTGTGGAATACAACTATAACTACACCGTCAGCCGCTCACTCCAGGGCCTGCCGCAGCTCTTCATCACCGGCGTGAGGATGGACCTATGAGGATGGGGCTTTTCAACGTCGGGGGCTCTGCCCCCGACACCCCCGCCCCAGACACGGTCCTCGCGCGGAGCGCTCGGGGCGCTGCGCGCCCGCTGTGGCGGCCGCTTCTGGGGCCCCTTCTCGTCGTCGGTGTCGTGGTCGCGGCCTGCAACAACGATCCCTTTCCGAACAAGAGCGAGGTGAAGCAGGTCCGCATCCTCGCGGTGCGTTCGGACCTGCCTTATGCGCGGCCCGGCGAGACGGTGAGCCTCGAGGCGCTCGTCGACGATGGGCGGATGGACAAGCCCGAGCCGATGCGCGTGCACTGGTTCAAGGTGCCGTGCGTCGATCCGCCCGGCGGGCAGTACTTCGACTGCTACCCCTACCTCGAGGCGGCGTACCCCGCCGGCGTCGACCTCTCGCCGATGCTCGAGGAGGGGACCGCGACGTCGATCACGATCCCGAACGACGCGCTCGACGGCGTCGTGCCCGAGCCGGGGCGCGGCAGCGAGCCGGCGGTGACCTCGTGGACGTTCCTGATCGCGTGCGGCGGGCACGTCGAGCGGAAGCCGCGCGTCGCGAGCCTCGCGCCGAACCAGGCGCCGTTCGGGTGCTTCGGCGCGGACGGCAAGGAGCTCTCCGCCGACCACGGCGTGTTCGGGTTCACGCGCGTCACCGTCACCCCCACGCGCCGCAACAAGGTCCCGCAGATCACGCGGCTCGTGCATCGCGGCCGCCACGTCGACCTCGCGCGCGGGCCCGTCGTCGAGCGCTGCGACAAGACGGTCCTCGAGGACTTCTTCGACTGGAACTGCATCTGGAACGGGATGGACATCAACTTCGACGAGTCCGACGCCGAAGAGGACCCCGACAACGTCGACGCGAACGGCCGCGTCGGCAAGGAGACGCTCTACGTCGACTGGTACGTGACGCTCGGACGCTTCATCCAGCCGCGCATCGTCGTGCGCGATCCCTTCGCCGGCGGGCCGGAGATCAGCAACGCGCTCTACGAGCCGACGCGCGCGCCGGGGAAGGGGATCTTGTGGGCCGTCCTCCACGACAACCGCGGCGGCGTCTCGTGGATCCAATCGCCGATCGAGGTCGTCGACGGACCCGATCGCGATCTGCCGTAGCTGTCGTAGCTGCCGTAGCGATCAGGTCTTCACGCGGCGGAGCAGCTTCGCGGTCGCGAACGCGTTCCAGATCGCGAAGCACGCGAACATCGCGCAGAGGATGACGGCCCACCGCGCGTCCGCGGGGGCGTTGCCGTCGACGAGGAGCCACGCGTCCTTCGGCACGTCGTGCTGCTTCGTGTCCTTGATCGCGTCGGCGAGCCCGCGGTGGCGGGGGCCGGCCTTGTCGAAGCGAACGAGGCGCCCCGACACCTCCGCCGGCGGGACCCAGCGCACGTTCTCGCCGCGCGGCGGGACGCGGACCTCGACCCAGACGTCGTCGCGCCCCGCGACCGGCATCAAGCGGAACGAGTCGGAGACGAGCGGGCGCTCGTAACGGATCGCGCCGCCGGCCCCGAGCATCACCGCGCCGTGCACGTACTGGTTCTCCACGAACGCCGCCGGCGCGGCGGTGGTGAGGTCGCCCACGTCGTGCGCGCCGGCCGGCGCGAAGGCGTACGCCGCGTCGCGGCGGAGCGCGAGGAGCATCGCGACCGACGCGAGCGCGGTCACGACCAGGAGCGCGACGGTGAGCGTGCGGCCCTGCTTCGGCGGATCCGGAAGCTCGAGGAGCTCGGGATCGAGCTCCTCTTTGGTCTCCTCGCCGTTCGGGCTCAGGTCTGTGGCCTCTGCGTCGGTCATCGGTAAGTCGAGCGGTTACGGAAGAGTACGACAGGATTCCGCGGGGGTGCCAAGTCCGACAGCCGGCCGGATCCAGAGTTCCAGGAAATCTTCCGTGCTGGTAGCCTCCGAAACCGATGGCGGCGTCGAAGCTGGTGAAATGCCCGTCGTGTGGGTTCGACAAGAACCCGCCCGGTTCGGTCCGGTGTGGGTCCTGCGGCTCCAAGATCGAGGCGCCCGGCGCGAAGACGCGCAGCCGCGAGGAAGAGCTCGAGCGCCGCTACCAGCAGGAGGGCGTGAGCGTCCAGTGGCTGTTCATCGCGATCGCGGTGCAGGGGGTGCTCACTGCCGCGCTCGTGTTCGGGCTCCCGAAGATCGTCACGCTCCTCGACTTCGAGGGCGGCAACGGGATGATCGTCTGCGTGCCGGTCTGGTTCATCGGCGGGCTCCTCGTCGGCATGATCTCTCCGGGCCGCACCTTCATCGAGCCGATGGTCGCGAGCTTCGTCATCGCGATCCCGACCACGTTCCTCCTCGTCCAGAGCCAGACCGTCCGCACGATGCCGACGTTCCTCTACGTCGTCATGAGCGCGATCGGGATCATGTTCACGCTCATCGGCGCGTACATCGGCGAGCGCATTCAGCTGGGGCCGCCGCCGAAGACCGCGGACTGAGCTTGCCGCGCGTCGTCGTCATCGGCGGCGGACCGGGCGGCTCGGTCACGGCCGCGCGTTTGCGACAGCGCGGCCTCGACGTCGTCGTCTTCGAGAAGACGACCTTTCCGCGCTTCCACCTCGGCGAGTCGCTGCTGCCGAAGTCGCTCCCGGTCCTCGAGACGATCGGCGTCCTCGCGAAGGCGGAGGCGCGCTTCCTCCTCAAGTACGGCGCGCGCTTCCACGACGACGTCCGCGCGCGGAAGGACCGCTTCTCCTTCGACGGGGCGTGGAAGCCGGAGCCCGACCACGCGTTCCAGGTCCCGCGCGACGATTTCGATGCGCTCCTCCTCGATCACGCGAAGGAGCTCGGCGCGGACGTGCGGATGGAGACGAAGGTCGACCGCGTCGTCTTCGAAGGCGCGCGCGCGATCGGCGTCTCCGTCGCGGGCGCGCTCGAGCGCGCCGACTTCGTCGTCGACGCGTCGGGCCGCGATCTGCTCACCGGCCGCGCCGCGACCGACAAGATCGAGGGGCTCGATCAGACCGCGATCTACGCGCACTTCACGGACGTCCCGCGCGCGGAGGGCGCGCTCGCGGGCGACATCGACATCGTGCTCTTCGAGAGCGGCGAGCCGGAGCGCCCGAACTGGTTCTGGTTCATCCCGTTCGCGGACGGTCGCACGAGCGTCGGCGCGGTGGTCTCTCGCGCGTGGATGCGCGCCCGCGCCGGCACGTCGACGGACGACCTCTTCGCCGCGGCGGCGCGCGAGTCGTCGTCGGCGACGGAGCTGCTCGCGCGCGCGAAGAGGCTCTGGCCGCGCTGCGAGGCGACGGCGGACTTCAGCTACCGCGTGCGCACGACGGCGGGGCCAGGCTGGCTCGCGGTCGGCGACGCGGGCGGCTTCATCGATCCGCTCTTCTCGACCGGCGCGCACCTCGCGATGACGGGCGGCCTCCTCGCCGCCGACACGATCGCGGACACGCTCGCTGCGCCGGCGGACGAGGGCGCGCTGGTCGAGGCGTGGCGCGCGAAGGTCCGCGCCGCGGCGGAGACCTTCATCCTCGCGGTGCAGGCGTTCTACCGCGGCCCGCTCGTGGAGACCCTGTTCGCGGAGGACAAGCACGCGGCGCTGCGGCGTTCCATCACGAGCCTCCTCGCGGGCGACGTTTACGGCGACAGCGTATGGCTGCGCGACATCCGCGTACGGCTTCGAGAGATGGTCTCCCCATAGATGCGAGATGCGAGGCACCGACCTTGGTCGGGAGCGCGGCGAGGTGCTCGTCACGCCGTTGGACTTCGCCTCAGCCGCACGTGCATGCGGTCGGAGGGAGGTGCTCCGTTCGCCGCTCCACACGACTTCGAGCGTGATCTTTCCGTCGGCTGCACACATCGACGCGCACGCGCGTCGATGCCGTCCCCACATCATCACTCTCTGTCAAACGTGGGGCTACCGGGGCGTCCCACATCTGACATTTACATCGGGAAAGATTACAAAGGGCAGCTTCTGGTCGCACTATTTCGACTCGACCAATCAGACTCTTCGGCACGATCTGGACGTCACCGGGGGAGACAGTGGCTCGGCCCTCCTGACGGCCACGTGGTCTCCAGTTCTCGTTGGCATAAACGTCGCGGAAGAGCACTATTTCCAGCCGATCGGGATAGGTGGAGTCGACCACTATATCAATCATGCGCGGCAGTGGGACAGCACGACGGACGCGTTCTTCAGGACAGGAGGCTACTGGCCATGAGACTCTTCATTGCGACGGTGCTCGCGAACGCGCTCGTCCTCGCGTGCTCCTCCTCTGAGAAACCGGCCGCACCCGCGGCGCCTGCCCCACCGACCACTGCTGCGCTCGAGTCGTGCGTGCTCGTAACGGGGGAGTCGTGTTCGCGGGAGGAGATTGAAGAACAGCAGGCTTGCGTCATCGCGAGCTGCGACTCTGAGCTTCGACACTGCTATGGCGACCACTACCAGCGAGCGGAGTTTTCGGGTTCGTGTGCTCGATCTGCTGCCTGCGTTCAGCAATGTGGCTGTGGGGACAGCGCATGCGTCGCTGAATGCCTTCGTGACGAAGACGCTGCATGCCTCGAGTGCCGGCAGGGACTTAGCCGCTGCTACGAGGCGAGCCCATGCAGGCCTCCCCCTTGTGTCAAAGGCGTCGGTAGCATCCGGCCCTTGGGCAATCCCTGATGACGCAACCGACCTACAGAGGAGCGATCGCAGAGCGCCCTGCCGGCGCTCCACGATCGTGCCAGTCGCGGCATGCGTCCGCGAACCGAGAGCGCATGCCACGGCTGTCAGCACGCATTTCTCTCTATGTAGGTGTGAGCGGGTGGCGGCATGCGTCGAAAGGAGGCGAGGTCCGCGAGGCGTACGTGCTCATGGGGGCCTGATAGACTTGCCCCATGTCTTCTGGTGAAAAGTACATCGTCCTCGCGAGCGCGGACGCGATGGGGAAGGGGCCGTTCACGGTGGAGGAGATCGCCGAGTTTCACCGGCGCGGCGTCTTCAAGGACCGCACCGTCATCTACAACCGCTACGGCTCACGCCGCGCGGACGCGTTCACGGTGAAAGAGCTCCTCGACGGCACGAAGAAGTAGCGCGCAGAAATGCACGAAGGCCTCGCGCCGCGGTGTGCGGGCGAGGCCTCTCGAGCTCGAGCTCGTGCTCGCGCGACGGATCAGACGTCCTTCTGATCGCGGACGCGGGCGGCCTTGCCGGCGAGGTCGCGGAGGTAGAAGAGGCGCGCGCGACGGACGACGCCGCGCGACACGATCTCGACCTTGTCGATGCGCGGCGAGTGGGTGAGGAACTGGCGCTCGACGCCGACGCTGAAGCTCACCTTGCGCACGGTGAACGTGCTGCGCGCGCCGGCGCGGTGGCGCTTGAGGACGACGCCCTGGAAGACCTGGATGCGGTCCTTGTCGCCCTCGACGATCTTGTAGTGCACGCGAACCGTGTCGCCGACGCGGAAGTCGGGCGTACCCTCACGGAGCTGCTCTTTTTCGATCTCGGCGATCTTTGCGTTCTGCATGACCAAATCTCTCCAGAATCCCTCGGTAGGCCTTCGGAAAAGCTGGGGAAAACCCAGGCGTTTCTGCCTTGCGGGGGCGCGCTTTAAAGCATGTGACCCCAGACGTGTCAACGAGGGTCGCATCGTGTTAAGGAGCGGAGCGTCATGACACTACGCGTAGGCCAGACGGCGCCCGACTTCGACGTGCGGTCCAGCTCCGGCAAGTCGCTGAGGCTCTCCGAGCTCATCGGCAAGAAGAACGTCGTCCTCTACTTCTATCCCGGCGATTTCACGATGGTCTGCACGCGGGAGACCTGCGGCTTCCGCGACGCGTACGCCGATCTCGCCGACAAGGACACGGAGGTCATCGGGATCTCGACCGATTCGGACGACAGCCACGAGCGCTTCGCGAAGGAGTACGCGGTCCCGTTCGCGCTCGTCGCCGACACGAACCGCGAGCTCGCGCGGACCTACGAGGCCGAGAACCTGCTGACGAAGCTCCTCGGCCGCCTCGCGCGCGTGACGTACGTGATCGACAAGAAGGGCACGATCGCCGGCGTCTTCAAGGCTCAGCTCAGCGCGAACGAGCACGTGCAAGGCGTGAAGGACCTGATCGCCAAGCTCTCGTAAGCCTTGACGCCGGGCGGCCGGGCGACGATATACGCCGGCCCTTCATTGGACTGAAGGCGTGGAGCTTCGGCTCCCGGGTCCACGCGCTCGGACCCGTCCTCGCGAACGCCGCCCGGTCCTTGGAACACGAAGAACCACCCACGAACGAGCGCAGAGGATCGCGAAGCATGAATACGAAGCCCGGCATCATCGGCAAGAAGCTCGGCATGACCCAGCTCTACAAGGAGGACGGCACCGTCCAGCGCGTCACCGTCATCGACACGAGCTCGCTCGTCGTCGCGGGGAAGCGCACGAAGGAGAAGGACGGGTACGTCGCGGTCGTGTTCGGCCTCACCGACGCGAAGGAGAAGCACCTCGCGAAGGCGCAGCAGGCCGCGTTCAAGAAGGCGAACGTCACGGCGAAGCGCACGCTGAAGGAGCTCCGCTGCGACGACGAGTTCGCGGCGAAGTTCGAGGTCGGCGCGTCGGTCAACCTCGCGGACCTCTTCCAGCCGGGCCAGATCGTCGACACGCAGGGCACCACGCGCGGCCGCGGCTTCAGCGGCGTCGTCCGTCGCTGGTCGTTCGCCGGCTTCGTGCAGACGCACGGCACGCACGAGTACCGCCGCCACGGCGGCTCGATCGGTACGAACATGACGCCGGGCCGCACGCTCCCGAACCTCAAGATGCCGGGTCAGTACGGCAACGAGACGGTCAGCGTCCTCAACCTCAAGGTCGCCCGCGTCGACGCCGAGAAGAACCTCCTCATGATCGAGGGCGGCATCCCCGGCCCCGAGAACGGCCTCGTCGTCATCCGCCACGGCGTGAAGGGCCGCGAGCGCAAGAAGCGCTGAGCCGCGCCTCTGCTCCGAAACACGAACGCCGGTCCTACCCTCGAGGCAGACCGGCGTCTTCGTTTTCGCGAGCTCGCGTGAGCTCGCGAAGAAGCGAGCCCGAAGGCTCAGTCTTCGGAGCCCCAGCCTCGCGCGCGCGTCCAGGTCTCGACCGAGCGGCCGCGGGGGGCGGGCTCGTCCACGAAGTCGACCTCGATGTCGACCACGCTCGGCATCCGCGGGCGCTCCGGCTGGCTGGCGGGCGTCGCGGTCATCGGGCTCACGTGGAAGGTGCAGCGGAGGTTCATGGCGGTTGCCCTGGATAGTGCAACCCGCAGTCCATCGACTCGCCCCATGAAAACCGCGGGTTTCGCGCCGATCAATCGCGTCTCCGGGATCCGTCCCGATCCAAAGGCGACCTCCAGCGCGCGTGTGCGACGCGGCGAGATCCGCATGGAATTTTCCATCTCCGTTGCAGGCCCCGGCCCAGAACGCGGCCGCCACAGCGGTCGCGAAGCGACCCGCCGCTTCGGCGGGCCGTGTTCTGGGCCCGGGGTGTCGGGGGCGAAGCCCCTGACCGCGAAAGAGCGAAGCGACCCGCTGCTTCGGCGGGCCGTGTTCTGGGCCGGGGGTGTCGGGGGCGAAGCCCCTGACCGCGAAAGAGCGCAGGCGGCGGGGAGCTGACCAGGCGGGTTCTCCATCGTGAATGGGGCCCGCGCGCGGTCGCGTGCGTGGGCGGCCTCGGAAATTCCGAGGTGCGTGCGGCGGCGCGGGGGTTGCTGTTGGGGTTTGCATGATGGTTCGCGTCGCCTCGCTCGCTCCTCTTCTCGCTCTCGTCCTCGCGTGCGAGGGCTCCGATGGTCTCGCTCCCGACGTCCCGATCGCCGAGTCGATCGCGGCCACGCCGTCAGAGCCGCCGGCAGAAGAGGACGAGCGCGATACGACGGGGGCGACGGAATCGACCTCGGTCGAGGAGCCCAGCGCGACGCCGGCTCCGGTGACGTGCGCGTCGATCGCGGCCGCTCCGCCCGCGGGCAAGCTCGCCGAGGTGCGCATCCACAAGGCGTACGCGATGAAGCCGGTCGACGTCTTCGCGACGGTGAACGGAGGGCGCATCACCATCACGCTGTCGAAGCATGCAAACGAATGCAGCTATCGCGCGAACGGGCTCAATCACGCCGACGTCGACGAGCTCTCCGTCACGCTCCCCGTCCGCGACAAGGCCGTTCCGTTCCAGGTCGTCGCCGAGTCGATCGTGCGGGAGGGGGGCGGCGCCGCGTGCTTGACCGAGCCGGCCCCGGCCGCGATCGGCACGGCGATCAGCGCCCAAACGGCGCGCGGCAAGGTCACGATCACGGCGATGACGGAGACCTCGCTCGAAGGCAAGATCGACGTGCGCGACGTGGACGGCCACCGCATCCAGCTAGCGTTCGTCGCCCCAATCTGCCCCGAGGCACGAAGGAATGACGTGACCGGCGCCGCATGCTGCGCCAACTGAAGGGACGACGCGAGCCCGCAGCCGAGTCGCGTCCTTGCGCGGGGAGGGCGGCGCGCGGAAGCGGTCGAGTCGCGTCCGCGGGGAACCGGCGCGCGGGGGTGTCGGGGGCGAAGCCCCTGACCGCAAAAGAACGTGACCGGCGGCGCGGGCTGCGGCAAAGGAAGGGGCATGGCGCGAGCCCGTAGCGGCCGAGGAGCGAAGAACACCTATAAGGGCGGGGACTCGTTCACGCGTGAGGCCCGGCTTCAGGGCTACCCCGCGCGCAGCGTGTTCAAGCTCGAGGAGATCGATCGGCGCATCAAGCTGCTGAAGCCCGGGCAGCGCGTCATCGATCTCGGCGCCGCGCCTGGGAGCTGGTCGCTCTACGTGACGCAGAAGATCGGCGCGACGGGGCACCTCTTCGCGGTGGACCTCGAGCCGCTGAACACCGTGCTCCCGCCGAACGCGACCGCGATCGTCGGCGACGCGCTCGCGCTCGACAACGACGTCATCGCCGAGCACGGACCGTTCGACGTCGTCCTCAGCGACATGGCACCGCGAACGACCGGCAACCGCCTCGGCGATCAGACGCGGAGCTTCGAGCTCTTCATGCGCGCGCTCGCAGTCGCGGAGAAGTTCCTCAAACCGGGCGGCTCCTTCGTCGGCAAGATCTTCATGGGCGAGGACCTCCCGCTCGCGAAGGCCGAGACGCGGCGCCTCTTCACCGAGGAGCGCGGGATCCGCCCCGAAGGCACGCGCGCGAACAGCTACGAGATGTTCATCGTCGGCCTCGGGAAGAAGATCGTCGCGAGCACCGAGACGAGCACCTGAGACGAGCACCTGATACGACACGCGGCGCGATCCGCGGCGAGCGCCCAGACCCCGGATGATCACGCCGCGATCGCGGGGAATTTCCCGCGCGATCGCGATCGGCGTGCGGGTTGCAACCAGGCCTCGGCATGAAGCTCCCGCTCCTCGGTGCCGTCCTCACGTCGACCCTCGTTGCGTGCAGCGGCGCCGATCCCGCGCCTGACGCCGCGGAGCAGCCCGCCGCCGCGACGCAGCCGGCCGCGCCCGCCGAGAAGACCGACCCCGCCGCGCAGACGACGCCCGAGGCCCAGCCGACCGAGACCGCGCCGGAGGCCGAGCCCGCGCCCACCGGCCCCGTCGTCGAGACGTGCGCGACGCTCGCCGGAAAGTCGACGACCCCCGCGGGCAAGCTCGCCGTCACCGCCGTGAGTGGCTTCTTCGACATCGAGCCCGTCGACGTCTACGCGACGGTGTCGAACGGAGAGCTCGTCATCACGCTCACCGAGACCGGGCACGAGTGCGGCTACCGCACGAACAAGCTCGCGCACCAGCGCGTCAACGAGCTCCGCTTCCATACGCGCTTGAAGGACGGCGCCGTCGCGGTCGGCGAGCTCGACGCGCGCGAGCTCTCCGCCGAGGCGGGTGAGGCATGCGTGCCGCCGCTCGAGGAGGGCGAGGTGCGCGCTTCCAGCCGCCGCGGCGCTGCCGACCGAGCCCCACGCGGCAAGATCAAGATCACCGCCGCGACCGACACCGAGATCGAGGGCAGCGTCGACGTGCGCGACTGGAGCGGCCAGAAGACGACGTTCACGTTCACCGCGCCGATCTGCGCCGCGGCCGAGGGAGACTCGACGTGCTGCGCCGCGCAGGAGAACGAGTGATCCGCGCCGCCGCCGCGATCTCGTTCCTCTCCCTCTCCGCGTGCGCCGCCTTCGACGCGGAGCCGCCGCCGCCTGCCCCCGCCGCCACGACGACGACGAACGACGCCCCGCCCCCGCCCGAGCCGGAGTCCGCGCCCGCGCCCGCCGCGCGACCGAGCTTCACCTGCGCGGAGCTGCCCGCGCTCCCCGCCGACGCGACCTTCACGTTCGCCGATCCGCGGGTGGGACCGACCGTGAAGGACGTCTACGTCCTCGAGCACCTCACGTCGGTCCCTGGCCCGAACGGCCAGCTCGAACACCGGCGCACCCTCACGATCGGGCTCTCGAGCTGGACCCACGTCTGCGCCGTGCGCGAGAGCACGACCAAGCCCGGCGCCGTCGACGAGTGGGGCGTCCAGATCACCGCGCGCGGAGCGGAGCCGGCCACCTTCGGACCCGGCACCTACGACGCGAGCACGGGCCTCGAGGCGCGCGCGTTCTCCGAGCTGGGCGCGAGCTGCGCGAAGAACCCGATCGACGAGGCGCCGCTCGATCAGGGCTTCCGCCTCACGATCTCCGAGAAGACGAGCTCGCTCCTCGCGGGGACGCTGGCGGTGACCTACGCCGACGGCACGCGCCTCGATCTCACGTTTCGGGCGCCGATCTGCGCGAGCCCCGACCCGGCGCCCGAGCCTACGCTCTGCTGCGCGCCGTGAGACGCGTGGTACGCTGACGCCGTGACCGCTTCGGCGTTCCAGGGGCTCCTCGCGGAGCGCTTCGTCATCGAGCGAGAGGTGGGGCGCGGCGGCGTCGGCATCGTGTACCGCGCGCGCGACGAGGTGTCGGGCGCGCCCGTCGCGCTCAAGGTGATCGCGATCCCCGGCGTCGACGCCGGCGAGGAGGCGCGCTTCGGCCGCGAAGGCCGCGTCCTCGCCGGCCTCAGCCACCCCGGCATCGTGCGCGTCGTCGCGTTCGGGCAGCTCGACGAAGGGCACCCCTACGTCGCGATGGAGTGGCTCGAAGGCGAGGACATCCAGCAGCGCCAGAAGCGCGCGCCGCTCTCGTTCGTGCGCTGCCTCGAGGTCGCGGCGCAGGTCGCGGAGGCGCTCGCGTACGCGCACGGCGTCGGGATCGTGCATCGCGACATCAAGCCGTCGAACGTCATCCTCGTCGGAAGTCGCGCGGGCGAGGACACGTGGCCGCTCGAGGCGAAGCTCGTCGACTTCGGCGTCGCGTCGGCGGAGGACGCGCGCCTCACGCGCACCGGCGCGATCATCGGCACGCCCGCGTACATGGCGCCGGAGCAGGCGCGCGGCGACGCGGAGGTCGATCCGCGGTCGGACATCTACGCCCTCGGCGCCACGCTCTTCGAGATGATCGCGGGGCGCCCGCCCCACGTCGGCCCGACCCCGATCGCGATCCTCGCGCGCCTCGTCACCACGCCCGCGCCGCGCCTCGGCGAGGTGTACACCGAAGCGCCGGTGTCGCTCGACGACCTGCTCTGCGAGATGCTCGCGACGCACCCGGAGGAGCGCCCCGCCCGCGCCGCCGACGTCGCGATGCGGCTCCGCGCGATCGCGGCCGACGTCGAGCACGAGGTCGTCCCCATCCGCGCGCCGATCTCGGAGCAGATGCCGATGAGCATGGGCGAGATCGTGCTCTCGGCGTCGGGGACCGCGTCGAAGTCGGGCGGCTCGCGCCTCGTCACGTCGATCCTCGCGACCCACGTGCCGAAGGGGCCCGCGCGCCAGCGTCTCATCGCGCACCTCCGCGCGCGCGGCGCGGAGGCGACCGAGCTCGGCGGCGACGCGATCGTCGCGCACCTCGGCGTGAAGAAGGCGCTCGGCGACGAGGCCGCGCGCGCGCTCGACCTCGGGCTCCGCCTCGCGAAGATGGGCTCGAAGGTCGGCGTCGCGACCGGGCGCACGCGCATCGATCGCACGCGCCCCACCGGCGAGGTCGTCGACCGCGCCGCCGCGCTCGCGCGCGACGCGCAGAAGACGCAGGTCCTCGCCGACACGACGACGAGCGAGCTCGCGCGCGGCCGCTTCGAGATGCAAGTCCGCGCCGACGGCACCTCGGTCGTGGGCCCGAAGGTCACCGCGAAGAAGGAGATCGCGGGCGGCTCGCCGTTCGTCGGCCGCGAGGCGGACCTCTCCCAGGCCGTGAGCGCGTACGAGCGCTGCATGGAGGACGAGACGCCGATCATCGTCACGCTCACCGGCGCGCCCGGCATCGGCAAGACGCGCCTCCGCCGCGAGGCGCTCGCGCGCGTAGCGTCGCATCCGTCGTCCCCGCGCGTCGTCATGGTGCGCGCGGAGTCGTTCGCGAAGAGCCACGCGCTCGGCATCATGGCCGACGTCGCGCGCGGCCTCGCCGGCGTGTCGAAGGGCGCCGACCTCGACGCGTCCGGGACCGCGATCGACGCGCTGCTCGGCCGGCTCGGGCTCGGGGAGCCGGAGGCGCGCGACCTCGTCGCTCGCCTCATCGCGAACGTGCCGCTGCCGGAGGGCGCCGACGGCCGCGCCGCGCGCGACGCGCTGTGGATCGCGCTCACGGAGATGGCGCTCCGCATGTCGCGCGAGTCCGCGCTCGTCATCGCGATCGAGGACGCGCAGTGGGCCGACCTCGAGTCGCTCTCGTGGATCGATCACTTGCTCGCGCGCGCGGCGGGGCACCCCGTCTTCGTCCTCGCGACGGCGCGGCCCACGCTCTGGCGCGACGATCCCGCGCGCTGGAACGGCCGCGACCACGTCCGGATCGAGCTCCGCCCGCTCGCGCGCCGCACCGTGCGCGCGATCGCGAAGGCGATCCTCGGCGAGAAGGCGACGTCGCCCGAAGGCGAGGCGCTGGTCGAGAGCATCTCGGCGCAGGCCGGCGGCTCTCCGCTCTTCGCGGAGGAGCTCGCGCGCCTCGCCCATCAAGGTCGCGACGCCGCGAGCGCGCCCACGATCGAGGCCGCGATCCAGGTCCACCTCGACGCGCTCGACGAGGAGGTGCGCGAGGCGGCGATGAAGCTCTCGATCTTCGGGCTCCAGGTCTGGGACGCGGGGCTCGAGGCGCTCGGGGTGAAGAACGCGGGCGAGGTCATGAAGGTGCTGACCACGGCCGAGGTCGTCCTCGAGCAAGCGTCGTCGCGCTTCAAGGACACGCGCGAGTGGGCGTTCAAGCATGCGCTCACGCGCGAGGTCGCGTACGCGTCGCTCGGCGAGGAGCACCTGAAGGAGCTCCACACCGAGGCGGGGCACTGGCTCGCGAAGATGGGAGAGGACGACGCGATCGTCGCGCGTCACCTCGAGCTCGGAGGGCAGCCGGTCGAGGCCGCGGTCTACGTCGAGAAGGCGGCGCGGCGCGCCCTCGCCGCGAGCGCGCTCGGAGAAGCGGTGCGCCTCGCGGAGAAGTCGCTCGACTTCGCGATCGACAACCCGACCCAGTTCGCGCGCGCGCAGCTCCTCGACGAAGCGTGGGTGCGCCTCGACGCGCGCGCGGGCGAGCGCGACACGGCGGTGCGCGCGATGCAGGAGGCGGTCTACGACGAGCCGAGCGCGGTGCGTGCGCTCGGCGCGCGCGTGCGCTACGAGAACGCGTGCGGCGGCCGGCCGGACACGAGCGCGTCGCTCGAGGAGGTCATTCGTCGCGCGAAGGCGGCGGGGCTCTGGGACGAGGAGGCGCGCTCCGCCGCCGATCTCGCCGCGCGCTACGCGTTCGCGGGCGAGCTCGACAAGGCCGCCGCGTGGACCGACTCGCTGCTCGCGCTCGCGCGGGACCACTCGCTGCCGGGCGCCGCGGTCGACGCGTACCAGACGCTCGCCGTCGTCCGTCAGGCGCGCGGCGACGTCGGCGCCGCCCTCGAAGCGCGTCGCAGCGCGGTGCGCGCGGCGTCGGAGGCCGGCCTCAAGACGCGCGAGGCCACGCTCAACATCAACGTCGGGTTCGCGCTGACGACGATGGGCGCGAAGGACGAAGCGCGCGCGGCGATCGAGAGCGGCATCGCCCTCGCGCAGGCGGTCGGCTCCCCCGGCACCGTGCGGCACGGACAGATGAACCTGCTCTGCTGGACCGCGACGTTCGGCTCCGACTCCGCGCACGACACGCTCCTCGCCGATCCGCGCGCGATCGCCGACAACGCGGTCTCGGGCGCGTGGGTCCCGCACGATCGCGCGACGCTCGGCGTCCTCTTCTATCGCGGCGCGGAGCTCCTCCGCACCGACGCGGGCACGCGCGCGCCGCCGAACGCGGCCGAGCAAGCGCGCACGCTGCTGAAGACCGCGTCGGGTGGGTATCGCGCGACGAAGATGCTCGACGTCGTGCCCGTCGCGCTCGGGTTCTGGAGCGAAGCGGAGCGCCGGCTCGGTCAGGCGGAGCGCGCGGTCGAGCTCGCGACCGAAGCGGCGTCGCTCATCGAGGACGGCTCGCCGAGCCTCCTCAACGAGGCGCCGATCTTCCTCGCGCTCCACGACGCGCTCTTCGATCTCGGTCGCACCGCCGAAGCAAAACATGCAATTGCGCGCGGCCTTCCGCGTCTCGTCACGCGCGTGAACGGCCTCCGTGGCACCCCGCACGCGCGCGACTTCCTCTCCAACGTCGCCTCGAACGCCGGCCTCCTCGCCGCGGCCGAGGGCTACGGCATCGTCCCGCCCGAGCTCTCCGTGATCCTGTCGAGGCCGTAGCGCGGGATTCGTACACCCTACGTGGCTGTAGGTCATGGATCGCGGTCGTTCCACCTTGCTCACCTCGCACTCAGGTGGATCTCGACAATCCCTGCCGATTTGGCGCGATTCGCGACGACCGGGAACCGAGCCGGCGGTCATTTCTGACGGGAGTGGACCGCCGCCGGCCTTGGCGAGTTGGCCCGCGAGTTGCGACACTCGAGTGACAATGCGGAAGCTTGCGTTCGTTGCCTTCGGGATCCTTGCTGCAGCGGGCGGCTGCAGCACCGAGGCGGAGGACGAGCCGGCGCTGCCGCCGCTCCCGACCGACGGCGTGACGATGCAGCAGCTCGAGGCGTTCGACGCGCTCGAGACCACCACCCACCAGCGCTGGACGTGGCTCCAGCACGAGGAGCTCAAGACGCCGCTCCACCTCTCCGCGAAGCGCACCGGCGCGCGCGTCCTCCAGCGTGGCGAGAACCCGCACGTCCGCACGCTCGCCGTCCTCAACGAGAACCGCGCGCTCTTCAAGATGCGCGACCCGGGCCTCGAGCTCGCGGCGGAGAAGACCGAGTCCGACGCGCTCGGCATGGCGCACGCGCGCTTCCAGCAGACGGTGCACGGCGTGCCGGTCCGCGGCGCCGAGGTGATGGCGCACTACGATCGAGAGGGCCGCCTCGCCTCGATCGACGCGAACTACGTCGCGGGTCTCGACGACGTCGACGTGAACCCGCGCTTCGAGGCGAAGGACGCGCTCGCGGTGGTGAAGGCCGACGTGCTCTCGCGGAGCGTCGTCGACGAGAGCTCGCTCGAGGCCGACGCGGGCGAGCTCGTCGTCTACGCCGAGCCGACGAAGGACGGCTCGAAGGCGAAGGGAAGGCTCGCGTACGAGTTCCACGTCCGCGCGCTCGCGGCGGAGCACCCGGCGATCTGGGTCGTCAACGTCGACGCGCACACGGGCGACATCCTCGATCGCCGCAACGATCTGCAGACGATCCAGGCGTCGGGCAAGGGCGTCCTCAACGACGACAAGCAGTTCGAGGTCTCGAACGGCGCCGGCGGCTTCCAGATGGTCGACACGAGCACGGGCGTGTCGATCCAGACGTTCACGGCGCAGCAGCAGGAGGTGGCGCCCGGCAACATCGTCACCTCCAACTCGACGACGACGTGGGACCGCACCCAGAACGGCGCGGGCGCGGCGGTCGACGCGCACTTCAACGCGGCCGCGGTCGCGAAGTATTACAGGACGGTCCACAACCGGAACGCGATCGACGGCAACGGCGGCGCGCTCCAGTCGACGGTCCACTTCGGCCGCCAGTTCGACAACGCGGCGTGGATCAAGACCGGCATGATCTACGGCGACGGCGGTCAGCTCTTCCGCGCGCTCTCGGTGAGCCTCGACGTCGTCGGGCACGAGTTCACCCACGGCGTCATCGAGAAGACGTCGAACCTCATCTACAAGAACCAGTCGGGCGCGCTCAACGAGGCGGTCTCCGACATCTTCGGCGCCTTCATCGAGCACACGGTCGCGCCGGACGCGCAGAAGAACTGGCTCCTCGGCGAGCAGGTCGTGAAGTCGGGGAAGCCGCTCCGCGACATGGTGGACCCGCGCGGCGGCCTCGAGCCGCAGCCGCGGCACATGAACGAGTTCGTCCAGACGACGCAGGACGAAGGCGGCGTTCACATCAACAGCGGCATCATCAACAACGCCGCTTACCTCATGACGGTGGGCGGCACGAACAAGGTGTCGAACGTCACGATCAAGACCGGCATCGGCTGGGAGAAGTCCGAGAAGCTCTGGTACCGCGCGAACTCGCAGTACTTCATGCAGTCGACGGGCTTCGAGCAGGCCGCGGCGGGCGTGATGTCGGCGGCGAAGGACATCGGTCTCACGCAGAACGAGCAGAACATCGTCGACTGCGCCTTCAAGGCGACGGGCATCGTCCAGGGCGCGTGCGCGACGATCGCGAGCACGGACACGCCGGGCACGACGAGCGGCGGCACCGGCGACGTCGACCCCGAGGGCTCGTCGACGACGAACACCCCGAGCTCGACCGACGACGACGACGACGACGACACGACGACGACCAAGAAGAAGCCGAAGAAGAAGCGCGCCGTGACGACGGAGACGAGCGGCTGCAACACGACGGGCACCGGCCCGAACGCAGGCTCGCTCCTCGCCGTCCTCGGGCTCGCCGCCCTCCTCGGCACCCGCAAGCGCCGCCGCTGACGCGCGGTCGCGGCGCTCTGCGCGGTCGCGGGAACTTCGGGCGCGCGGTGCGGTCCGCATCTCTCGATGCGAGCGACGCCGTCGATCGAGGCTCGGTTGTGTTGGGGTGAGGACGTCGTCGCGGTCGCGCGCGTGCGAGGGCGGGGGGTGGTGCGTCTCGCGGACTTCGCGCTTCCGTTTCCCGGCGACGGCGACGGCGACCTCGTGGTCGCGGTGCGCGGCGAGCTCTTTCACGACGTCGTCGCGTGCGGCGCGGTCGTCGTGCGCTTGCGCGTGGTCGAGGCGGCGCGGGTGCCCTGGTCGTTCGGTGACGGCCGCGTCCTGAAGGGCGTCGCGCTCGGCGCGGTGCTCCACGCCACGATCCTCTCGATGGCCTTCATCGGCCGCGCGTCGGCGGCGGAGGAAGAGCGCGCCGCGTTCGAGCAGCTCGCGCGTTACGGCGCGGTCCTCGAGGACCGGAGCGCGGCGGCCGGCGCGGAGATCGGGGACGCCCCCGCGCCGATCGCGGGCGCGGCGGCGGGCGCGGCGCCGGCTTCGGGCGCGCCCGCCGTCGCGGGCAACACCGTCGCGCGCCACGAAGCGGGCGCTCATCGTCCAGCGCGCGACCGAGCGCGGGAGCGCGAGGAGGCGTCGTCGTTCGGCTTGATCGGCCTCCTCGGCGCGGGCACCGGCGGGAGCGATCGCTTCGCCGCGTACGAAGGGCCGTCCGCGACGGGCAACATCTTCGGCGCGACGATCGACGACGCGATCGGCCTCGGCGGCGCGACGCTCTCGGGCGTCGGCGAAGCGGGCGGCGGCAAGGGGAAGGGGATCGCGCGCGACGGCATCGGCGTCGGCTGCAGCGCGTGTATGGGCGACAGTCGTGGGCTCGGAGGCGCGGGCGGCCGCGCTCGCGGCGGGTGGGGCGGGCACGTCGTGAAGTCGCCGGTGCTTCGCTGCGGGGGCGATCTGGAGACGACCGCCAACGGCGGCGGGTGCTCGGGGGTGCAGGTCAACGGGCGGCTCCCGCCGGAGGCGGTGCAGCGCGTCGTTCGTCAGGGCTTCGGTCGCCTGCGCTTCTGCTACGAGTCCGGTCTGCGCCGGAACCCCGGCCTCGAGGGTCGCGTCGCGGTGAAGTTCGTGATCGATCGCGAGGGCGCGGTCGCGATGGCGAGCGCGGGCGGCGGCGATCTCCCCGACGCGGAGGTCACGGCGTGCGTCGTGCGCGGCTTCCAGTCGATGTCGTTCCCGCCGCCGGAGGGCGGCATCGTCACCGTCGTCTACCCGCTCGTCTTCTCGAGCTGAGTCTTCTTGTTCGAGAGGGGCCAGCCCCTCTCGAGCTCTCCCCGCCGGGGACTCTCCGCGCGCGGGGCGCGCTCCGCCGCCCCGGGTCCCCGAGAGGAGACCGCTCAGGCTTTGCCGGCGCCGTACATCGCTTTGAAGGCGGTGAACGTCTTGGCGAGGCCTTCGCGGACGCGGACCTTGGGCTCGTAGCCGATGAGGTTCTTCGCCGCTTCGATCGAGGCGAGCGAGTCGCGGACGTCGCCTTGGCGGCCGGGCTCGTAGATCGGATCGAGCGGCGCGCCGGCCTCCTCGCCGATGTGCTTCAGGAGATCGTTGAGCGAGATGCGCTCGCCGCACGCGATGTTGACGACCTGACCGGTGAGCTTGTTCGAGGTGCTCGCCCCGAGCAGGTTCGCCTCGACGGTGTTGTCGATGAAGCAGAAGTCACGCGTCTGCTCGCCGTCGCCGAACACGACCGGGCGCGTCTTGTTGAGCGCGGCTTTGATGAAGTTCGGGATGACGGCGGCGTACTGGCTGGTGGGGTCCTGGCGCGGGCCGAAGACGTTGAAGTAGCGGAGGCTCAGCGTCTCGATCCCGTAGAGCGACGAGAACACGCGGAGGAGGTGCTCGCCGGTGAGCTTCGAGATCGCGTACGGCGAGAGCGGCTCGGGGGTCATCGTCTCGACCTTCGGCAGCGTCGGCGTGTCCCCGTACGCGGAAGAGCTCGCGGCGAAGACGACGCGCCGGACCTTCGCGTGGCGCGCGGCGTCGAGCACCACCGTGGTGCCCTGCACGTTGGCGAGCATGGAGATGCCGGGGTTCTCGACCGAGCGGGCGACCGACGCGAGCGCGGCCTCGTGGAAGATGACCTCGACGCCTTGGACGGCCTTCTTCACCGTCTCGGGGTCGACGATCGTGCCTTCGATCACCTCGACGTTGCCCTTGAGGGACTCGAGGTTCGAGCGGCGACCGGTCGAGAAGTCGTCGAGGATGCGGACCTTCTCGCCTTTGGCGAGGAGGGCCTCTGCGATCGAGGAACCGATGAAGCCAGCGCCGCCGGTGACGAGATAGAGGGCCATGGACGGTTTATATCGCACTCCCGTTTTCTTGGCCCGCCGATGCCGCGCGTGCGAACGGTGAGGGATGGACCGTAGGAAGCGCGCCGAAAATCCCGAAGCACCGATGAAATCCTGCGCCGTCTGCGGCGTCTGCGACGAGCGGATGCTCGCGATCGTCCAGCTCCGCGGCGGGAGCGAGGCGACCCTCTGTGGCTCGCACGCGTTGATGCACGCCCGCTCGAAGGCGGACCTCCGCACCGTCGCGGACCTGCGGATGGCCTTCGGCGAGCGCCGCTCCTCCACCCGCCGCGCGGTCCCTTCCATCGAGAACCGCGACGAGCTCGCGGAGCGCCTTCAATCGGCCTTCACCCGCGAACGCCGCGCGGTCGGATGATCGCTCGCGAAGTCCTTCGGGCGCTCGGGACTCTCGGCGTCGTCGGGGCGGTCGTGGTGGGATCGTTCGGGGTCGTCGCGGCGCAGGCGGGGTGCTCGGGCGGGACGTGCTCGTCGGACGAGGAGGCGAGCTGCAGCGAGAAGTTCAGCGCGTGCGTGAGCGCGGCGGTGATCTCGGCGAAGAAGGCCGACTGCGAGGCCTGCGCGAAGTCGTACTGCGACTGCTACGACTCGTGCGGCAGCGACTGCAACGAGAGCGATCACAAAGGGACCTGCGACCAGATCCCTTGAGTCTCACGTCATGGACACGAGCTCCCCCTACCGCTCCGGCGCCGAGCGGACCGAGAAGGTCATCGTGACGACGGGCAACGACGTCGCGGGCCACAAGATCGTCGGCTACCTCGGCATCGTTCGCGGCGTGATCGTGCGCTCCGTCAGCTTCGGCGCGGGGTTCGTCGGCTCGATCAAGCAGCTCGCCGGCGGCAACATCAAGGAGTACGTCGACGTCTGCGAGGCCGCCCGCCACGACGCCTACGTCGAGATGCTGTCGCACGCGGAGGCGCTGGGCGCGCACGCCATCATCGGCATGCGCTACGACGCCACCGAGTTCGGCCAAGGCACGACCGAGGTGCTCGCGTACGGCACAGCGGTTCGCTTGCAATCGGTCTGATCGCGGCGCGCTCGCGCGCCGTCTAAGATGGGTCGAATGACGCTCGCGCGCCGAACACGAGCTGTGCGCGGAGCGCTCTTCGGCGTCTCCCTCACGCTCGTCGCGGCGGCGTGGGCTTGCGGCTCGTTCGGCGGTGACGCGAACCCGACCGACGACGCAGACTCCGGCGCGGCGGACGTCGACGTGGCCGACGCGATCGATGCGATCGATGCGATCGATGCGGGGGCGGGCAAGAAGGCGCGGCGCAACACGCTGGGCTCTTCGCTGCTGGGCGGCGCGAAGTGGAGCGGCGGTGTGCTCGGGCCGGACGGGAAGATCTACGGCATCCCGTACTCGAGCCCCGACGTGTTGATCATCGATCCGGTCGCCGGCACCGCGACGCGCAGCGACATGGGCGCGGGCGCGGGCGTGCTCGCGGGCGGCGCGAAGTGGAGCGGCGGTGTGCTCGGGCCGGACGGGAAGATCTACGGCATCCCGTACTCGAGCTCCGACGTGCTGATCATCGATCCGGAGAGGGGCACCGCCGTCCGTACGTCCATGACGTCAGCGCCCGACGTGTTGAACGGCAACAGCAAATGGTATGGCGGCGTGCTCGGGCCGGACGACAAGATCTACGGCATCCCGCAGGGCAGCACGGACATCCTGATCCTCGATCCGGACGCCGGCACCGTCACGCGCAGCGACATGGACGCGGGCCCGCTCGGCGGCAGTGCGCGGAAATGGCAGGGCGGCGCTCTCGGCGTGGACGGACGGATCTACGCCGTCCCGCACGACAGCGTCGACTTCCTGATCATCGACCCCGCCGCGGGGGTCGCCTGGCGCGAGTCGTTGAAGACGGACGATCTCTCCGGCCCGTGGAAGTGGCGCAACGTCGTGACCGGACCCGGCACGACCGCGCTCTTGGGTGCGAACCTCGCGGGTGACGACAAGTGGACCGGTGGTGTCGTCGGGACCGACGGGTTGATCTACGCCATACCGCTCTCCGCCCCCGACATCTTGATCGTCGACCCCGCGTCGGGCACGGCCACGCGCAGCACGCTGGGCGCTTCCGAGCTCGTGGGCAACGAGAAGTGGTCCGGCGGAGTACGCGCGCCCGACGGGAAGATCTACGGCATCCCGTTCGATTCGCAGGACATCCTGATCATCGAGTGAGCCGCTCCGCTCCGACGCCCCGACCTCGCGCGTCACGGAGACGCCGCATCATCCGGCCGTTCGCAGCGAATCGCTCGCGCGCCGGCTGCGGTAGTCCGGTGGTGAAGGGGCGGCGAGCGGTTAGCGGAGGAGGAAGCGGGGGATGGAGGGGATCTCGTGGAAGGCGATCGGTCCTCCTGCGCGGAGCCAGCCTTCGGATGCCATCCAGGTGCGGGGTGTTGCGGTTGGAGGAGAAGCTCTCGGAGCGCGAGCGCGAGCAAAAGCTTCTGGTGGCGGTCGTGCGACGGGTTGCCAGGCGTCGAACCAAGGTGCCGAGGTCATCGGGTCGAGCTCGAAGGAGGCGTTGGTGGCGCGGCCGTGCTGGATGTCGTGCTTGCGCGCGTTGAAGAACAGGTAGACGAGGACGTTGCGCGTCTCGCTGGGTGAGGAGAGCGCGCGGCGATGGTGGCGGTCGCGAAAGAGCGAGCCGTGGCGGTGGGAGACGCGGTTCACGGCGAAGGCGATGCGAGAGAAGAGGAGCTGGAGACGCCGCGCGGCCTCCTTTTTGTCGTCGGCTTCGACGAGGAGATGGAGGTGGTCATGCTGCACGGAGTAGTGCACGACGCGCACCCCGCGTGCGACACACGCGGCGATCTGCCCGACGATGGCGGCGTGCACGCGCTCGGCGCGAAAGCTCGGGCCCACGGGGACACGCTTCATCGAGACGTGGAGCGGATGGTCCCGATGGTGGGGCTTCCGCGTGACGTGCTTCACGAAGCCGCGCCGCTCCGGTCGCGCTCGCCGCCCACCTCTCCCGGCACGCGACGCCTTGGCGGGGAAGAGGGGAACCTGTCGACCGCGACGCATGTTAATCAGCATAGCATAAAATAAGGCATGAACAAGAGGAAGAGACCGGCGCCGATGCGCCGTGCGACAGCTGGACGGAGCGAACGCAGCTTGGAAACCGGGACAACCTGTGGAGAGATGCGCCGTGCGGGGGTCCTGCGTGCGCGAAGGCGCCGCGCCGGAAAAGGAGCGACGCGAAGGGGGGAGAGATGCGCCGTGCGGGGGTCCTGCGTGCGCGAAAGACGCCGGCGCCGGAAAGAGGAAGGGGGAGATGCGCCGTGCGGGGGCCCGCGTGCGCGAAGACGCCACGGAAGAGAGGCGAGGCGAAGGGAGAGGTGCGGGCCCGGAAGGCGCCGCGCCGGAAGAGGGGCGAAGGGGGAGTGATGCGCCGTGCCGGGTTCCGCGCGCACTGCGAGCTTCAAAGGGGTGGAGAATGCGCCGAATGCCGAGTGGCGTCACTCCGGGCGTGCAACGCGACCCGAGCTCGAGCGGCGCCAACGTCGTGCAATGGCCGAAGGGGCGGATGAAGGCGGTCGCTTGAGCTCGGGGGGGAGCGGCGGTGGAAGATGCGGCAGGGGTCGAGGGGCGCTCCGCCGTCGTGCGATGGCGACGTAGGCGGCGGCGATGGGACCGCGAGCATCGGGGCGAGACACGTCGCGCCGTACCAGTTGGCTTCGGAGGTCGCGGCGGGTGGGAACGGGAAGGACGCGCGGGGGGTGGGGTGGTGGACTCGGTGGGGGAGGGGCGGCGTGGGGGTGGGCGTGTTGCGGAGCTAAAGGCGCAATCTCGCAGCGCCCCATACCGAAGGCGTAGCGGCGGGCTGGAGAGTCGTGCGGGCCTAGAAAAGAAAAGTGAACGGTTCCTGGTCGGAAAGGGGCGTTTCCGGTGGGGGCGGTTTGGTGGGGTTTTGTAGTGATTCTGAAGGGGTTGGGGGGATGGGGGAGCGTCTCGAATGGATCTGCTCGTCGATTTCGGGTGGACGATGCAAAACCACACGCTACGAGAAGCGCCTCCTTTGCCGCCTATGGAGGCCCGCGTGCGCTCGAACCTCATCGTCTCGTCCGTTCTTGCCGTATCTGCCGTCGTTGCGTTCGCGAACGGATGCTCGACGGAGGTGGGGGATGGGGACGTCGCCGCGGACGAAGGGGCCGCGACCGCCGCCGAGATCTCGCAGGCGCGGGCGGCCGTGTCGCTGCTCACCGGCGCGAACGGGAAGTGCAACCGGTGCCACACCGCCAGCAAGGCCGACGTGCTGCGCTGGGGCGCGAAGATGCAGGCGATCGAGAGCGAGTGCATCAAGCCGGTGGGGCTCACGCGTGAGCAGCGCATCGCGTGCCTGAAGGGGCCGGACGGGTTCTACGAGGCCACGCACCTCGGCCTCTACTCCGCCGGCACGAAGACGGCGCAGTTCAAGCAGCTCTTCATCACCGGCGAGGGCGGGGCGGCGGAGCAGGAGGCGTACGACGAGTTCGCGCTCGGCGCCGGGATGCCCATCGGCAACGTGCCGCCCTTCAGCGAGGCGGAGTTCACGAGGATCAAGCGGTGGGTGCTCGCCGGGATGCCGGCGCTCGACGTCGCGCTCGAAGATCCGGACCTCGGGCCCTGCCGGCCTTCGACGACGCCCGAGCTCCGCGCGCACATCCAGAAGATGGCGACCGACGGGTGGGGCGCGCGGCTCGCCGACGCGGCGACGCCGATGTTCGGCTGCGGTGAAGGGGCGGGCGAGCAGTGCCTCACGCAGTTCCCCGACGTCACGGCGCAGTGGAGCGCGCCCGACGCCGATCAGGTGCTCCGCAAGCTCCGCGACGTTCCGTTCAAGTCGCACTGGTGGATCCGCTCGTCGCCGGACGGCAAGTACGCCGGGTTCGGCCTCAACAACGCGGGCAAGTTCATCGACCTCTCGAAGCCGGCGCCGGGCGGCATCATCGACGTGAAGGCCAGCTACGACCCGCAGTTCTTCCCGAACAACGAGGGCTTCTCGTTCGCGGGCGTCGGCAGCGGCAACGGGCCGATCAAGGTGTGCCGCATGAGCGTGCTCACCGGCGCGACCGGGCCGATCACGATGAACGAGACCGGCTGCAGCACGATCATCAGCAGCGTGTACCAGACCGTCGGCGCCGCGCTCGACAACCACCTCTACCTGATGACCACGGGCGCGCACGTCAACGACGACGGCGAGGCCTCCGGCACCGGCCCGCGGCCCGGCTTCGACGGCAGCGCCAAGACGATCTTCACGCCGATGGTCAGCGACGGCGTCAAGTTCGTGCCGCAGCGCAACGTCACGGTGGAGCTGCCGTACGAGGGCGATCAGGCGCTCTCGCCGTCGAACGCGTACCTCGTCACGCGCTTCGGCAACAAGACGGGCGGGCGCGGGCTCCGCATCCGCAAGCTCAACGTGACCGAGACGGTGACGCCGGGGAGCAGCGGCGGCGCGTCGACGACGACGTACGGCGTCACGACCGAGGTGCTCGGCACGGTGTGCACCAACGCGGCGAAGGGCGCGGTCTCGTACGACGAGCGCTTCGTCGTTTCGCACGAATATGTCGACAAGAACGAGACTCCCGAGCTCCCGGCGAAGTCGGCGAACGTCATCCTCGTCGACCTGTTCACCGGCAAGACGGTGCGCCTCACGCACATGAAGGACCGCCAGTACGCGTTCGCCCCGCACTTCCGCGCGGACGGCTGGATCTACTGGGACGTCCGCGACATGGCGGCCGGCACCGAGACGCTCGTCGCGAGCGACGCCGCCATCCGCATGATGGCGGAGACGCCGACGCTCCCGCAGGGCGCGACGCACTGAGCGTGGGCGTGGGCGTGGGTGTGGCGCGCGCGAGGGTGCGGTGAGCGGGCGCGTCCTCTACCACTTCCAGCAGTCCGTCTTCTCTCGGCGCACGCGGCTCGCCCTCGCCCACAAAGGGATCGCGGTCGAGCTGCGCGACGGGCGGGAGGATCCGAAGCACCTCGCGGCGGCGCGCGCGCTCGGGCCGATCCGCACGATGCCCGTCTTCGTCGAGGAGGACGGGCGCGCGCTCGGCGACTCGGGCGCGATCGTGCAGTACCTCGATCTCGCGTACCCCGATCGCCCGGCGCTCGTGCCCGCCGCGCACGCGCATGCGGCGCTCGCGATCATGACCGCGGTCGACGTCGCGATGAACGCGCTCGTCGATCTCGGGACGCGCACCTTCGAGCTCAGGAACGATCCGGCGTGGGGCGCGATGAAAGAAGAGCGGCTCGCGCGCGCGAAGGACGCGATCGACTTCGTCGCGGCGAAGGCGACGCGGCCGTACCTCGCCGGCGACACGTGGAGCGCCGCCGACGTCTGGGCGTACTCGGCGGCGGTCTGGGTCGCCGCGTTCCCCGGGCGCGTCGCCACCTCGCCCGCGGTCGCGAACATCGTGACGCTCGGCTTCGAGCTGCCCGAGCCGCTCGTCCTCTGGACGAAGCAGCACGCCGGCCGCGCGGACGTCCGCTCGATCTACGGTTAGGCGCGCGGCATCGATGAACGTCACGCTGAGCCCGGAGGAGCAGTTCGCGTTCGCCGCCCTGGCGCGGGTGCTCGTCAGGCTCGACGGGCGCTTCAGCGAGGAGGAGGAGCAGGCGATCGAGGCGGTCGCGGCGGAGCTCTTCGCGACGACCACCGTCGCGGGGCCGTACCGCTCCATGCCGGAGGCGGACGCGGCCGACGGGTCCGCGGTCTGGGACTTGATCGAGCGGGCGGCCGAGACCGTCCCCGATGACGACGCGCTCAAGGCGATCGCCGCCGGCGTCACGAGACCCGCCGCGCGCGAGGCGATCTACGAGGCGATCTACGCCGTCGCCGCCTCCGACGTCGTGGCGAAGGAAGAATGGCCGATGCTCGAGTGGCTCGCCGCGGAGTGGGGGATCGCCGCGACGTGACGCGCGCGCGGCCCTCAGTTCGCGGTCGGGTCTCGCTTCTCGGACACGAGCACGAACGGCTGCACCACCACCGAGACGAGCGGCGGCGGCGACTTCGACCAGCGCTCGAGCGTCTCGAGGGTCGGTTTGCCGATGAGGCTCCGCGCGATCCATGCGCCGACCTGCTCCTTGTCGTCGCGCGCGACGGCCTCGGCGACGGTGAGCAGATCGAGCGAAGCGTCGACGACGATGACGGCGTCGCGCGCGAGGTGCGCGCGAAGATCGGAGACCTCGACCGGGCCCATCGACGCGACGAGCTGCTCACGCATGGCTACGTGCTCCATCAGCGGCGGGCGATGACGACGACCGAATAGGCGACCGCCGTCTTCGGGCCGGGGTTGGCGTACGAGTGGCGCTGGTCGCCGCGGAACGCGACGACGTCGCCGGGGCGGAGGTGGTACTCCTCGCCCGACGCGACGAGCAGCACCTCGCCCGCCTCGCAGGTGAGGTACTCGCGCGTGCCCGGGGTGTGCGGTACGCCCGCCATCTTCACGCGCGGCGGGAGCTCGAAGCGATCGATCTCCATCCCCGGGATCGGATCGGGGAGGAGCTTGCGGACGGTGGCCGCGCCGCGCAGCTTCGTGACGACCTCCGCCTTCGGGTAGTGGCGCGCCTCCGAGCGCGGGGCCGCGACGAGCTCCTCGATCGTGACCTGGAACGCGGTCGCGACGCGGTCGAGGACGGCGAGGGTCGGGTTCGCGGCGCCGGACTCCATGTTCGTCCACGTCGCGCGCGGGAGCTCCGCGAGCTTGGCCATCTGCGCCTGCGTCATCCCGCGGGCCTCGCGCAGCGTCCGCACGTTCCGCCCCAGCCGCGTCGCGACGTCATCCATGACAACCGCCTACCACCCTGCCAATCCTTTGTCACCGTTGCCATTGAGATGGCGGGGCGCCGCGCGCGCGGAGCTCTGCTACCATCGACGCAGCCGAGGTCCGAGACGATGCCGACCGAGACGCGCCTTCGCCGTACGTTTTCCGATGTCCTCACCACGATCCTCGCGACCGCGGCGTGCGCCGCGTGCGGCGGCGGGGGAGGGGACCTCCCGAGCTCCGGCGGAACGAGCTCCGGCGGCTCGAGCGGGACCAGCTCCGGCACGAGCGGGACGCCCGGCACGACCACCTACGCGTCCGCGTGCACGACGCAGAAGACGTTCCTCGAAGGGCTCACGACCACGCCGCCGATCGACGGCGCGGTCGTGCGCACCGAGGCTGCGTACCCGCCGCTCCCGGCGCCCGCCGTCGACGACGGCGACGACCTCTGGACGTCGACGCAAGGCGACGCCGCCGGATCGCTCTGCGCCACCGCGTCGGACAAGGCCGCGTGCCTCGACAAGGTCGCCAACTACCGCGTCCTGCCGCCGACGCGTGCAGAGTGCAATGCGCAGTACGGCTCCGTCGCTCCGTACGACGGGCGGACCTGCACCGCGTCGTACGTCCTCTATACGCGCGGCGACGAGATCGGGGTCGCGCGCAGCCAGGGCGAGCAGCGCGCGCTCGCGGCTCCGTTCGACACCCTCGAAGAGGCGCGCTGGGCCGCGACCACCGCCGGTTACTCGATCGTGTGCGGACAAGGGAGCGCGCCCAAGCCCGTCCCCGACTCCGAGTTCCGCGTCGCGGCCGGCGGCGGCTTCGACATGAAGGTCCGCGAGGAGAAGAACTGCGGCAAGACCACGTACGACGTCACGATCCACGTCGACGCGAACGGGAACGTCACCGAGCTCTCGCGCACCGACCTCGGCGAGGAGCCCAGCTGCATGGTCGCGGGAAGAAGGCCCGAAGGCCTCTGCCTCGATCGCGAGCCTCGCGGCGGCGTCGGCCCGCACTTCGCGGCGATGGCGACGCTCGAGGCCGCGAGCGTCGTCGCGTTCCGCCGGCTCCACCGCCAGCTCGCGGCGCGAGGCGCGCCCGGCGAGCTCCTCGCGCGCGTTCGGAGGGCGGCGCGCGACGAGGTCCGCCACGCTCGCAGGGCCGCCGCGCTCGCGCGGAAGTACGGCGTCACCCCGCGCCGCCCCGAGATCCTTCCGGCGTCGGTCCCGACGCTCCTCGAGATCGCGCTCGAGAACGCGCGCGAGGGCTGCGTCCGCGAGACGTACGGCGCGCTCGTCGCGCATCTCCAGGTGGAGCGCGCGGCGGATCCCGACGTCCGCGCCGCGATGGCCGCGATCGCGGGAGAAGAGACCGCGCACGCCGCGCTCTCGTGGGACGTCGCGGCGTGGATCGAGCCGCAGCTCACCGCCGCCGAGCGCGCGCGCGTCGCCGCCGAGCGGCAGGACGCGTTCACGACGCTGGCGCGCGAGCTCGCCGTCGCGGTCGAGCCGAGCGTGCGCCGCGCGGCGGGCGTCCCGGCGCCGGACGAGGCGGCGCGCATGCTCGATGGGCTCGCGCCCCTCATGCTCGCCGGCCTCGTGCCCCTCGCCGCCTGAGCGAAGCGGGGACGCGGATGGTCCCCGTGTCTCCGACCGGCGGCGACGCGCGCGAGCCGGTCGTCGACGTGGTGCGCGGCGTCGCTCTCCTCGGCGTGCTCGTCGTGAACGCGCTCACGGTCTTTCGCGTGCCGCTCTTCGAGCCGTTCCTGCCGCGCGCGCCGGAGCCGGCGCTCGAGCACGCGATCGGGCGCGGCGTCGCGATCGGCCGGAGATGAAGGCGTTCATCCTCTTCTCGCTCCTCTTCGGCGCCGGCCTCGCCGCGACGCACGAGCGCGCGCCGCAGCGCTTCGCGCGCCTCGTCCTGCGCCGCCTCGGTCTGCTCCTCGCGATCGGTCTCCTCCACTTCGTGCTGCTCTCGACCGGTGACGTCCTCACGCTCTACGCGCTCCTCGGGCTCGTCGCCGCGCCGATCGTCGCGCGCGCTCGCGTTCGTGTGCTCGTCGCGCTCGCGCTCGCGCTCTTCGTGCTCCACGTCGCGCCGCTCCCGTACCCGCGTCCGTTCGCGAGCGAGGCCGACCTCGCGGAGCACGTCGAAGCGGCGCGCCACGTCTACCCGTACGGCTCGTTCCGGCAGGTGCTCGCGTTTCGTCTCGTCGAGCTGCGCCCGACCGCGGCCCTGCTCGCGTGGACCGCGCCGCGCACGCTCGGCCTCTTCTTCCTCGGCGCCGTCGTGTGGAAGACACGCTTCTTTCGGAATGCGCGCATGCCTGCGGTCGCCGCCGTCCTGTGCGCGCTCGGGGCCGTCGCGACGTGGCTCGTCCACGTCCGCGGCGTCTACGCGCTCGACGGCCCGGGCTCCGTGGCGTTGTCGCTCGGCTACGGCGCCGCGATCGCGAGCGTCGCCGCGCGCGGAGGGCTCCGCGTCTTCGCGCCGATCGGGCGCATGGCGCTCACGAGCTACCTCACGCAGTCGATCGTGCTCGGCTTCGTGTTCTACGGGTATGGCCTCGGTCTCTTCGGCGCGATCGGCCGGCTCCCGGCGCTCGGGATCGTCGTCGCGCTCTTCGGCGCGCAGATGATCTTCGCGCGCTGGTGGCTCGCGCGCTTCCGCTACGGCCCGCTCGAGTGGGCGTGGCGCTCGTTCACGTACGGCGCGTGGCAGCCCTTCGCCGCGTGAGAGCGGCGGCGAGCACGACGAGCGCGGCGAGCGGCGACGTCGCGGTCGGACGACCGGGTGCGGAGCGGCACGACGACGACGAGCCCCCGGAGCTGGGCGCCGCGCTCGCTCCGCCGTCGCCGGCTCCGGGCGCAGGCGTCGGCGCTGCCGTCGGGACCGGCGGCGTCGTCCCCGTGGTGGGCGGCGCGCCGCCGGGCGTCTTCAGCGCAGGCGCGGGGCAGTCGAAGCTCACCGGCGTCGAAGCGGACTCGACGTTCGGCGAGAACGGCAGCCGCGCGCGGAGGAGGACCTGATGCGGGTTCGCCGCCGCGTTGGTCGCGTCGCACCAGCCGGTCGCGTTCAGCTTGACGACGTCCGTGCCCGAGAGCGACACCTTCGAGCCGACGATCCTCCCGTCGACGACGAGGAGGAGCTCGTAGACGCCGACCCACGGCTTCATCTCGGGATCGATCGCGTACGCCACGTCGACGGTGAACTGCGTCGTGCCGCGGTCCTTCGTCGCCACCACCGGCCCGCCTTCCAGCGTCCCGACCTTCGTCGGGAGCGGCGCGGCGGCGACGGCGGTGAACTTGTACGGACCAGCCGGAGGAGAGCCGCCGTAGGTGCAGGCCGACCCGCTGTACTCGAGCTCGTACGACGTGCCCGCGACGAGCGCCGTGTTCGGCGTGATCTTCGTGAAGCCGTCGACGGCGGGCGCGAGGGTGACCGGCACCTCGACCCGTGCGCCGCCGCCCGCCGGTACGGAGAAGAGGTGCACCGAGCTCGCGTCCGGGTTCAGCGCGGTGAAGCCGAAGGCGGGGAGGTTCGCGGGGACCGAGCTCGCGGTCGGCAGCATCTTCACCGGCGGACACGGCGGCGCCGCCATCGCCCACGCCGCGCGCGGCGCGAGCCCCAACGCGACCACCGACGCCAGAACGAAGCCACCTCGACGAAGCATCCTCCTATCGTCGCGCGTGCGCGCCCTCGCGGCAACCGCGTAGCTCCCCGCCAATCCTTTGTCCCCCTTGCCATCAGGATGGCATAGATGCGTCATCGTGAGGGCCATGGACATCCGTGGTGAAGCGGCGCTGGTGACCGGCGCATCGGCAGGGTTGGGGAGAGAGACGGCGCGTGTGCTCGCTCGGCGCGGGGCGCGCGTGGTGATGGTCGCGCGCGGCAAGGAGGCGCTCGACGCGGCGGTGGCGGAGATCCGCGCGGAGACGGGCAACGCCGACGTGCACGGGCTCGCGTTCGACGTCGGCGACAAGGAGGCGATCCACCGCCTCGCCGGCGCGACGGCGGCGCTCGTGGGGTCACCCAGCATCGTGATCCACAACGCGAGCACGCTCGGGCCGCTCCCGATGCCGCTCCTCCTCGACCTCGACTGCGAGGACCTCGAGCGCGTGCTCGCGGTGAACCTCGTCGGTCCGTTCCGGCTCACGAAGGCGCTCGCGGGGCCGATGGTCCTCGCGAAGCGCGGCACCTTCGTCTTCGTCAGCTCCGACGCGGCGACCTCCGCCTACGAGCGCTGGGGCGCCTACGGCGTCTCGAAGGCGGCGCAGGACCACCTCGCGCGCAGCTTCGCGGCGGAGAGCCCGCACCTCCGCTTCTACGCGTTCGATCCCGGCGAGATGGACACGAAGATGCACGCCGACGCGGTGCCGGACGCGGATCCGGCCACGCTCGCGCGCCCCGCCGACGTCGCGGAGCGGCTCGTCGCGCTCGTCGCCGGCGACGGTGCCGGCGCGCACCCGAGCGGCGCGCGGGTGGCGGCGTGAAGGCGGCCACGCGCTACCGTCCGCCGCGGGAGCTCCGCGTGCTCGTCGTCGACGCCGCGGTGGGCGCGATGTACCTCGCGCCGAGCGCGGAGTTCGCGCGCCTCTTCGATCGTGGCGACCTCCTCGTCGTGAACGACGCCGCGACGCTGCCCGCGTCGCTCCAGAGCGGCGACGTCGAGGTGCGCTTGCTCGGCGCGCAGGGCGACCGGACTTGGACCGCCGCGCTGCTCGGCGCCGGCGACTGGCGGACGCGCACGGAGGACCGGCCCGCGCCGCCGTCCGTGCGCGCGGGCGACACGTTCGCGTTCGGGCACGGGCTCACCGCCACGATCGCGCGCGTGCACCCCGAGTCGCCGCGGCTCGTGACGCTGCGCTTCTCCGCCGGCGGCGCCGCGCTATGGTCCGCGCTCTACGCGGCCGGGAGGCCCGTGCAGTATGCACATGTCCCGGAGGCCTACGCGCTGTGGGACGTGCAGAACGCGTACGCGGGGCGGCCGTGGGCGGTGGAGATGCCGTCGGCGGGGCGCGTCCTCACCTTCGGCGTGCTCGCGGAGCTCGAGCGGCGCGGGGTGGAGGTTGCGACGCTGACGCACGCGGCCGGGATCTCGTCGATCGGCGACGAAGCGATCGACGCGCTCTTGCCGCTCCCCGAGCGCTACGAGGTGCCGCGCGCGACGTGGGACGCCGTCCTGCGCGCGCGTCGCGTCGTCGCGATCGGCACGAGCGTCACGCGTGCGCTCGAGACCGTGGCGCGGACGGGGGCGCTCGCCGGGATCACCGACCTTCGCATCGGGCCGTCGTTCGAGCGGCGGGTCGTCGACGGGATCCTCACCGGCGTGCACGAGACGACGACGAGCCACTTCGAGCTCCTCGGCGCGTTCGCCCCGCGCGCGGTCCTCGATCGGAGCCTCACCGAGGCGGAGGCGAGCGATCTGCTCGCGCACGAGATGGGCGACGTGTCGCTCCTCTGGGGCGCGCCCGCGTGCGAGGGTGCTAGTGTTGCGGCGTGAAGATCGTCCACGCCGCCGACCTGCACGTCGACAGCCCGCTGCGTGGGCTCGATCGCTACGAAGGCGCGCCGGCGGAGCGGCTCCGCGGCGCGACGCGGAGGGCGCTCGAGAACCTCGTCGCGCTCTGCCTCGAGGTGAAGGCGGACGTGCTCTTGCTCGCCGGCGACGTGTTCGACGGCGGCTGGCGCGACTTCTCGACCGGCCTCTTCTTCGCCGCGCAGATGTCGCGCCTCCGCGAGGCGGGCGTGCCGGTGATGCTCGTGCGCGGGAACCACGACGCCGCGAGCGCGGTCGTGAAGAACCTGCAGCTGCCGGCGAACGTGCGCGTCTTCGAGCACAAGAAGGCGCACAGCGTCGAGCTGCCGAACGCGCCGATCGTGGTGCACGGCCAGAGCTTCTCCGAGCGCATCATGTCCGAGGACCTCGCCGCGAAGTACCCGCCGCGCGTGCCGGGGCGCTTCAACGTCGGGCTCTTGCATACGAGCATCGACGGCCGCGAGGGTCACGCGCCGTACGCGCCGACCTCGCTCGAGACGCTGCGGTCGAAGGGCTACGACTACTGGGCGCTCGGTCACGTCCACGCGCGCGAGATCGTCTCCACCGATCCGTACGTCGTCTATCCCGGCAACCTGCAAGGGCGCCACGCGCGCGAGACCGGCGCGAAGGGCGCGAGCGTCGTGACGGTGGAGGACAACGTCGTCATCGAGGTCGAGCACCGCGCGCTCGACGTCGTGCGCTGGGAGGTCGTCGGCGTCGACGTCGCGGGCGTGAGCGAGGTGATGGAGGTCGTCGACCTCGTGCGCGCGGCGCTGGTGGAGCGCGGCGCGGCGTGTGACGACAGGATCCTCGCCGCGCGGGTGATGCTCACCGGCGCGACGCGCGCGAACAGCGCGATCCGGCGCGACCTCGAGCGGTTCGTGAGCGAGCTGCGCGCGGCCGCGAACGACGCGCTGCCGGACGGCATCTGGCTCGAGAAGGTGCTCGTCCGCACGACCGCGAAGATCGACCTCGATCGCGTGCGGCAGGAAGAGAGCGCGGTCGGGCACCTCGCGCGGCGGATCGAGGCGCTGCGGGAGGACCCGAAGGAGCTCGCGGCGCTCGCGGCGTGCCTCGTCGACCTCGACAAGAAGCTGCCGCCCGAGCTCCGCGACGACGCCGACGCGCCGCTGCGGTTCGCCGATCCGGAGGCGGTGCGCGCGCTCCTCGCCGACGTCGAGCAGATGCTCGTGCCGCGGCTCCTCGAAGGCGCGCCCGGGAGCGACGGCTGATGCGCCTCACGCGCCTCGATCTCCTCGCGTTCGGTCACTTCCGCGGGCACACGCTCGACTTCTCCGCGCCCGGCATCCACGTCGTGCTCGGTCGCAACGAGGCGGGGAAGAGCACGAGCCTCCGCGCGATCACGGGGCTCCTCTACGGGATCGAGCACAAGACGCAGGACGCGTTCTCGCTCGCGAAGCTGGGCGATCTGCGCGTGGGCGGGACGATCGAGAGCGCGGCGGGCGAGCGCCTCCGCTTCCAGCGGCGGAAGGGGAACACGAGCACGCTCCTCGATCCGAACGACAAGCCGATCGACGAGGCGGTCCTCCGCCGCTTCCTCGGCGGCGTCACGCGCGAGACGTTCCTCCACGCCTACGGCCTCGATCACGGCACGCTCGCCGAGGGCGCGCGCGCGCTCCTCGAAGGCAAGGGCGACCTCGGCGAGAGCCTCTTCGACGCGAGCGTCGGCGGCGGAGGCGGCGTGCAAGAGCTCGTCGCCGAGCTCGACGCGGAGGCGGACCGGCTCTTCAAGCCGAAGGCGTCGAACCCGCTCCTCAACGAGGCGATCAAGGCGTTCACCGAGGCGCGCGCGCGCATCCGCGAGACGCAGAGCCTGCCCGAGGCGTTCGTGAAGCAGGAGGCCGCGCTCGCGGAGGAGATCTCGCGCCGTGACGCGGTCCTCGCCGACAAACGCGAGCTCGAGCTCCGGCGCGGGCGGCTCGCCCGGGCCGCGAAGCGCGCGCCGCGCGAGCGTGAACGCGCGCACCTCCTCGAGCTCCAGCGATCGCTCGGCGCGGTGGCGCACAAGCTCGCGCTCGTCGCGTCGCTGTCGGAGCGCTTCGCGTCGTACGAGCACGCGCTCGACACGCGGCGCGCGCACAAGGCCGACATCGACCGGCTCGGCGATCGCCTCGCCGACGCGCTCGCCCGCGCGCAGGTGAAGGCCGACGCGCCCGCGCGCGACACGCGCAGCGAGGAGCGCGTGAAGCCGCTCCTCACCCAGCGCGCGAAGTTGACCGAGCGCCTCGAGCGCGCCGACGAGGAGATCCGGCGCGCCGAGCTCGCGGTCGCGCGCTTCACCGATCCCGGCGGCGAGCACGTCGACGCGCCGGCGCGGGACGCGCTCGCGGCCGCGATCGATCGCGCGCGGGCGCTCGGGGCGATCGAGGAGCGCCTCCACGAGGACGGAGCGCGCGTCGATCGCCAGCGCGCCGCGCTCGCGGGCCGCGCCGCCGCGACGTTCGACGGAGACCTCGACGCCTTCGTCGCGCTGCGCCCGCCGGCGCCGGCGGCGATCGCGAAGCTGGTCGCCGAGAGCGACGACGTCGCGCGGCGGCTCGTCCGCCTCGACGATCGCGACCTCGAGCTCGATCGCGAGGTCGCGGCGCTCGAGCGCGAAGCGGCGAAGAACGAGGGCGATTTCGCTCCTCCCGACGCCGCCGCGCTGCGCGCGGCGCGGGCGGCCCGCGACGAAGCGTGGCGCGCGCTCCGGGCGGCGAGCGCGCGCGCCGACGCGGAGCTCGCGCTGGAGCGGGCGATCCGCGACGCGGACGTCGTCGCGGACCAGATGATCGCGCACGCCGATCGCGTCACCGCGCTCGCGCGACTCCGCTCCGAGCTCCAGCGCGCCGCGGCCCAGCGCGAGAAGCTCGCGGCGGATCGCGCCGCGCTCCTCGCCGATCGCGCGCGCGTCGACGACGAGGCGCGCCGGCTCTTCGCGCGCCCCGGCCTCCATCCGTGCGACCTCGCCGCGATGCCGGCGTGGCTCGCGGCGCACGCGCAGCTCGTGGAGGAGCACGCGCGCATCGCGGAGGAGGCGGCGAAGCTCGACCTCGAGCGGGAGCGGCGCGATCGCGTCGTCCGCGAGCTCCGCGCCGCGCTCGAACGCGCCGGCGTCGCGTCGGTGACGGAGCGCCTCGACGACCTCTTGCTCGAGGCGGCGGGGAGGCTCGAGGCGATCGACGCCGCGCGGCGCGCGCGCGACGAGGCGGCGAAGGCGATCGCCGATCATCGGCGCGATCTCGCCGATCGTGAGAGCGCTCGCGCGAAGGACGGCGCCGCGCTCGCCGAGCTCCGCGCGAAGATCGCGGTCCTCGTCGAGCCGCTCGGCCTCGGCGCCGACGCGAGCGACGACGAGATCAACCGCGCGATCCACGAGCTGCGCGAGGTGTTCGCGCTCCGCGACAAACGCGACGACGCGGCGGCGCGCCTCGCGGTCGCGGACGCGAGCGCCGCGGACTTCGAGGCCGATCTCGCGCGCGCGGTGGAGGAGCTCGCGCCGGACCTCACCGGCGAGCCGCGCACGGTCGCGCGGGAGCTCTTCGATCGCGCGCGCCGCGCCCGCGAGCAGGCGGACAAGCTCGCGCGCGTCGAGGCGCTGCTCGCGGAGGAGGGGGACCCGGGCCCGCTCGACGACGAGGAGCGCGCGATCGTCTCCGATCCCGATCGCGCGGAGGCGGTGCAGCAGGAGCTCACCGAGCGGATCGACGAGCTCGATCGCGAGGCGCACCGCGCGGTGGAGCAGATCGGCGGCCTTCGTCTCGGCCTCGAGAACATGCGGAAGGAGTCGAACGCGGCGGAGGCGGCGGCCGCGGCGCAGCATCACCTCGCGCGCGTGCGCGACGGCGCGGAGCGCTGGGCGCGCGTGAAGCTCGCGGCGGTGCTCCTGCAGCGCGAGATCGAGCGGTACCGCGAGGAGAACCAGGGCCCGCTCCTCGCCGCGTCGTCGAAGCTCTTCGCGCGTCTCACCCTCGACGCGTTCACCGGCATCAAGGCGGGCTTCGACGACAAGGACCGGCCGTGCCTCCGCTGCGTGCGCGCCGACGGCAAGGCGACGGAGGTGGACGTCGCGGGCCTCAGCGACGGCACGCGCGATCAGCTCTATTTGAGCCTCCGCCTCGCGAGCCTCCTCCGTCGCGCGGCGAGCGCGGAGCCGATGCCGCTCGTCCTCGACGACGTCCTCATCCAGCTCGACGACCACCGCGCGGCCGCGGCGCTCACGGTGCTCGCCGAGGTCGCGCGCACGATGCAGGTCCTCTTCTTCACGCACCACGCGCGCCTGGTGGAGCTCGCGAAGGGCGCGATCGACGCATCGGAGCTCGTCGTCCACACGCTCGCTTCAACGCATGGGGCTTCGCCCCCTGCACCCCGCTTGCAGCCGTAGGACGCGCGCATCCTCCGCTGCTCGCCGAAGGGGTTCGCGAGCTTGGAGGCAGGATGAGCAGGGCTCAGCGGCAGTGGATGTGCGCGGTCTCGCAGCTCTCTTGGGTCGCGTAGAGTCGCTGGCAGTCGCGGCCGGTGCAGTTGCAGAGGGAGGTGTAGATGCAGCTGATGCCGGTCCAGATGTAGCCGCGCGCGCCGCCGTTGCAGGTCGTCTGGAGCCCTTGCGCCTCCATCGCCTTGCACGAGGCGTTGCATCCCGGCAGGAGGACGACGGCCCCGAGGAGCGACACGACGACGGCGAGCACGAACCGCACGCACGGATTGTCTCACCGATCGGGCCCTTGCATCCTCTCGAATGGGCGCTAGGTTCATGAAACGCGTGAGGCGAGGTGCCCACGCGGTAACCCCGTCGGGAGCGAGATAGCCCCGGCGAGTTGGAGACAGAAATGCATCCTGCATTCTTTTCGTGGTGGAAGCACGCCCGTCGTTCGGAGCGTGAAGGTTGTGGTCCGCACGCGCATCCGGGCGAGGCGTTCTTTGGTGGCTTCGGTCATCACGGCGGTCCGCCGCACGGTGGTGGTGGACCGGAGGGGCAGTTCGGGGTTCGTCGTCCGCTCCGTTTCCTGGCGCACAAGCTGGACCTGTCGGAGGAGCAGACGGCCAACCTCGCGCGCATCCTCGACGAGCTGAAGACGGAGCGCGCGCAGGCGGAGGTCGATCAACGCCGCACCATCGCGGCGTTCGCGGACGCGATCGAGGCCGCCACCTTCGGCGAAGCCCGCGCGACCGAGGGCGGCGACCAACGCGTCGAGACCGCAAAGCGCCTCCGCGACGCCGTCGTAAAGGCACTCGCGCAAATCCACGCTCTCCTGGACGACGACCAGCGCAAGCGCTTCGCCTACCTGGTCCGCACGGGCGTCCTCGCGCTGTAGGGGCCGCACGCCAGGGCGCTTCCGCGCGCGGCGTTCTGCTCGGCCTTCCGCGCGGCGGCGTGGCGCTCGCGTCGATGCCGCCGCGCGTCGGGTCGTAGGTGGGCAGGTCTCGCGACGCTTCGTGTTGATGCGGCCGCGGCAGTCGATGCTGCGACGAGGGCGTTGTTTCTCGAGGCAAAGGCGCCCGCCTTTTCCGCCGTAGCGTCCACCGATCCAGAACGGGTTTAGCGGTGGAGGAAGCGTGGGATGGCGGGGCACTCGTGGAATGCGATCGGTCCACCAGCGCGGAGCCAGCCCTCGGATGCCATCCAGGTGCGGGGTGTTGCGGTTGGAGGAGAAGCTCTCGGAGCGCGAGCGCGAGCAAAAGCTTCTGGTGGCGGTCGTGCGACGGGGTGCCAGGCGTCGAACCAAGGTGCCGAGGTCATCGGGTCGAGCTCGAAGGAGGCGTTGGTGGCGCGGCCGTGCTGGATGTCGTGCTTGCGCGCGTTGAAGAACAGGTAGACGAGGACGTTGCGCGTCTCGCTGGGTGAGGAGAGCGCGCGGCGATGGTGGCGGTCGCGAAAGAGCGAGCCGTGGCGGTGGGAGACGCGGTTCACGGCGAAGGCGATGCGGGAGAAGAGGAGCTGGAGACGCCGCGCGGCCTCTTTCTTGTCGTCGGCTTCGACGAGGAGATGGAGGTGGTCATGCTGCACGGAGTAGTGCACGACGCGCACCCCGCGCGCGACACACGCGGCGATCTGCCCGACGATGGCGGCGTGCACACGCTGGGCGCGGAAGCTCGGGCCCACGGGGACACGCTTCATCGAGACGTGGAGCGGATGGTCCCGATAGTGCGGCTTCCGCGTGACGTGCTTCACGAAGCCGCGCCGCTCGGCTCGCGCTCGCCGCCCACCTCTCCCGGCACGCGACGCCTTCGCGTTCCCAGCACGTGACACCTTCGCGACCCCGACACGCGACGCCTTCGCGACGAAGAGAGGAAGCTGACTGCCAGGTCCCGACTTCAAGAGATGAGCATAGCATTATTTACGGCAGTTCCAAGAAGGAACGCTGCTCGAACGTTTCGGTGTGCGTGGGACAACCTGTGGACAAGCTGGGGCCGAGGACCCGCGCCCGGGAGTGCCGACGCCGCGCGCGCGGCCATCGCGCCCGCGCACCATCGCCCGTTCGGGGGACGCCGCGCACCCGAGCCGACCCCGCGCACCATCGCCCGTCCGACGCCGCGCACCATCCGGCGCCGCGTGCGTGGGCAGCTCGCCGACGTCTCCGCGAGGCATCGGGTCAGTACATGAACAGGGCACGTCCGCGGCATCCGGCTTCTCTGCACGGCACTGCGTGCGTGGACGGGCGGCAGCTCGCCGATGTCTTCGAGAGGCATCGGGTCGGTACATGAGCAGGGCATGTCCGCGGCATCCGGCTTCTCTGCACGGCACCGCGTGCGTGGACGGGCGGCGGCTCGCCGACGTCTCCGCGAGGCATCGGGTCGGTACATGAGCAGGGCATGTCCGCGGCATCCGGCTTCTCTGCACGGCACTGCGTGCGTGGACGGGCGGCGGCAGCTCGTCGACGTCTTCGCGAGGCATCGGGTCGGTACATGAGCAGGGCATGTCCGCGGCGTCCGGCTTCTCTGCACGGCACCGCGTGCGTGGATGGGCGGCGGCTCGCCGACGTCTTCGCGAGGCATCGGGTCGGTACATGAGCAGGGCATGTCCGCGGCGTCCGGCTTCTCTGCACGGCACCGCGTGCGTGGACGGGCGGCGGCAGCTCGTCGACGTCTTCGCGAGGCATCATGAGCAGGGCATGTCCGCGGCATCCGGCTTCTCCGCACGGCACCGCGTGCGTGGACGGGCGGCAGCTCGCCGACCTCTCCGCGAGGCATCGGGTCAGTACATGAGCAGGGTATGTCCGCGGCGTCCGGCTTCTTCGCATCCCCGCCACTCGTTGGCGCTCGTCGCTGGAGCGTGCGATGGTGCGGTTCCCCGCCACTTGTCGGCACTCGTCGCTGGAGCGGATGGTGCGCGGCGCTGGAGCGTCGGCTCGGGCGATGTGCGCGGGCGCGCGGCGCGCGGGGTTGGCTCGGGCGATGGTGTGCGGCGTCGGTTCGGCGATGGGGCGGAGTGCATTAGGCTGCCGTGTGATGTGGCTTGTTCGTGGTGCTCTGATTGTTTTCGGGCTTGCTCTTGCTCTCGGGGGGGTTGGGGCGTGCGCGGGCTCGGTGCCGGTGGGGATTCGCGAGGAGATGGCGGCGACGGCGCGGGTGCAGCCGGGGGCGGTGACGGTCGTGTTCTTTACGGACTTTCAGTGTCCGTTCTGCCGGCGCACCCACGCCGCGCTCGCGCCGCTGCTCGCGCAGAGGCGGGGGAAGGTGCGGCTCGTCCTCCGCCACGTGCCGCTCCGGCAGCATCCCGATGCGCGTACTGCGGCCCGCGCGGTGGTGTGCTTCGAATCGATCGTCGCCGCGCGGACCGCGCCCCGACCGCCCGGCGTCGAGGTCGAAGAGCTCGCCCTCGCGCTCATGAGCGCCAGCGACCTCTCCGAGGCCGCGTGTGAAGCGCTCGCCGAGGAGCATGGGGTCGCGCGAGACGCGCTCCGTCGCTGCCTCGCCGAGCCGGCGACCGATGCCAGAATCGAGCGCGATCTCGAGCTCTTCGACGCCGTTCAGGGGGACGGGGTGCCCCTCCTCTTCATCGGGAGGAGCCGGCTCGAGGGTGCACAATCGAGCAGTAGTCTCGAGGCCGCTCTCGACAACGCCGCTTTACGTTGAGCGCCGCCCTCCACTTCCTTCAAATAGTGCTGGCACGGCGAAAATTCGCGACTACGGTGCGCCGCGATGAAGCCGTGGGGTTACGTCTTGCTTGTCGTTCCAGTCGGTCTTGCAGCCTTCGTCGGCTGCGCAGAGGCGCCGGAGGACGAGCCGCTCTACGGCATCCTCGGCACCGATCCGGAGGACGCGGGGGACAAGGGCATCAGCGTCAAGATCCCCGAGCCGGAGGAAGAAGAAGAGGAGGAGCCGTCGCTGCCCATCCTCCCCACGCCGGCCGACGCCGGGCCGCCGAAGGACGCGGGGCCGTCGACCCCGCCCGGCTCCAATCCGTGCGCGACGAACACCTGCGCCAGCCCGAAGAACCTCACCGCGATCGGCGGCGATGACGGGTCCGAGTCGAGGACCGAGACCGGCGCCGACTCGAAGTGGTTCACCATCCGCGTCGAAGAGCGGATCACCGGCCTCGGCGGCTTCCTCCTCGGCGGCATAGAGATGAAGCTGAAGGCGACGCTCACCTCGCCGCCCGGGAAGAACTTCGACCTCTTCGTCTACCGGCCCGACAACGACGTGAAGGAGTGCTCCAACGTCCGGAAGTCGTCGGAGTCGGCGACCGATCCCGACGTCGTCCAGATCCGGTGGGGCGAGACCAACGGCGCCGATCCGAACGGCGTTCGCGACGACCGCACCGTCACGATCGAGGTGCGCGAGGTCGGCGGCACCGTGTGCGACCCCAACGCAAAGTGGACGCTCAAGATCGAAGGCAACAAGTAGCGCGCGCCGTCGCCGCGCTCTTTGCGGCGATGACGGCGACCGCGACGACGGCAACGGCGACGGTCGGCTGCAGCGCGCGCACGCGTGAGCCGGCGACGACCAGCCACGCGACGACGAGCACGAGCACGGCGGCGAGCTCGACGACGAGCTCGCGTGAGGTGCTGCCGTTCATCCATGACGACTATCCCCGCGCGCTCGCGCAGTCGAAGAAGGAGCAGAAGCCGCTCTTCGTCGACGCGTGGGCGCCGTGGTGTCACTCGTGTCAGAGCCTCCGCACGTACGTCCTCACCGATCCGTCGCTCGCGCCGCTCGCGTCCGAGTTCGTGTGGCTCTCCGTCGATACCGAGAAAGACGTGAACGCGCGGTGGGTGGAGCAGCACCCGCACGACGCGCTGCCCACGCTCTGGGTCGTCGATCCCGCGACCGATCGGCCCCTCCTCAAATGGGCCGGCACCGCGACCGCGGCGGAGCTGCGTGCGTTGCTCGGCAACGTCCTCGCGAACCGCACGGACGGCTTCGCGCGCGGCAACCAGGCCCTCGCCGCCGGCGACTCGAAGACCGCGATCGCCGAGCATCGCGCCGCGCTCACGACGGCGTCGAAGGAGCAGCGGCCGCGCATCGTCGAGGCGCTCGTGACGGAGCTGTCGCTCGCGAAGGAGCACGCCGCGTGCGCCGACCTCGCGGCGGAGGAGGCGGCGGCGCTTCCGCCCGGCACGTCGCGCGCGACCGTGCTCGTCGGCGGCCTCGACTGCGCTCGCACCGCCAAGAAAGACGAAGCTCGCGATCGCCTCCTCGCCCTCGCCGTGCGCGACGCGTCCGCGCGCGACGACGCGCTCCTCCCGGACGATCGATCCGCGATCTACCAGGAGGTCGTCACGACGAAGAAGGAGAGCGGCGACGCGGCGGGCGCGAAGGCGGCCGCGACCGAGTGGGCGGCGTACCTGGAGGACGCGGTGAAGCGCGCGGCGTCGAAGGACGCGCGGGCCGCGCTCGATCCCTGGCTCGTCGCGGTCTACCTCGCCCTCGGCGAGCCGGCGCGCGCGCTCCCGCACCTCGAAGCGAGCGCGCGCGACTTCCCGCAGGACTACAACCCGCCCGCCCGTCTCGGACGTGTGTATCTTGCATTGAATCGCCTCGCCGAGGCGGAGCAGGCGACGGACCGCGCGATCGCGCTCGTGTACGGCCCGCGCGCCATGCGCGTCTACGAGCTCCGCGCCGACATCGCGAAGGCACGCGGCGATCGCGCCGCCGAGACCCGCGCCCTCGAGGAAGCGCTCGCGAAGAGCGAAAAAGCCGTCCTCACCGCGGGCCAAAAGAAGGTCCGCGACACCCTCGAAAAACGCCTCAACGCCACGCGCACACCATAACGCTCCGCCCTGCGCCGCGGGCCGCGCCGCCCCCCCCGTTGCCGCGCGCCGCGCCGCGCAGGCCCGCCCCGTCCCGGCGCGGGCTGCGACGCACTCCGCCCTGCGCCGCGGGCCGCGCCACCGCGCAGGTCCGCCCTGGCGTTGCGCCTGGCAACGTGCTGCTTCGCGCGCACTGCAACGCGCCCGCTGCAGCGTCCCGCGCCAACGCAGCTCCGCCCCGTCTCTCGCAACGCGCCTCGCCCCGCCGTCGCTCCCCGCCTCCCGCCACGTCGCCGCGGTTCGCGAAGCGCACCGCCTCCCCACCGCGCTTCGCCCCGCCGTCGCGCTCCGTCCCGGCGCTCCCGCAATGCGCTCCGCCGCGTTGTCGCGGGTCGCGCCATCGCGCCCCGCTCCGCCACCGCGCTTCGCCCTGCCGCCGCACACCGCCACCGCGCCGCGCGCGCTGCAAGGCGCTCCGCCGCGTTGTCGCGGGTCGCGCCATCGCGCCCCGCTCCTCCATCGCGCTTCGCCCGCCGCCGAGCACCGCCTCGGCGCCGCGCCTCCCACAACGCGCTCCGCCTCGTCGCCGCGGTCGCGCCACCGCGCCCCGCTCCTCCATCGCGCTTCGCCCGTCGCCGCGCACCGCCTCGGCGCCGCGCCTCCCGCAACGCGCTCCGCCCCGTCGCCGCGGGACGCGCCACCGCGCGCCCGATGCGCGCTCCGTCTGGGTCGCGTACTCTCGCTCGATGTTCTCGCGCGTCCTCCTCTCTTCTCTGCTGCTCCTCCTTGCTGCGTGTGCGAGTCAGGCGCCGCCGCGGGTCGTGAAGATGGCGACGACGATGTCGACGAGTGGGCAGGTCGCGACGTGCCCGAGCGATGCGTCCGTGGTCGGTGGCGGCTTCGAGGTCCCCGCCGCCGCCCGCACCGCAGGTAAGGTGCCGACCGTGGTGGTCAGCCGGCCGAGCGAGAATGGGTGGATGGTGCAGTGCATCGACGCCGCGGGACAGCCGTCGAGTGAGTGCCACGCCTACGTGCTCTGCGCGATCATCATCCCGTAAGGTCGAGCTCGAGCTCTAGCTCCGCGTGCATGATCGCGATCGCGCGCTAGAATTTGATTGTGCCTTCCTTCCTGGCCGCACTGATCCCGCTCGCGCTGGTCGCCGCGACGGCGCTGTTCGTTTGGATCCGTGCGCGGCGCAAGAAGAAGAAGCCGCGGCCCGCGCGTGAGGCGAGCGGGTTCGTCGTCCTCGAAGGGAACGCGTGGGACGCGTGCGCCGTCGATGACCTCCGCGAGCCGTGGGCGCGGTATACGACCGAGCCGATCCGCGGGTTCTGCGGCGTGCCGGTGGGACGGCATCGCATCCGCACCACCACCGCCAACGGCGAGGCGACGCTCGACTTCGTCGTCTACCCCGGCGAGGTGCTGGCCTGGCGCCTCGACGCCGAGCGCGCCCGCTGGGAGCCGCATGACCTCGACGCCGACACGCGCGGCCTCCTCGAAGGCGCGCCCGTCAGCACGACCGACGTCGGCGCGGCGACGCGGCAGAAGCTCCCCGGCTGGCTCGTGCACCTCCGCACGACGATGGGCATCGGCAGCTCCCGCGCCGCGGCGGCGCTCAACCCCCGCGGCGACGACGGCATCGATCGCCTCCGCAAGCGCCTCGCGAAGCTCGTCGCGCTCGCGGAGGGCGGCGGCGAGACCGACGTCGACCTCGTCGCCGAGGCGCGCGCGATCGGCGAGGCGATCGTCGGCCGTCCGCTCGCGCGCCGCGACATGCGCGCGCTCGTGACGTCGGCGCGCGAAGCGGCGACGAAGCTCGCCGGCAACGGCCACACCGATCGCGCGATGCGCGTGCTCGGCCTCGGGCTCGCGGTGCTGCCTGGCGATCCGGAGCTGATGGTCACCGCCGGCTGCGCGCTCGCGACGCGCGGCGAGGCCGACGAGGCGCTCCGCGCGTTGAACGCCGCGCTCGAGCGCGATCGCTGCCTCGAAGCCGAGGACGTCGCGCGGGCGATGCGCGCGCGAATGGAGCTCCGCTCGCGCCTCGGTCGCAGCGTCCGCGTCTAACTAGCCACCCCTCCGCCAGCGCCGCGGCGGGCAGCCGAAGCGGCGCGTGAACGCGCGGGCGAAGCGGCTCGGATCGCCGAACCCGCAGTCCAGCGCGACGTCGAGGACCGAACGATCGGTCGAGCGGAGGAGGAGCGCCGCGCGATCGAGCCGCGTGTTCGTGAGGTGGCGATACGGAGCGACGCCGACCTGCGCGCTGAACTTCCGGAGGAACACGAAGCGCGAGAGGCCCGCCGTGCGCGCGAGGTCGTCGACCGTGAGCGGACGAGCGAGCTCGGCGTCGATCCGCTCGAGCGCGCGCGCGATCGCGGGCTCGAGGCGCGCCTCCCGCCTCGCCCCGCGCCGGCCTCGCTCACAGCCTCGGCCTCGCTCGCGGACGAGCGCGAGCGCGAGCGACGACACGAGCGACTCGATGCCCGCGTCCGCCGCCGGTCGCGCCACGACGGGCGCGGCGAGCGCGCCGTGCTCGAGGGCCAGCGCGCGCGCGATCGCCGCGACCGTCGTGTCGGCCGGGAGCACGCCCATCTCGGGCATGCCGCTCGCGCCGAGCGCGCCGCTCGCGCCGAGCGCGTCCGCGGCCTCCTCCAGCATCGGCGCGGCGATCAGGATCTGCTCCACCGACGCGGCGCGGCTGCGAGGTGTATTGAGGACGCCGGGAGGAAGCAGGATGCAGGCGCCGGCGGAGCCGCGCAGCGTCGCGCCGCCGACCTCGAACTCGAGCGTGCCCGACTCGATCCACGAGAGCTCGTAGCCCGGGTTCTCGTGCGTGGGCCCCACGCCCGTGCCGCCGCCGCGACGTCGATGGAGGGAGAACCACATCCCGATCTCGTAGCACGAGGCACGAATCGCCTGGACGCGCGCACGAAACGCCGAGAAGCGGCGCGGGCGCGGCGCGATGCTCGGAGCATGTCCGATCCGTTCGTCGCCTACCACGAGGGCCTCGTCGCCGTGCATCGCGCGCTCGCGGAGGAGCTGCGGCGCCTCGCCGACGTCGACACCGCCGACGTCGCGCGCGCGCACGGCGTGGGCGGCTTCCTCCTCGGCCACCACCACGTCGAGAGCGCGATCGTCTTCCCGGGGCTCCGGCGTCACGGTCGACTGCGGTCGACGGACGTTGCCTTCCTCGACGCGCGCGACGCCGAGCACGTCGCGGTCGAGGCGGCGTGCAGGCAGCTCGCCGCGATGTCCGCGAGCGCGAGCGCGAGCGCGGCGGACATCGCGAGGCTCGGCGCGGAGCTGCTCGCGATGTTCGAGCCCCACGTCGCCGCCGAAGAGGACGGCCTACGACCGGCCGTCCTCCGGACGATGATCTCGCGCGAAGGCCTGGACGCGATCGGGCGCGAGGTCCAGGCGCACCACGCTCGGCGCGCGTGAGATCAGGGCGCCGGGATCGTCGGCGCTTCGCCCTTGAGCGCGGTCGCGAGAAAGTCGTCGACGTCCTTCATAGCGTCGTTATCACGAAAAGCGACGAAATGGCCATCGCTGTTCGCCGGCTTGCCGTACTGGCGCGTCACGACCGTCTTGCCGTTCTTGTTGTTCGTGACCGGCCCCTGCGACGGGTCCCGGTACAGCTTGTCCGGCGTCGCCGCGGAGGGCGCGTTCGGCGCGACCTCGAGGCCCGCCGCCGCGATGTACGTGTGCTGCGTGATCGGCGTCGAGTACGTGTCGAGCTGGCCGTACGGCACGAAGAGGTGCTTCGGGAAGATGTTCGCCGCCGACGCCGCGGTCGCGTTCGCGGCGTGATCGAGCGGATCGGCCGGGTCGATCGCGTTCTGGAACATCGTGAGGACCGGGTGGTTCGCGTTCACGTTCTGCGGCAGCTCCGAGAGGAGCGCCGGCGCGAGCGCCGCGAAGTTGACCGGGCTCGTCTTCGTGAGGAGCGAGTCGATGAGGCTCCCGCCTTCGCCGCTGAACACCGCGCCCGCGACGCCGCTGACGTACGGCATCGCGATCGCGCCCGCGGTCGCGCCCTGCGAGTGACCCCAGTACCCGATCTGCGTGCTCGAGAGCGTGATCGACGTGCCGGTGACGGTGACATTGCTCTTCAAGAGCTGGACGAGGGCGACCTGATCCGCCGCGCCCTGGAGCACGTTGCCCTGCGCGGCGGGCGGGTTCGAGAAGTTGAAGAAGACGACGGACGGGTCCGCGGTCGAGGCGCCGCGGCGCGTGCCGTGCCCGACCTGATCGATGCCGAGGACGGCGAAGCCCTTCTTGGCGAGGCGCGGCCCGACGTTGCCCTCCGCCGCGTGGCTGCGGAACGTGCCGCCGGTGCCGTGCGCGTAGATGACGGTCGGGAGGGGACCCACCGCCGCCGAGCCGGCCGGCACCGTGAGCGCCGCGCAGACGTCGACCGTCTTCGTCGCCGGAGCGTTCACGAACGCGCCGTCGTCGGCGGGCTCGATGAACGGCTCGTTGCCGCGCTGGAAGAGCGGGATGCTGATGAGCGCGTGGTACTCGTCGATGCCCGCGGCCGGCGTGGCCGGACACGCGCGCTCGCCGTCACGCTGCGCGCAGGGCGAGACCGCGCCGCCGCCGCACTTCACCCACTGCTTCGCCGCCGGAGCGGGCGACGAGCTCACGAGCTGCGGCAGCGCCTTGCCCACCGCGTCGTGGTCGCCGACCGTGAAGATGGCGGCGTTGAGGATGCTCGCGAGCGGCACGCTGTTCGCGGGCGCCCAGGTCCGGAGCTTCTCGTACTGCCGCCACCCCGCGCCGAGCTCGCCGCCCGGATCGGTCGCGCCGAGGAGCGCGTTCAGGTCGGCGGAGCGGACGATGTCCTTGCCGTCCTTCGCCTTCACCGCCGTCGTGAAGAACACGGCGTAGGTGTGGCCCGAGACGAGCGGGCCGCCGAGCGGCGGGCGGAAGCTGATCGAGTTCTCGCAGACGTACGCGCTGCGCCCCGTCGTGTAGCCCCAGTTGTGCGCCAGCTTCTGGCCGGTCGTGAGGTCGACGTAGACGGTGGTGTCCTTCGGATCGAGCGAGGCGAAGTCGATCTCGCCGCTGAAGCGGAAGATCGTCGTCGGATACGCGCTGAAGCCGGTGACGAGCGGCGAGGCCTCGATGAAGCTCGCCCACCGCGCGACGAGGTCGTAGCCGAGGATGTCCGCGCCCGGGGTCGGGAAGTCCTTCATGACCGGCTTTCCGGTCGCCGACGTGCGCACGTCGTTCGGGTACGGGAGCCGGAAGTAGTCCTTGAGCGCGGCGCCGCCGCGCGGCACCTCGAAGAACGCGGTGACGTTCTCGGTCTCCGGCGGATCGCACGGCACGCCGGTGAACTTCGGGATCGCGATCGGGCCGCCGGGGAACGGCGCGCACTTGCCGTCCGGGGCGCAGACGAGGCCGCCGAAGCACTCGCCCGCGGTCTGGCACGCGCCGCCGACGTCCTTGTTGCCTTCGGGCTGGCACTGCGTCGCGAGGCCGACGATGTTGCAGCGGAGCCCGGCCTTGCAGTCGCCGTCCGACTGGCAGGCCGCGCCGTCGTCGCCGCTGCCGGCGGGGGCGCACTTGGCCTCGGGCCCGCAGTAGTGGTCCGCGACGCACTCCGCGCTGATGATGCAGTCGCCGCCCGCCGGCGTGGAGCGGCCCGGCTGGCACGTCTTGTCCTTGCAGGCGAGGCCGGGGCGGCAGTCGGGATCGGTCTCGCACGGCTCGCCGACGCCCTTGGGGAGGCTCAGGTTCGGGCCGTCGGGGAGGCTGCCGTCCGGGAGGTTCACGTCCACGTTCAGGTCGGGGACGCAGCCGGGCGTCGACCAAAAGAGGGCGCCGGCCGATACGGCGGCGGCGGAGACGAAGAAAAAGCGCTTCATGACGGATCCTCCCTGCCGCGCTCAATACACGTTTCTCGCGCTGCGATCCAACGGTGGCGCCCGGGCACGTGTGATAAGGTCGCGACGCCGCCATGGGTCTCCACCACGCCCCTACGCCGTCGCCCAACAATGCTCCCGGGCCTCACCCCCCGTCGGTGATCCACGCGGCGAAGTGGCCGCCGGACGACGACGACGCGGTCCCGCCCGGGCTCCCCGGCGCGCCGGGCGGCTTCGCGCCGGGCGGATACGGCGACGACGGGAACTTCAAGCGCGGTCGCTTCGCGCCGATCGCGATCATCGTCGGCATCCTCGCGGTGGGAGGCATCGCCGGCGCGCTCATCTTCGGGTCGCTCAAGGACTCGGAGAAGATGGACCCGAAGAAGGTCGCGGCGATGAAGAAGGAGACGGCGCTCCTCCCCATCGCCGAGGCGATCCCCACGTACCGAAAGTGGGCGGAGCAGGACAACGAGAAGAAGCTCCAGGAGGAGGGCTTCACCCAGCTCGCGTGGGCGAAGGACCCGCAGGGGCTCCAGCTCATCATCAAGGGCCTCTCCTCGATCGATCACAACATCCGCGGCACCGCCGCGCAGGCGCTCCTCGAGTACGGCTCGCCCGCGGCCGACGCCGCGAAGCCGGCGCTCCTCAAGGCGTTCAAGGAGTCGACGGAGGCGGACCGCCCGCAGATCGCGTGGGCTCTCGCCGCGCTCCACGAGCCCTCTGCCTGGGACGACGTGATGAAGGAGTACCGCGCCGGCAAGCTCTCGAGCGTGCAGCGGCTCGACAAGAGCCCGGCGTTCGATCCCGAGCTCATGGCGTCGATGGTCTCCACCGACAAGCTCGCCACCCTCGCCGGCGACGAGAGCGAGAGCGTCCGCCAGCTCGTCGCGACGGTGCTCTCGCGCACCGCGGATCCGAAGTACACGTCGACGCTCATCAAGCTCGTGAAGGACAAGAGCATCGACGTCGCGCGCGAAGCGGCGGTCGGCCTCGGTCGCATCGCGAACGAGGAGGCGATGAACCCGCTCCTCGAGGCGCTGACGAAGTCCGACAAGGAGTCGCGTCCCAAGTTCCTCGAGGCGATGCGCGACGGCGTCGGCGGCAAGGGCCTCGTCCTCGCGCTCCAGAGCGTCGACAAGTCGAACCCCAACACGCAGAAGCACCAGACGAAGCAGCTCTTCGACATGCTGCGCGAGCTCGAGGATCCGCGCGCGGGCGACGCGCTCGCGCAGTACCTCGAGACGAACCCGCATCCGCACTGGAAGACCGAGGCGGCGCTGCGGCTCGCCGAGATCGGCGACCTCCGCGCGGTGCCGGTCCTCGGCTGGCGGATGGAGCAGGACCCGCTGAAGCTCTACAGCCCGGAGGAGGAGGAGCTCCGCCGCGACGACAACGAGCGCGTCGTCTCCGCGCGCATGCTCGCCGACCTCGCGCTGCTCTACCCCGACAAGCGGCCGGACATCCGCGCGCAGTCCTACAAGGGCGTGTGGCGCTGGCTCACCGACAAGCCGCAGCCGCACGCGAACGGCCTCCGCTACGTCGCCGCGGTCGACGCGAAGGAGGCGCTCCCGCAGATGCGGAAATGGGCGAATCCGGCCAAACCGCTCCCGAAGGAGGGCGAGCAGCGCTTCCCCGACGAGTGGGGCACCGCCCAGAGCGCGCTCCGCTACCTCGGGTGGATGCAGGATGCATCGAGCTGGGGAGTGCTCGAGTCGCAGCTGCGGCGCCGGCCGGAGAAGGTCGACGCGACGATGGACTCGCTCCTCCAGGGCGGGCAGGGCGTGCTCGGGATGACGCTGCGCGCGATCGGCGTCGGCGCCTCGCACGGCTTCGCGCAGTGGGGCGACCCGAAGGCGTACCCCGTCCTCGTGAAGTACATCGAAGACAAGATGAACAACGAGCAGTCGCGCGTCGACGCGTGCTTCTCGCTCGCGTGGGTCGCGACCGACGAGAACATGGTGGAGGTCGCCAAGAAGGTGAAGGAGCTCACCGCCGGCGATCCGAAGACTCAGTTCATCCGCACCTGCTACCTCGAGACGCTCGTGCACCGCCCGGTGCCGAGCGCGAACGCCACCCTCGCCGAGCTGATCAACGGGACCTCCGACCTCAACGTGCAGCACCAGGCCGCGCGCGCGATCGGCTTCGGCGGCATGTCGCCGGAGACGACGGCGAACATGTTCGAGAAGCTCTCGAACCCGGCGACGCGCAACGACGCGATGCTGGCGATCCTCATCGGCGGCGATCCCGACATGGCGCGCCGCGCGCTCGCCTCGTACGAGGACATCGACCGCACCGCGCTCGAGGAGCTCAAGGTCGTCTACAACGCGACGTTCGGGTACTGGAGCGATAAGAACTACGAGAGCGGCGACGTCGCGCGCTGGATCGCGAACGCGCAGTCCGCCTCGCGCGTGAAGCTCGGCGACGCGATCCAGGACTGGCCGCGGCTCGTCCTCTCGCGCGCGGTGCAGGGCATCGACTACGACAACGGCCCGCACTCGACCACGCGCGTGCAGATGCGCATCAAGCTGCTCCGCGACGCGAAGGGCAGCGACGCGGTGAAGCGCTCGCAGGCGATCCAGATCCTCAAGTTCATGAACGAGAAGGGCTGCCTGATGGCGCTGAAGAGCGAGAGCGGGCCCGGGCAGGAGGACGCGCGCCGTGCGTTCTTCGAGCTCATGAACCCGAAGATGACGACCGACGCGCTCCCGCCCGAGGCGAAGGCGAGCGGCACGGACCCGCTGAAGAAATAATGCGCGCCGCGCTGGCCACCGCCGCGGCCTTCACGTTCGTCGCCGCCGCGTGCGGCCCCTCCTCGCCGGCGTCGGCGCCGGGCGCGAACCTCACCGCGAAGAACCTCTCCGCGAGCGAGGGCGTCGTCGTCACCGCCGGCTGCACGCCGACCGGCCCCGAGCTCTGCTTCAACGCGAACGACGACAACTGCAACGGCGTCATCGACGAGGGCTGCGGCGTCGGCACCGGCGTCCTCCAGTTCATGATCGCGTGGGGCGACTCGCCCGCCGACGTCGACATCTCGGTCCTCGATCCGAACGCCGCGCGCGTGAGCCGCGAAGGCACGCGCACGACCCCGTCGGGCCTCACCCTCGAGAAGAACTGCCCCGACGACGGCTGCCATCAGCAAAACGCGGAAAACGTCTATTTCGATGGAACCGAACCGCTCCGCGGACGCTACATCGTCGAGGTGAAGCTCGTCGATCCGCGCGGCGCGGAGCTCCCGGTGAAGGTGCACCTCTCCGCCCGCGTCGGCGCGCGCACGTGGGCGATGGACCTCGCGCTCGCGCCGGGCCAGGGCCAGGATCGGCAGGGGTTCTCATTCGACCTCTGATCCTCCTCTTCGGCCTCGCCCTCGGTTGCGGCGGCGGCGCGCCGTCCGCGAGCGCGCCCGCGCGCGCCTGCAGCGGCGGCGACGCGCCGAGCCTGTCCACCTCCGATCGCCTGACGCGGGAGCTCGCCGGCGGCGCGAACGCGTGGCTCGAGGTGAAGGTGACGCGCGCGGAGCCGGAGGTCGGAAACAACCACCTCTTCCTCGACGGCCGCGAGGTCCCGGTCGTACACGTGTCCGGACCGGGCGACACCGCGCTCGACGCGAGCGGCGGCCGCCTGACCGCGCGCGACGGCGCGAAGCGTGCAGACGCCACGCATCCGTACGTCGTCGGCTTCCGCGTCCCGGCCGGCGTCGCGCCCGGGCCGCACGAGCTCTCCTTCAAGGCGTGCGACGTCGCGGCCGCGGAGACGCTCCCGCTCACGGTCCTCCCCAATCCGGCGCCGACGATCAGCGCGCTCCGCTTCGAGCGCGGCGAGTGGCCGGTCCTCTTCATCAAGGGCACGAGCTTCGAAGACCTCGAGGAGGTGCTCGTCGTCGCGAGCGACGGGAGCATCTCGCGGATCGAGAACGCGAAGATGGTCGGCGACGGCGAGCTCCGCGCTCCGCTCGATCACGGCGGCACCTACGAGGTCTTCGTCCGCACGAAGCACGGCCTCGGCGGCGGCCCCCCGACCGGCACGATCACGCTGCGGTGATCGCATGAGCGACGAGACCCTCGAGAGCCGCCGGCGCCGCCTCGCGCAGCTCCGGCAGCGCCTCATCGCGGTCTCGCTGCGGAGCCGCTCGCTGCGCCTGACGCGCGCGACGAAGAGCGGCGCGCTCGATCTCGAGCGCCTGTCGCACGCGGATCCGGCCGCGTTCGAGCGCCTCCTCCACATGCTCGGTCGCGAAGGCTCCGCGCCGGTCGCGCTCTGCGACGTCGAGGGCGCCGGCGACGCGCGCGCCTTCCGCGACGACGTCGCCGGCCTCGCCCACGCCGCCGAGGCCGCGTGGTCCGAGACCGGCGCGCGCGATCTCGCGGTGGGGTTCCCCTTCCTCGAGGGACGCACGAAGGACGGCACGTGGATCCGCGCGCCGCTCCTCCTCTATCCGGTGAAGCTGTCGATGACGACCTCCGGGCGCCTCTCCTGGGTGCTCGGAGCGGAGGGGCCGCCGGAGCTGAACGAGTCGCTCACGCAGGCGCTCGTCCGCCTCGCCAGCGTCCGCCTCACGATCGAGGGCATGCTCGCGCACGACGACGACGGGCACTTTCGCTTCGACCTCCCGACGTGGAGCGGCTTCGTGCGCTACCTCTCGTCGGTAGGCTTCACCCTCGACGAGCCACCGGCGGCGATGCCGGCGCTCGAGCCGCTCCCTCCACGCGCGCGCGAAGACCGCGACCGCGCGCCGATCGGATCGTTCGCGCTCCGCCCCCACCTCGTGCTCGGCCGCTTCCCGCGCTCCGACAGCACGATCGTCGGCGACTACGAGGAGCTCCTCGCGGGCCCGCTCGACGACGCCCGGCTCGGGATCGCCTCCCGCCTCCTCGGCGCGGACGAGACCAGCCCGTCCGCGGCGGGTCCGCCGCTCCCCGCGGCGCGGTCCGCGATCGACCGCGCGTGGCAGGTGTTCTCGTCGGACGACAGCCAGGACGAGGCGCTCCACGCGGCGGCGGACGGCGCGATCGTGGTGCAGGGGCCGCCGGGGACGGGCAAGTCGCAGATGATCGCCAACGTCGTCGCGACGGCGATCGCGGAGGGCCGGCGCGTGCTCGTCGTGTGCCAGAAGCGCGCGGCCCTCGACGTCGTCGCCGATCGGCTCGCGTCGGTCGGTCTTCGCGAGCCGGTCGCGGTGGTCCACGACGTCGAGCGCGATCGCGGCGAGGTCTGCGAGGGGATCGCGCGGACGCTCGCGGAGCTGGGGGGACACGAGACGGCGGCGAGCGTCGACACGGAGCACGTGCGCGCGCGCGGGAGGCTCGCGACGCGGCTCGCGGCGGCGCAGGCGGCCTTCGATACGCTCGCGGGAGACGGGAGCCGGCCGGGGCTCGCCGAGCTGATCGAGCGCTCCTTCGACGACGACGGACGCCCGCTCCCGGCGCTCGGAACGCTCGCCGACGCGGCGACCGAAGACGAGGCCCACGCGGCGCTGCCGGCGCTCGAGCTCGTCGCGCGCGAGTCCGCTCCGCTCGCGGCGCCGCACCCGCTCGCGGGCCGCGGCGACTGGAAGGACCTCGGCGCGGACGATCTGGCCAAGGTCTTCGCCGCCGTTCGAGCGCTGCGCGACCTCGTGCAGCGGCTCGACGCCGTGCCCGCCGGAGGCCTCACGCCCGAGGACGCGCTCGCCCACGCGCCCTTGTGGGAGAGGACGCGCGTGCTCCTCGATCCGATCGAGGCGGGCGACGACGAGGCGCTCCGGGCGTTCTTGCTCGGCTGGGTCTGGACGGGCGGCCACGTGCAGCACGGCGAATGGCAGCGGGTGATGGGGCTTCTTCGAAAGGCGAAGAAGGAGCTGGTCGCCGCGCCGCAGGAGCTGGTCATGGCCCAGCACGCGGTCCTACAAGGATGGATCGCGGAGCTCACGCGGCTGCAAGCGCTCGAGCCGCTCTGGTATCGCGTCTTCCTGCCGTCGTGGTGGTCGCTCCGAAAGCGGCCGGCGGAGGTCCCCGGCGCTCCTCTTCCGCAGTCGGCGGCGGCGGTAAAGGCATTATGTGAAAATGCCATCGTGTGGCAAGACCTCATCGCCGAACTGCCGATCGACAATCCGCTCTTCGATTTCGGATTACGGGGAGATCCTTCGGAGATCGACGACGCGATCGCGCTCCTCGAGACGCAACACGCGCGCACGCGGGCGGTCCACGATCTCGCCGAGACGCTCGCCGGCGCCGGTTATGCCAAATTGCCGGAGCTGGAATTGCACTCTGCGGAGACGCTCGCGAGCGAGCCTCTCCTCGCGGCCGCGGTTCACGACCGGACGCGCGCGCGGCTCTTCGAGGAGGTCCGCCGCGCCGCCGCCGCGCTCGACGGCGCCTTCGTCGACGAGGCGCTCGCGCTCGCCGCGCGAGGCGAGACGAGCCGGGCGCTCGCGATCGTCTCCGCGTTCGCGGACGCCGAGGGCGAGGCGGCGGCGGCGGCGCGGCTCGACGCGCGGACGCGCGATCTTCCGGCGTGGGCGAGGGCGCTGCTCCGGCAGTGGCGGCCGACCGCCGGCGCGAGCATCGGCGACGACGCGCTCCGCGCGCTCGAGCGCGCGTGGCTGGAGAAGGCGCGCGCGGGGAGGACGACGGCGGAGATCGAGGCGGGGCTCGTCGATCGCGAGCTCCTCGCGAAGGTCTCCGCCGAGCTCGACGCGTGTCTCGAGGCGGCCGGCCGCGGCGTGCTCGGGCGCTATCGTCGGCGCGTCGCCGCCGATCTCGCGGACCGCTCCCGCGGCGTCGCGCTCCGCAAGCTGGGGATGGAGGTCGCGAAGAAGCGGAACCGCGCGACGATGCGGCAGCTCGTCGAGCGCTACTGGGACCAGGGGCTCGCGAGCGCGCGGCCGATCTGGTTCTGCTCGCCGGAGTCGGTGGCGTCGCTCTTTCCGCTCCGTCCGGACCTCTTCGATCTGGTCGTCCTCGACGAGGCGAGCCAGTGCCCGGTCGAAGCCGCGCTGCCGACCCTCACGCGCTCCCCCCGCGCGCTCGTCGCGGGCGACGATCAGCAGATGCCGCCGACGCACTTCTTCCGCGCGAACGCCGACGAGCCGGAGGAGGAGGGCGAAGACGGGGAGGAGCTCGCGATCCTCGCGACGGCGTCGGTGCTCGGCCTCGCCCGCGTCGCGTTCCCGGGGACGGTCCTGCGCTGGCACTACCGCTCTCGGCACGAGGAGCTCGTGGCGTTCTCGAACGCCGCTTTCTACGGCCGCCGCCTCATCACGGCGCCCCGCGCGGACGCGCGATCGCCCATCGACGGACTCCGCTGGATCGCCGTGCCGGGCGCCTGGCGAAACCAGACGAACGAGGTCGAGGCGGCGCGCGTCGTCGACCTCGTCGCCGAGCTCTTGACCGCCGACCCCCCGCCGAGCGTCGGCGTGATCGCGTTCAACCGGAAGCAAGCGGAGCTCGTCGTACAGCTCCTCGATCGCCGCGTCGCGACCGACGAGACGTTCCGCCGCGTCTGGGAGCGCGACCGAGCGCGGAGCGTGGTCGAGCAGCTCTTCGTCCGGAACCTCGAGAACGTGCAGGGCGACGAGCGCGACGTGATCCTCCTCTCGCTCGGCTACGGCCCGGCCGAGCGCGGCGGCCGCGTGTTCGCGCGCTTCGGCCCGCTCGGGCAAGAGGGCGGCGAGAAGCGCCTCAACGTCGCGATCACACGCGCGCGCGTCGGCCTCGCGGTCGTCGCGTCGATCGAGCCGGAGGACCTCGACACGACCACCTCGAAGCACGTCGGCCCGAAGCTGCTCAAGGCGTACCTGGCCTTCGTCCGCGCGCAGGCGAGGGGCGATCGCGCGGAGGCCGCGCGCCTCCTCGACGTCGCCGCCGACCTCGGCGGCGGCCGCGGCGTGACGGGCGGCCTCGTCGCGCACGCCGGCGCGCGTCGTCGTCGTGTCGGCGCCCGCGTCGCCGAGGAGCTCGCGACCGCGCTCGAACGAGCGGGCCTCCGCACGCAGCGCGCCTTCGGCCTCGGCCACCGCCGCCTCGACCTCGCCGTCGGCCGCCCCGACGAAACGACCTGGCGCATCGGCATCGACTGCTCCGAGTTCCTCCGCACCCCCGACCCCCTGAGCCGCGACGTCTACACCCCTCGCTTCTGGGAACGCATGGGCTGGACCGTCCTCCGCGTAACCCCAGGCACGTGGAAGGACGACCGCGCGAGCGTCGTCGAGCGCGTACGCGATCTCGTGCTCGCGAGGTGAGCTAGCGCGGCGGCGGGGTCGGCTGCAGTGGCGCGACGCGGCTCTCGGGGGGTGTGTTCGGGGACGTCGGGTCGGCCGAGAACGAGCCCGCGCCGCCGTTGGGGCTGTTGGGGTTGAGGATGCCGGGGCCGCCTTGGGCGGGGTAGAGGTTGCTCTGGCCGACGTTCGGGAAGGGGTTCGTTACGGGAGGGACGTCGCCGGCCGAGGGGGTCACCGTGCCTTGCGGCGGCGCGATGGGGACGGGGATCACGACCGGCGGCGGAGGGACGCGGTTCGCCGGGTTCTGCGTCTCCGGCGGCGTCGCGGTCGTCGGCGGGGCGGGCTCCGGCTCTTCCGCCGGGAGCTGCGCGGGCGGGGGCGTCGCCGCCGGCGCGGGCGAGGGCGTGTTCGTGATGATCGTCGTGTGCGCGGGCGGGGGCTCCGTCGTCGCCTCGTTCGCCGGCTGGGCCGGTGGCGGCGGGTGCACGATGATCGTCGTCGACGTGATGTTGGTCGAGCTCGCGGGCTCCGCGTTCGGGACGCCGCCGGCCGAGGACTGCGCGCTCCGGTCCGTGGTCGAGCTCGCGCTCGGGTCGCGGAGAACGCCGCTACGGCCGAGGCAAGTCGTCCCAATCACCATGGCGCCCAGCGTCCCACCGACCACGGCGATCGTGACGTTTCGCAGCAGCACCCGGTCTTTTCGGAGCATTCGCAGCATGGCACCCGAGAGAGGTGCATCGGCCGTGCCCCGATGTTGACGCGCCGGGCCATGCCCCTATAAGTCTCGGGCCCAAACCATGAATCCGACGGCCATGCTCGTGCTGATCGTCGCCGCGCACGCGGTGTTCTTCTGGTCGGCGATCAAGCGCTGGCAGCTCCTCCGCGTCGGCAAGTTCGTCGACCGCTTCGATCGCATCCCGGAGCGCCTCGCGGCCGTGTTCCGGTACGCGTTCGCGCAGGAGAAGATGAACTACTACCAGCCCGCGGGGCTGGCCCATAAGCTCATCTTCGTCGGCTTCATCGTCCTCCTCCTCAACACGATCATCCTGTGGGGACGCGGCTTCGATCCGAAGTTCAACCTCTTCGTCCTCGGGCCCACCGAGGTCCTCGGCAAGGTCGGCAAGGTCTACGAGTTCGCGAAGGACCTCGTCGCCGTCCTCGTCACCCTCGGCGCGCTGACCTTCGTCTACTACCGCGCCATCCGCCCCCAGAAGCGCATGACGCTGCACTGGGAGGGCCTCCTCATCCTCGGGATCATCACGACGATGATGCTCGCCGACATCCTCTACAACGGCGCCGCGTTCGTCCTCGTGAACCGCGTCGCCGAGCTGTGCGTCCCCGGCACCGGCGCGGCCAAGCTCACCGGCTACCAGCTCTGCGCCGACATGAAAGAGGTCGCGGCGCCGTTCGGCTCGACGCAGGACGTGCACGTCGGCCTCTCCGCGTTCCCGGCGCCGGCCGCCTCCTTGACCGCGCTCGCGCTGGCGAAGGCGAAGCTCGGACCGCAGGCGCTCGTCATCCTCGCGAAGATCGGCTTCTGGACGCACTCCACCCTCGTCCTCGTCTTCCTCAACATCCTCCCGCACTCGAAGCACTTCCACATCATCACCGCGATCCCGAACGTCTTCTTCAAGGACCTCGCGCCGCGCGGTCGCCTCGAGCCGATGGCGAGCACCGCCGAGGGCGTGATGGCGAAGATGGAGCCGGCGATGGAGATGGAGGACCCGCGCATGGCCGAGATCGGCATCGCGAAGGTCAAGCACCTCTCCTGGAAGGCGGTCCTCGACTTCTACACCTGCACCGAGTGCGGCCGCTGCTCGGACAACTGCCCCGCCCACAAGACGGGCAAGGTCCTCTCGCCGAAGCACCTCACCCTCGCCCTCCGCGATCACATGTACGAGCACCAGAAGGAGCTCACCGACGAGGAGATGAGGTGGGGTCCGACCGGCGCGGAGGACCCGGTCGAGATCGCGGGGAACGAGGCCGAGAAGGCGATCCGGCCCGCGAAATACGAGCCGATCAACCTCACGCCCGACATCATCCACCCCGACGTGCTGTGGGCGTGCACCACCTGCCGCGCGTGCGAGGAGCAGTGCCCGGTCCTCATCTCGTACGTCGACAAGATCGTCGACATGCGGCGCAACCTCGTCATGATCGCGAACGAGTTCCCGCACGAGCTCCAGAAGCCGTTCCAGGGCATGGAGACGAACGGCAACCCGTGGAACCTCTCGCGCATGGACCGCTCCGCGTGGTCGGACGGCCTCGACCTCAAGACGTTCGCGGACAAACCCGACGCAGAGGTCCTCTTCTGGGTCGGCTGCGCCGCGTCGTACGACGACCGCGCGAAGAAGATCGCACGCGCAACCGCGCGGTTGCTCACGCTCGCGGGCGTCGACTTCGCGATCCTCGGCCAAGAGGAGTCGTGCACCGGCGACCCCGCGCGCCGCGCCGGCCACGAGGTCATCTTCGCGATGCTCGCGGAGTCGAACGCCGCCGTGCTCAACACGTACAAGGAGCAGGGGGGGATGAAGACGGTCGTGACCGCCTGCCCGCACTGCTTCAACACGCTGAAGAACGAGTACCCCGACTTCGGCGTGAGCCTCGAGGTCGTGCACCACTCGGACTACCTCGCGGCGCTGCTCGCGGAGCGGCGCCTCGTCCCGAAGAAGCCGGTCGTCGGCCGCGTCACGTACCACGACAGCTGCTACCTCGGTCGCTACAACGACGTGTACGAGTCGCCGCGCGACATCCTCCGTCAGATCCCGGGCGTCGAGCTGGTGGAGCCCGACTACTGGACGAAGACGCGCGGCCTCTGCTGCGGCGCCGGCGGCGCGCAGATGTGGATGGAGGAGCAGAACCAGAACCGCGTGAACGTGAAGCGCACGCTGCAGCTCATCGACACCGGCGCGAAGACGATCGCGAGCGGCTGCCCGTTCTGCATGACGATGCTCACCGACGGCATCAAGAGCCAGAGCCTCGAGGACAAGATCAAGAACCTCGACGTCGCCGAGCTCCTCGAGCAGAGCTGCATCGTCGAGCCCGCCGTCTCCGCGACCGTCCCGACGACGGCCGAGGTCGCGGAGGCCGTTCCCGCCGAGTAGCTCCGTCAGCGCTTGCCCGGCTCGATCCAGTCCCGCACGAGATCGACGAACTGCTCGCCCACGGTCCGCGCGCGCTCGGGCGTCGTCGCGAGGTTCACCGGCATCGACGGCCGGTCGCCGGTGAGCACGATGCCCTTCCTCCGTGCGCGATCGAGCGCGCGCATGACGTCGACCATCTCGTTCGTGTCGAACCAGGTGCCGTGCGCGGGGCACGCGTCGACGACGCAGCTCGCGCCGTCGATGCGGTTCTTCACCATCTGGAGCTGGCACTCGGGACAGGTGATCGCGTGGCCGTCGTCGCGCGGCTTCTCCTTGCCCTGCGCCGCGTCGAAGCCGATCGCGAGGAGCTGCCGATCGAGCGAGTCGAAGATGCGCTTCGACGTCGGGACGTCGGCGAAGACCCCGCCGCAGCGCTCGCAGAATCGAACCCCCGCCACGCCCGCGGCGCCGAGCGGATCCATGCACCGCGGACACGCGTTGGCCGACGTGCGAGCTTGCCGGTAGACGGACATGCTCCGAGCATAGCCGCTCTATTCGCCGCGCATGGCGCGGTACACGACGCGCGACGCCTCGGCGAGGGCGATGCGGCCGACGTTGTCTTGCGTGGGCCGGAGGTCCTTCGAGCCCTTCGAGAGGAGCGCCACCGCGTAGGCGCCGCGATCCGTCGCGACGATGCCGGCGTCGTTGACGACGCCGCGGATCGAGCCGGTCTTGTTGCAGAGGCGGGCGGGGGTGCGATCGCGGAAGCGCGCCTCGGGCAGGCCGCGCCGGATCGCGCTCGCGGTCTGCGTCTTCTGCAAGACGTCGAGGAGCGCCTCGCACGCCGCGGGCGGGAGGTCCTCGCGTTTGTGGATCGCGGTGAAGAGGCGCACGAGCTCGCGCGCGGTGGTGGGGGAGCGCTCGCCGCGGCCGTCGTCGCGATCGTCCTTCGGCGTCGAGGGCGCGGCGCCGTAGTCCTCGGCCTCCGGCGACGGCGCGCCGTGTTTCGTCTCGTGGGTGAGGATCTTCCCCGAGAGCCGCGTCTTCTCGAGGCCCAGCTTCGCGAGGCGGCGGTTCACCGAGAAGACGCCGACGCGCTCGATGAGCACGTTCGCGGCGGTGTTGTCGCTGATCGCGAGCGCGAGGTAGACGAGATCGCCGAGGGTGGGGGTGAGCCCGTCGGCGAGCTCGGTGAGGACGCCGGAGCCGATCACCTTGTCGTCGCCCTTCAAGGCGACGCGCTCGGCCCGCGCGAGGAAGCCCTCCTCGATCTGGCAGAAGACCTCGAGCGCGACCGCGACCTTGATGAGGCTCGCGGCGGGGAAGACCTCGTCGGCCGCGACCTCGACGACGGAGGCGGGCTCGTCCAGGCGCGAGGCGCAGATCGCGAGCGCGCCCTCGAACCGGCGGGCGATCGCCTCGAGCTCGAGTCTCTCGGCTGCATGAAGCTCGGGCATCGCCTCTATCGTTGCGAACGTCGACGCGCGTGGGCAACATCGCGGTGCTATTTGGGGAGGACGATGGCGATTTGCCCGATCTGCGGCTCGGAGGCCAAGCCCCGCGCCGAAAATCCGAGCTTCCCGTTCTGCGCGCCGCGCTGCAAGACGATCGACCTCGGCAAGTGGATGGACGAGGAGTACCGCATCCCGGCCGACGATTCGCCGGACGAGGACGACCACCCGGACGACGAGATCGTGCGACACTGAACGGGATGCGCCGGATCTTCGGTCTCCTTACGTCTCTTGCCCTTCTCGCGTCGGCCGGGGTCGCCGGCGCGCAGGATCTCCAGCAACCCGGCATCGCGCCGCCGCCGCCGATGGCGCCCAACACGGGGCCGGGGCAGACGACGCAGGAGCAGTACCAGCAGGCGGAGACGCACAAGAAGCTCGATGAGGCCGAGACGAAGGACACCGGCCGCAACTTCGAGCTGTTCTGGGTCGACGGCTCGATCGGCGGCGCGTACATCAACATGTCGCAGTTCTCCGCCGAGCAGCTCGCGGTGAAGCAGACGAGCGCGGGCGGCCCCGCGTTCTCGATCGGCGCGGGGCTCCGCCTCGTCGTCTTCGTCGCCGGCGCGCGCCTTCGTTACAACGCGCTCTCGAGCTTCAACCTGCTCCAGATCAACGGCGAGGCCGGCCTCAAGCTGCCGATCAGCGATTTCGACATCCTCATCGCCGCCCACGGCGGCTACTCGTGGGTCGGCCGCCTCGGCGACGCGAACGAGGCGACGAGCTCGAGCGCGCCGACGTCGAACGACGCGGTGTCGATCCGCGGCTTCAACGCGGGGCTCGAGTTCGCGTTCGACTACTACGTCTCGCCGATGTTCTCGGTCGGCGTCGGCCTCCTCGGCGACTTCCTCCTCCTCAATCGCCCGCCGGTGCCGCTCCCCTCCGGCCTCACCCCGGAGCAGCAGGCGGCGGCGGAGAGCGATCCGCTCTACCAGAAGTCCGGCACGAGCGCGGGCCTCGCCCTCGGCGGCGGACTGCGGCTCGGGCTCCATTTCGGGTTGTGAGCGCGGAGACCTCGGCGGAGGCGCTCGCGCGGGAGCTCGGCGCCCCGACCGGCGACGTGCGCGGCGCGCGGATCGTGCCGATGATGTGCGAGCGCCACGAGTCCCGCGCGCTGCTCGATCGCGCGGGCTGGCTCTTCGAGCTGAAGCTCGACGGCGTCCGCATCGTCGCGGACAAACGCGGCGCGAGCGTCAGCCTCTCGTACCGCAAGCAGCGCGACGCGACCGACAGCTACGCCGAGATCGTCGACGCGCTCGCGAAGCTCCCCGAGGATCGCGTCGTGCTCGACGGCGAGATCGTCGCGTTCGACGCGAACGGACGCCCCGACTTCCAGCTCCTCGCGCAGCGCTTCCAGTCCGATCCGAAGCGCGCGCGGAGGATGGCGGCGGGTCAGGTCCCGGTCGTCTACATCGTCTTCGACTGCCTCGCGATCGGCGGCTACGACCTCCGCGGCTTCCCGCTCGAGGCGCGGAAGGAGATCCTGAACCGCGTCGTCCCCCCCGAGGCAGGCGGCCTCGTGCGCCAGCACCCGACGTTCGATCGCGGCGGCGATCTGTTCCGCTTCTGCGAGGAGCACTCGCTCGAGGGCGTCGTCGCGAAGAAGCTCGGCTCGCCGTACCGCCCCGGCGAGCGCACGTCGGAGTGGCTCAAGATCAAGCGAGAGCACGACTGCGAGCTCGTGGTGGTGGGCTGGACGGAGGGCGAGAGCGCGCGGTCGACGCTCGGCGCGCTCGACGTCGCGTCGTGGGAAGGGGACGAGCTCGTCTATCGCGGCAAGGTCGGGAGCGGCCTCAGCGCCGCGACGATCCTGACGCTCCTCCCGCGGCTCGAGGCGCTCCAGGTCGACGAGCCGGTGACGACGCGCGGCGTGTATTCGGCGGCGAAGCAGCGGTTTTATTGCAAGCCGGAGCTCGTCGTGTCGGTCCGCTACGGGATGATGCAGCGCGACGGTCTCCTCCGCTTCCCGACGTTCCGCGGGCTCCGGCCCGACGTCGATCCGAAGGACTGCACGCTCAACAGCCCGGCTTGACCTTCCGCGTGTGCGTGACCGGATCGAATTGCGGCTGGCGAAGAGGAGGGCGGTCGCTTACCTCACTTGCTAACGTAGGGCCGTGGTCTCGTCGCTCCGCTGGATCGGGCCGTCGCTCGTCCCCGCGCTGCTGCTCCTCGCCGTCATCTATTTTTCGGATCGCCGTCGCGAGCCGCTGTGGCTCGTGCTCCTCACGTTCACGCTCGGCGTCGCGGGGAAGGTCGGCACGGTGTGGCTCGAGCAGCGCGCCGCGGCGTGGACGGGCCTCGACATGAACGCGCGCGTCGCCGGCGCGGCGGGGAGCATGCTCTTCCTCTTCGGCTTCGCGGCGCCGATCCGCGAGGCGGTGAAGGTCTGCGCGATGTGGCCCGCGTTCCGATCGAAGTACTTCGACGAGCCGATCGACGGCCTCGTCTACTCCGCGTCGGCCGCGCTCGGCTTCGCGCTCGTGGAGAGCGCGCACATGCTCCGCGTCCACCCGTCCGGCGGCATCTGGATCGTGCGCGCGCTCCTCGCGCTGCCGGCGCACGTGTTCTTCGCCTGCGCGTGGGGCTACGCGCTCGGCCGCGCGAAGCGAGACAAGACGCCGGGTCCGATCTTCCCGCTCGCGTGGCTCGTCGCCACCGCGGTGCATGGACTCTACATTCATCTCTGCTACGGGCGCGGCGCGGGCGCGCTCGTCGGCACCGTGCCGCTCCTCCTCGCGATGGGCATCCCCGTCATCTTCGCGCTCCGCGACCTTCGCGCGCGCGAGGACCGCTCGTCGCGCACGTCGATGCTGCTCGAGCGTGTCTCGCACCTGCACATCGTGTCGGCGCCGCCGAGCCTCCGCACCGTGCGCGAGGCGATGCACCGCGAGGGCCAGCCGATCACGCTCCGCTGGATCTTCGTCGGTGTGTTCGTGACGGTGGGCGCGATGACGCTCGGCCTCGCCGGCTCGATCGCGTTCGGCCACTGGGCGCACGTCGACTTCTCGGTCGTCGACGAGCACGAGATCTCGACGACGGCGCCGGTCGCGCTCCTCGGCTCGGGGGTCCTCCTCGCGTTCCCGATCAGCGGCTACCTCGTCGCGCGCGCCTCGAACCTCCCCACCATGCTCGAGCCCGCCGTCGCGGCCGCCCTCGCGATCGTGCTCGCGCTCGCGCTCCTGGGTCTCGCCGCCCCGGTCGCCCTCGTGTTCGCCCTCGCGTTTTCGCCGATCGCGTGGGGTCTGGCGTGCGCCGGCGCCTGGATCGGCCGCCCGGCGCGGGACGCTTGACACGGACGGGTGCGCAACTAAAGTGCGCCGTCCGTCATGGCCAATCATCCGTCCGCAGAGAAGCGCAACCGCCAGCGTCTCGTCAAAACCGCTCGCAACCGCGCGATCAACAGCGCTGTCCGCACGCTCGTGAAGCGTGTCCGCACGGCCCTCCATGCGAAGGACAAGGCCGCGGCCGGGGCCGCGCTCAAGGCCGCGACCGTCGCGCTCGACAAGGCGTCGGCGAAGGGCGCGATCCACACGAAGGCCGCTTCCCGTACGATCTCGCGTCTCTCGGCGCAGGTCCACGCGCTCGCGTAGTGGCGGGCATCCGGCGCTGATAAGCTCGAGTCGCGCGCCCGACGCGTGACCGATGAGCGAGCTCGAATCCGCCCAGCCACCTCCGACGTCGGTCCCGGTGCCGTCGTCGCAGGAGCGCGCGCGCATCGCGCGAGAGGCGCTGATCGGCAAGTCGATCGCCGGTCGCTACGTGCTCCGCGCCCTCCTCGGGCACGGCGGCATGGGCGCGGTGTACGAGGCGGAGCACCTCGGCATCGGCAAGAAGGTCGCGATCAAGTTCGTCGACCCTGAGTTCGTGACCGACGAGCAGGTCGTCACCCGCTTCGCGCGCGAGGCGCGGGCGATGAGCGCGATCGAGAGCGCGCACATCGTCTCGATCTTCGACGCGGGCACGGAGGAGGGGCGCCCCTACCTCGTGATGGAGCTGCTCCGCGGTGAGGACCTCGGCCAGCGTCTCCGTCGCACGACGCGCGTCCCGCTCGCCGAGGCGCTCCACATCATCGCGATGGTGTTGAAGGGCCTCGGCAAGGCGCACGCCGCGGGCATCGTCCACCGCGACCTCAAGCCCGACAACGTCTTCCTCGTGAAGAACGACGACGGCGGTATACACGCGAAAATCGTGGACTTCGGCGTATCCAAGATCGAGCGCCCGCGCAGCAAGACCTCACCTCTCGCGCTCACGGGCCGCGGCACGGTCCTCGGCACGCCGTTCTACATGAGCCCGGAGCAGGCGCAGGCGATGCCCGACCTCGACGGCCGCGCCGACCTCTACAGCGCGGGCACGATCCTCTTCGAGTGCCTCACCGGCCGCCCGCCGTTCACGGGCGAGACGTACGAGCAGATCATCCTCGCGATCTGCATGCGCGACGCGCCCGACGTCCGCACGATCGACCCGGAGATCCCGCCCCCGGTCGCGGCCCTCGTCGCGAAGGCACTCGCGCGCGATCGCACGCAGCGCTTCTCCTCCGCCGACGAGATGCTAGCCGCGCTCCATGAGCTCTCACCGGAAGAGAAGAAGCTCGTCCCACGCGAGCACCTCCCGAACAAGACACTCGCCGTCGGCAGCGCCGCGGCCGCGCCCGCGTCGGCCTCCCAACCGGCGTCGACGCCGTTCCAAGGCAACGCCACTCAGATCGCAGGCTCGGGCGCCGCGGGCGCGGGGACGGCGGGTGCGGGCGCGTCGGGCTCGGGCGTGGGGACGGCGGGTGCGGGCGCGTCGGGCTCGGGCGTGGGGACGGCGGGCACGGTGGGCTTGGGCGCGTCGGGCTCGGGCGTGGGGACGGCGGGCACGGTGGGCTTGGGCGCGTCGGGCGCGAGCGCGTTGGGCGTGGGCGTGTCGGGCGCGGGTGCGTTGGGGGCGGGCGTGTCGGGCGCGGGTGCGTCGGGTGCGGGCGCGGCGCCGTCTGCGATTGCGCGTTCGGGCACGAGCCCGCTCGCGGTCTCCACCTCCGATCGCGCGCCGGCGGGGATGTCGCGGCGTCGCTCGACGAGCGCGGTCATCGCGACGGCGGTGGTCGCGACGCTGCTCGGCATCGGCGCGACGCTCCTCCTCGTCTCCGCGATCGGCAAGAAAGATCCGCCGGCCTCCGCGACGGCGCCGGCGAGCATCACGTCGGGCGTCGCATCGTCGGCGCTCGCTCCTTCGCCGTCGCCGATCCCATCACCGCCCGAGCCCGCATCGACCGCGGCGTCGGCGTCGCCGTCGGCTTCGTCTTCGGCCGCGCCGTCGGCGCCGTCGCCGTCGGCACTGTCGCCGTCGCCGTCGCCGCTGGCGGCACCGCTGAAGCCGGCGGTACCGCCGAAGCCGGTCGTCGCGCCTGCTCTTGCGCCCGCCCCCGCGGTCAGGCCGTCGCCGGGCCCCGCCGCGCCCGCGCCCGTGTCTGCGCCGGCGCCGGGCAAGCTGGATATCGCGCGCGATCTGCCCTGATCGGGCTACCTTTCAGGTCGTGCGTCGCTTCTCTTATGCGCTCTTCGCGCTCCTCGTGCTGGCGTCGCCGCGCGCGGCGTGGGCGGACGAAGCGGCGGCGCGCGCGCATTTCAAGAAGGGCATCGAGCTCTACGACAAGAAGCTGTTCGTCGAGGCGCTCTCCGAGTTCCAGGACGCGTATCGCGAGAAGCCGTCGGCGGGCATCAAGCAGAACATCGCGCTCTGTCTCAAGGGCCTGAATCGTCCCGCCGACGCGGCGTCCGCGTTCGACGAAGCGCTCGACGAAGGCAAGGACACGCTCAAGCCGGAGACGAAGGCCGCGATCGAGCGTGAGCTCACCGAGCTCTCCCGCTCTGTCGCGACGGTGAAGATCACGATCGTCGGCGCCGACGAGAAGAAGGCCGCGGCGACGGTCATCTCGATCACGCCCGCGGGCCAGCCCACGCACTCGCTCGCGCCGGGCGCGCAGCGTCGTCCGATCCGCTTGATGCCTGGAATCTACACGTTCAGCGCGAAGATCCCGGGCCAGGCAGATCCCGAGCCGAAGAAGTTCGCCCTCGTCACCGGCGCGCCCGTCGACGCCTCGTTCGGCAGCGTGTCCGCGGTCGTGACGGGCACGCTCACGATCCGCGCGAACGTGCCCGACGCATCCATCCGCGTCGACGGCGCGGAGCTCGGGCAGGGCACGTGGACGGGCCCGGTCCCCGCGGGGAAGCACAAGGCCGAGGTCTCGGCGCCGGGCTGGAAGACGGTGCAGTTCGACGTGAGCGTCCCCGCGAACGCGACGGTGGAGAGCCCGGTCACGCTCCAGCCCGCCTCCGCCGCGCCGGGCGAATACGTCGCGCCCGTCACGCCTCCACCCGAGAAGCCGAAGCGCATCTACCTCGTCATCACGGGCGCGCTCGAGGGCGCGAGCTATCGCTTCTCCGACGATCTCGGCGAGACACCTCCGAGCGGCGAGCGTCGCGGCGTCGCCGGCCTCGCGGTCGGCGGTCGTTTCGGCTTCCTCCTCAACAAGGTCATCGCGCTCGAGGCCTTCGTCGCGGTCGGGCAGGACGCGACGACGTACAAGCTGCCGAGCGCGAACGAAGAGCGGACGACGCAGCTCACGCACTGGCAGCTCACGCCGTCGATCCGCTTCCAGACGCCAGGCAAGTCGCGCTTCACCGCCGCGACGGGCTTCGGCGTCCACGGCCTCACGGTGGAGTCCACCGCGCCCAACGGCGTGACGCGAAAGGGCAGCGGCGTCGCGGCGTCGTGGCTCATCGACGCCGGCGGGCAGTTCGATCTCGGCCCGCTGTTCCTCGAGGCGTGTCTCTTCTTCGACGTCCACGGCGTCGGGAGCGTCGCCGACGACGCTGCGCCCGACAGCCGCTTCCTCCTCGCGTCCCCGGCGGTGCGCGGGGGTCTGCGGGTGGGCCTCGGCATCCCGTTCTGATATGCCCGCCGCATGGCGGACAACGGCGAGAAGCGCACGGCGCTCATCACGGGCGCGTCGGCGGGGTTGGGCAAGGAGATGGCGGCGCTCTTCGCCGCCGACAAGCACGACGTGGTGCTGGTCGCGCGGAGCAAGTCGAAGCTCGAAGAGCTGGCGCACGAGCTCGAGGAGGCGCACGGCATCACCGCGGGCGTCATCGCCGCGGACCTCGGCGAGCACACGGCCCCCGCGACCATCTTCGACGTCGCGAAGAAGCGCGGCCTCGCGATCGACTTCCTCGTGAACAACGCAGGCTTCGGCACGACGGGCGAGTTCCTGAAGCTCGACCTCGCGCGTGAGCTCCAGATGATCGACGTGAACATCCGCGCCCTCGTGGAGCTGACGCACCGCTTCGCGCCCGCGATGGTGGAGCGCAAGTTCGGCCGCATCCTGAACGTCGCCTCCACCGCCGCGTTCCAGGCGGGCCCGTACATGTCGAACTACTACGCGACGAAGGCGTTCGTCGTGAGCTTCAGCGAGGGTCTGGCCTACGAGCTCGCCGGCACGGGCGTGACGGTCACCTGCCACTGCCCGGGCGCGACCGCGACCGACTTCTCCGCGACGGCCGGCAACGACAAGTCGAAGCTGTTCAAGAACAACAGCAACGTGGCGGACGCCAAGAGCGTCGCGACCCACGCCTACCGCGCGATGCACGCCGGCGACGTGCTCGCGATCCACGGCGCCATGAACTGGCTGATGGCGCAGATGGTCCCGCTCTCCCCGCGCTCTTTGATCCGCAGCATCACCGCCGGCCTGAACAAGCCAGACCCTTCCTGAGGTCGCGACCCACTTTACACGCGCGCAGGACGGCGGTAGTTAGCCCCCACCGTCCCCATCGTCTAGAGGCCCAGGACCGCGGCTTTTCACGCCGCTAACACGGGTTCGAATCCCGTTGGGGACGCCACTTTGTCTGGGGGGTTTGGATCACAAGCCCCTCCGCCTCGAGGGCGAGCATCCGGCCAACGGAAGCTCGCCCTTCGACTTGCAGCCGCGGCCCGTCGGGCATCTTCACCGGCGTCGCCGTGAGCTTGCCGTCGAAGATCGTGGAGAGGAGTGTGCGCGCTTCCCTCGGGTTCCGCTCGAGCATCTCCCGAAGGCCGGCGAGCCGGGCCTTGGCCTCGGCCTCCATCCGCCGCACCTCGAGGCTCATCGCCTCCGGGGCCGCCTTGGTCGCCCGGATGCGGGCGTCGAGCTCGTTCACCCGCTCCTGGCGCTCGTTGAGCCCGGCGATGAGGGGTTCGCTGACGGCCTTCGGGCTGGAGGCGATCTGGTCGACGAGGTTCGCGATCTCCGCACGAAGCTTGTGGGCCTCGGCCTCGAGCTTCGGAAGCTCGGCGTTCTGTTGCTTCGCGCGCGCGGCGATGCGCCGGCTCACTTCCTTGAGGGCATCCACCACGAGCTCCTCGGAGAGGATGTTCGTCTGGATCCAGTCGACGACGCCCTGGTTCACGCGGTCGACCGGGCGCCTCAGGGCGTTCTTGCAGACGGTCTCGCCGCGATCGCGGCGGTACGAGCAGATGTACGCCTTGACCATGTGCTGGCCGAAGCGGGTGTCCAGGACGGTCAGCGCGCCGCCGCAGCATCCACACTTCGTGATGCCGCTGAGCAAGTACGTGGCCGGACGGCCGCCCTTCTTCTTCGGAGGAGACTTCTCCCCGCGCCGCAGCTTCTTCCCCTTCAACTGGGCATGCGTCGCAGCCCAGAGCTCGTCGCTGATGATCCGGAGGTGGGGTGCGTCGACGACGAGCCACTCGTGCTCCGGTCGCTCGACGCGCACCTTCGTCCCCTTGCGGTACATCTTCTCGAACTTGTTCCAGACGATGCGCCCGAGGTACCGCTCCCGGTGGATGATCTCGAAGACGGCCGAAGGCGACCACGAGCCCGTACCGCGCTTGCCGGCCGAGGGTGACGGGAGACCTCGCGCGTTGAGCTCCTTCGCGATCGTGCGGTAGCCCTCCCCCCTGGCGAAGCGGGTGAAGATCTCGAGGACGACGGCCGCCTGTTCGGCGTTCACCCTGTACTCGACGTGCTTCCTCCGCTCGCCGTCCATCACCTCGACGTTGTCGTAGCCGTAGACCCGGCCACCCACGTTGAGGCCCTTGCGCGCCTTCACGAGGAGATGCTCGTGGGTGCGCTGCGAGATCTTCTCCCGCTCGAGCTCGGCGGCGAAGTTCCGCGCGGTGATCAAGAAGCGGGCGGTGGCGTCGTCGAGCCGGACTTCTTCGCCGGAGTAGTAGTAGTAGACGCGCACGCCGGCATCGAGGATGTCCTGAAGAAGGAGGGACACGCGGATCATGTCCCCGCCGAGGCGGGTCTCGTCCCGCGTGACGAGGACGTCGACCTCCTTCTTCTCGATCGCGGAGAGGAGGGCGATGAGCCCGGGCCGCTTCGCGAACTCGGCGCGGCTCACGCCGCTGTCGACGAAGACGTGCTCGGGCGAGACGACGTAGGTCCCGAACTTCTTCTGGAGGAAGCGACGCGCTTCTTCTTCCTGCACCTCGAGGCTCGCCTCCTGATGCTCCTCGGTCGAACGTCGTAGGTAGAGCGCGACTCGGATCGGCATGGCGTTCCTCTACTCCTGGGGAGGGTGGGCGGCGAGGTCGGCGAGGAGGAGATCGGCGAGGGCAGCGGCGAGGCGGAGGTGTTCGTCGCGCCAGGTCTTGTACTTCTTCTTCAGGGCGGTCCACGCGTCGCGGGTGATCGCCCTCGGCCTGTCTGGCGAGAAGTAGAGCAGCACGCGGTACCGCTCCGTCGGCTCAACATCGATCTCGGGCATGTACTGCTGCCTGGTGTGCTGCATGCTGGTCTGGTCCTGGTGCTGCAGAGTCAGATGTAGCCTTCCGAAGAAGAAGAACAAGGGACGGCAGCGAGTGTGCGCACACGCGCTAGGGGAGAGACAGCCCACGACGGGCGCACTCGCGCTTCAGCGTCTCGGCGCGCTCGGCGACCAGCTCATCGAGCCGGCTCTCAATCTCGGTCTCGCTGAAACCGAGGGCCAACAGGCGGGGGCGAGAATCCTCGGCGCCGGTGCTGCGCTCAGCCAACCGCCGGAAACACAATTCGATCTCCAGCTCCCGCGGCAGCGTCGTCGCACGCCGAGCCAGCGGGGGGAAGGGCGCGGGCGTCAGCGTCATGGTCGGGGCGACGACGATGAGCGCCGGCTCGGCGGGGGCCGACCCGGGATCATCCCGGGTTGGGGACTGGGGAGCGTGGAGCTCCCGGAAGACACGCGCGATCTCCGACCACGGCGTGTCGAGACCCCGAAGGACGCGCACGGCGGCGGCGAGCTCGGGCTCCGGCAGTACGACCGCAGGGGCCGGAGCCGCCTCGGGGGTCGTGCGACGCCGACGCGAGCGACGCGGATGAGGAGCGGGCTCCTCGTCGTTGTCGGCGGGCGCCTCGGGGGCCGGGGGCACCAGCAACAGCGCATCCGGCGACGGAAACGCCTCTGCGAGCCTCTCCTCGGCCTCCTCGGCGTCGAGCTCGGTTTGGGCAAGCTGGGCATCGATCAGCCCGTATGTGCGCCCCACCGTGGGGCGCACGTCGGATTCGGCCACCGGAGTGATGTCGGGATCCTGATGCGCCCCACCGTGGGGCGCATCGGCCTCGGGGGCGTGGTCCCGCTCCCGGAGCTCCCCCGGGTCGACGTGCTCGACGGGCACCTCGACAGCGCCCCACGGTGGGGCGCTGTCGAAGTCGTCCAGGGGCTCGGCATCTGCGTGCGCGCCACGGTGGCGCGCACGTGCGTCGAGCCGGTCAGCGAGGCGGAGAGCGGCGCGCGCGGTGGCGCGGAGGGTGCGGGAGGCGAGGCTGGTGATGCGGCTCGTGATGGTCATGTAGGGTCATCCTGATGATGGTCGTGGAGGTCAGAGAGAGCGGCCTCGAACATCTGGGCCATCTCGGCCGTGTCGAGGAGCAGGGCACGCAAACGCTGGAGACGAGCGCGGGCGTCGTCGATCGGGACGAGCCGCTCGCGAGCGCGCTCGAAGAGCTCGCGGAGCTCGGTGGGAGCTGACCTGGTGTGGTCGATGCGCTTGTCCACCTGGACGAGCGCCCGCCGGCCGATCGGGTCGGACGGGTACCTGAGTCGCGCAAGCGTCGTTCGCTGGCGCTTGCGGAAGCGGGTAGTCAGCACGTCATCGATCAGGCGTTCTCGCTCTGAACCTGGCCCGACTCCCGCGACATGGCGGCGGATCTCCTTGAGGCGAGATGAGGGCGGGAGATGCGGGAGAGCCTCGCCAGCTAGGAGAGCTTGGAGCCAGCGGAGGTACTCCCTCGGGCGATGGGTCTTCAGGGCGCTGGCGCCCGAGATCCACTCCTCGACCAGCGCGAGGGACTTGTCTGGCGCGCGGAGCGCGCGGACCTGCTTGCTCGGGACGGAGATGCCGAGATCACGCATCTCCCGAACAACGAGGCCGACGGCCGTCCCCCTCTCGACCTCGTGGAGGGCCCTCTCGAGGAGCTCCGGGTGCAGCAAGGACCGGAGCTCCTGGAGGGATCGGATATCAATAGCCGGTACTGATCTATCAATCGCCGATACCGGTATTGACCTATTACTAGGCGTAGACGGCGAGATGGGCTGATCGAGTGTTGGTGCTTTCTGGATCTCGCTCTCGGAAAAGCTCTCTCTCTTACTCTCTCTACTATCAAGTAGTAGAGAGAGAGAGTCTGGTGATCCTTCGACGGGTCCCTCCGCCGAGTAGAGATCATCCGTGGGACCACTGGTTCCTTCGGGCTCGCGCTCGAAAACTTCGATCTCGAGGGGGGGGCCCTGCTCTTCAGAGCCGGGGCTCTCCTCGGGCTTCTCGCCTCCCGAGGGAGAGTTCCAAAAGGGGAGCGGGGCCTCCGCCCCGATCGGAACCTGCTCGGGGCCAGGCTGGAGAGTGGGCGGAACCCCCGTCGTCTCGAGGCTACGTCCGGTCAGCGCAGCAGTAGTAGTGGTCGGTCCGGTAGTATCGGCCGGCTCGCCGCTGACCAGGCGGATCAGGCGGGTGAGCATCACCCGACCTCCCGGCTGACCTCCCGTTCGGGTTGCGCCCTCCGCGCGCGAAGCCACGCGAGGAACCGCTCGGGCTCGATCCGGACGACCATGCCGACCTGGATGTAGGGGGCCCCGTCTGCCCGCCACTTGCGGACCGTGCTTCGGCCGAAGCCGTAGCGCCGGGAAAACTCGCTCTCCGAGAGCGGAGCTCCGGGCGGCGGCTCACGCCGGGTCCTGGGCTTGCGGGGCTGGCTCTGGCTCGGGATAGGCTGACTAGACATGGGAGACCTCCGCGCCCTGCGGGCGCCGGTGCTGGTGCTTGGCTCCAGGATTCCCGCCCTGGATCGGGCACCGTGTCTCCCCGGCCGTGCCTTCAGCCTCATCGACCTCCCAGGGTCCGGCAGCCAACGGTCTCGGGTTCAGCGGCCAGCATGGGTCCGGCCTGCCCACCCGTCAAGAGCAGCGGTGACCAGCCATGGGCTGCGCTGTACTTGGATATTCAGATCCGCAAACAATCACGGGTCCGTGCGCCAGGCTTTCGTGTGATCTGCCCTTCGCTTATCGCCTCTCTCGCTGCATATGATCACTCATGGGACTGGGTGAGGCAGTGCAGCTCGCGTCGGAAAGCGATGACATCAATCCGGTCGTCCTGACAACCTCCGGCGGCTGCACGTCTGAGCACCCCGAGCAGCTCTTCCCGATCACGGGTGACCCAGGCACGATCGATCGCGTGAGCTCCCCTACTCCTGCACGCACCGCCGACGCGATTCGCGCCGAGCTATTGGCCGGCGTCGACGTGACCGCCGCCGACGAGCGGCTCCTCGTCGAACTCGCCGCGAATGCGGCCGCAATAGCACTTCAGACCGGGGTCGCAGCCGACCGCCTCGCGCACGTTTTACCAGGTGTCCTCGCCGACGCGCGCAAGGCGGCGATGGTGGCGAAGACGCTCCACGAGGTCGTGATGGTCGGAAACGCGCTGGTTCGCCGCATCGAGGGCACGCTGGCCACCGCGGCGACCCTGCGCTTGCAGCGCCGCGTTCGTCGAGGTTCAGCGGAATGACTTTCGAGGCCATCGCGAGCGTTCCGGGCGTCGTCAGTACAGCTGACGTCCAGAACGTGCCGAACGAGGCGACTTCCGTTCTTCTTCTTGTTCTGGGGCGTGCAGGCGAGCCGACGCGTCAGAGCATCGCGTTCGGCGCGATCCCTGGGGGACGGGGAGTCCATCGCGGTTTGGTATGCCCGCTCTGCTCTCGGCCGAAGTATCGCCTGTTCACCTCGTCGTTCGGCCTCGGCTGCGGGCCATGTACCGCGCGCCGGACGCGGCGACAGCTCGAGTACCGCACCCGCGCATGGCGGCGACTCGGAGGCGAGCTCGAAGACGTTGTACTTCGGGGCCTTCGCCCGGGCCGCCGCTCATCCATCGTGCCGGAGGCCATCGCCGACGCGGCCAACGCCCTTATGGTCGACGATCGGGAGCGCGCTGCGCTTCTCCTTCGCCGCGTCGATGACGCGTTCAAGGGCGCCGTCACCCTTGATGTGGATCTTATCGAGGCCGTTGCCGTGGAGGAGCCATGATCCCGTTCCTTTCGACCGTCACGCCGCGCGGAGCCGAGCGTGTGCGGCGTCTCCGAGATGCCGAGACACGCGAGGAGCTGGACACGCTCATCAAGGAGATGGTGAAGGACTTGTCCGCCGAGCTTGCGGGCAACCGCACGTTCACGGCCGCCGACGAGTACGCGTTTCAGTTGGCTCTGGGGCTCCGGACCGCGGAACTTCCGCGCGCGGCCGCGTCGTCCTTCGATGTCGCCGCTCAGATCGCTCTCTCGGCAGGAGCTCATCAGGAGGGGCTGTTTGCACTCGAGAAGGCGGAAGAGGCTCGCCCCTCTCCGGACCGAGCGAAGCGAATCAAGGCGCTCCGTCAGGCGTTGCGTCCAGCGGAGACGCGCGCTGAAGCGGCGAGCAGTCCTTCGTCGAGGAGAGTGCGGAGGCTGGAGAGAGCATGAGCGAGGCTCCGAAGAAGAACGCCACGAAGAAGTCGGGGACGAGCAAGGGCACGTCGGCCAGAACGGTATCGGTGCGCGACGTCGCGGCACATGCCAACCACCTTCACGAAGTCATCGCGATCATTCGCGCGGCATCGGTCGAGTACATCAGCCGCTTCGCCGGCGTCGGTCATGCGCTGCCCGAGCTACTCCTTCAGCGTGACGGTTCGGGAGCGCGCCCGGCAACGGTCGACGCGATCGTCGATGTCGGGACAGTCCTCGAAGGCGTGGCTCGTGAACTCGAAGCCCGCGCCCTCGCCATGCTAGGGACTCGCGTCGAGAGCGCCGAGGTCGTCGATCGCGATCGTCCTGCCACGGCGTTCGGCGCGGACCGGGTCGTTCACCGGGACCTTCTCGACAGCCCGCTGCGCCCGGCGTTTGAGAGGAAGAGCTCTGCAAGCTGATCCGCTGATCCTTGGCCGTGGATCGAAGAACACTCCCGAGTGTCCACGACGTTTCAATGGGTCGTCCGCGTCTCGTCGAGCATCAGGGGCACCGGCTCCATCATCCCGTTGGCCCACTCGGTCTCTTGCCAGTTCTGGACGCAGGCCTCCTCGGTCCCGCACGCCATGCAGTGAGCGATGATGTCTTCGTCGGGCGCCTTCACGACCCACATGAGCCCGAGACACGGCTTCCTATTCGGATGCTTCACGCACTCGATGAGGGTCTCGCGCGTCTCGTTCTTTTGGAGAGGACCGCCGTACTCGATGAACCGCGCGATGCGGAGCATGCGCCGGTGAGGATCGGGTCTCGACGAGGAAGTGGCCGTCCTTGTCCAGCCAGTGCCAGGGATCGACGACGAGCATCGCCGCCTCTCGAGCACTCGCTGATCGGTGCTCGAGCGCCTTCCAGTGCGTCGCGCCATCGGCTTCTTCTTCGTCCCGTGAGGTGTGCCGCGAGTCGAACGCACGGATGGCTCACCCGACGACCATGCATCGCAACGACAACTCCGATCATCGACTCAAGCCCTGCACATCGTCGGGGCTCGTGCTGCGCACGGCCGCCCCGTTGGAGAGCCGGAGGCTAGGACATCCATTCCCGATCACCAGTTCCTTCGACAACCGAGAATCCGGCGCCCTCGACGTGGTCGACGCAGAGCGTCCCTACGTGCGCGAGCACGAGGAGGCGGTTTCCAGAGCGGCGACGGAGCCACTCGACCGCCGCCGTGTCGCCGGGCGTCGTCGCCGCGATGACATCAGCGAGCTTCGCCGCGCGTGTCTTGTTCATTCGTGTGACCTCGATGCGCTTTCCGGTCCAGCCCAACGCACGGGCTGCGACCTCTGCGCCTGCCTGCATCTCCTTCGGACCGCGGCCGACCTCGAAGAAGAGGACTGCGACGTCCCCATCGAGAAAGATGCGCGCGATCGCCTCTGCGTTGGGCCGGATGCCTTCTACGTGAAGCCGATGGTGAAGCGGTCGCTCATTGGTCTCCGTTGCCATCAGTCCCTCCTCCGCCTTGGGCTAGCACCATGGTTCGTTACGTCGAGAACGTTGCCACGTCATCGGACAACGCGCTCATGCGCGCGGCTCGGCCGAGGTACGAGGACGCCGATGCAAAGGCAACTCAGCACGGATGTCGGGGATAAGAACGTCGGAGCTACCCGCTCCGGAGGAACCCTCGTGACCACCATCATGCTCCTCGAGCTCGCTGGCCTCGCGTTGGCAACCGCCGCGCGCGCGATCCACATCGTCCGCTCCTGATCGGCATCGACGTGCTGTCCCTGAGTGGGAGCCACGCTGAAGTTCAACCCGTCTGCGCCGGCTGCGCGACGAGATCCATTGCAGGCACAACACCATGAAGAACAACGTGAACGACAACAACAAGCTCGCCTTCTCCCTCGACGACGGCGGGTTCATCTCCCGGACGCTTCGCCACGAGGCCCTCAAGAAGGGCATCGCGGCGGCGGCGGCCGGCGTCCTCTTCGCCATCGCGTCCGAGGCGCTCTTTCCGTCGAACGAGTCGTGAGCGGCGTCGGCGACGCGCTCGTCGACGTCGTGCTCGACGGCGCCCGTGACGGACGCGTGAACCGAGTGCGCCGCCTACTCGGCTGGGCCGCGAGACTCACGAACCCGCCCGTCGGCGTCAGGCTCGTATCCGATGACGGCGGTAGCTTCACCGGCTTCGTCATCGTTGAGCATAACAAGCCGATCGCGATGCTCGCCATCCGTGTCGGGACCGCGCCGCCTCGACACCAGATGACGTCGACCGAGCCAGGCTACTTCCGTCCCGTCCACGGCGAGCCGCGCTGGCCCGCCGACGACGATCTCTCCCCGTAGTTCAACATCAACATCAACTCGAGCGCCCGCCGCGTGGATGGTCCACGCGCGCGGGCGTTCTTCTTTTTTGGAGCCCTCCATGCGCATTCACGGCCGTCTCCTCCGTCCCTCGAACCTCGCCGAGAGGCGCCTCTTGCTCGGCCAGTTCGGCACGAGCACCCTCCGCGTGCCCCGGAAGTACAACATCTTCAGCGTCGCTCGCCGTCTCGAGCGGTACGTGAAGAAGAACGCCGATCTCGCCTTCGTCCAGAGCATGGTGAAGCGGCGCCTGCCGGTGCCGCCGATCAGTCCGGACCTCGACGTCCCCGAGCCGGTCACGGACGACGCGCATGCCGCCGCGGCCGAGTAGTACAACCCGCGAGCTCCTGGCGTTGTACTCGCGTGCCGGCCACGGCGAGTACAACCTCGGGGTGTTCCTCAAGGAGCACCCCGAGCTTCTCGCCCGGGTCGACGTGCGCCTCGACCTAACCCAGGACGACGCCGCCCTGGCCCTCGCGCTCGCCCCCTTCGTCGGTCGGTACAAGAAGCACTTGGCGAACGCGAATGTGGCCGAGCGCGGCGACCGGGCCGAGCGTGCCGCCGGCCAGCTCGCTGCGTCTGCCCGGCACGAGTGGAACAGTGTCGTGCTCGATGTCGATGTTCTTCTCGGCGATGTCCTCGCCGGGCCGCACAAGTACGTCCGGCTTGAGCTCCAAACCGTGCGCGTCTCCGTGCTGCGCCATGTCCTTGTGAAGGCGCGTGGCGCGCTCCGGGGCTTTCTCGACCTGGCCGCGTACGCCGACGAGCGTGGCCTTCATCTCGTCTGGCGAGCTGGCCGGGGCGGGTTGAACCTTCTCGCCCAACGCGAGGAGCGCGGGGCCTCCACGCTTGTCGTCGATCTCCGGCCCACGGCACCGATGCGACGGGCATCGGGGGACCCCACGCTCCTCGGCGACGTACTCGTCGAGCTCGGCCTCATGTGAACGCGCGCGCGGACGCCTTCGATCGTCGCCGCCGTGAAGAAGAACTACGGGCAGCGCCTCCACGCGCGCCCTATCCCTCGAGGAGAAGAACAACATGACCACCGCTTACGCAACCGGCAGCTCATCGCCGCTCGGCAGCAAGTTGCCCGGCCCGCTCCTGACCGCCTCCGACATGGCGCCCCGCTGGAGCGAGGTCGAACTGGACTTCGACGCTGCAGCTCAGCGGGTCGTAGAAGCGCACGAGGCCGACGGACGGCACCATGACCTCAGCATCCCTGACCTCCGCACTTGGTGCGTCGCACCGACGGCCGCGAGCCAGTTCGCGCTCGTTCCGCTCGCCCGCCATCACGAGCCGATGGTGTTGCGCGCGAACGCGTTCAACAACCTCATGGCGCGTCTCGGCGCTCCGTCGGAGTTCGTTCGCAAGCTGCCCGCGCCCCTGGCGCTCTCCCTGATCGGGTATCTGATGCTCGACCGCGAGGAGGGCAAGGCGGCGACGCTTCGCCTGCGCGGGAACCAGATCGCCGCCGTCGTCTCGGACCGCTATCGCCCCCTCGATGCCGCCGAGCTGATGGAGACGATCCGCGCAGGACTCACCCGCTTCGGCGCGCTCCACGACGTTCGCGTTCGCGGCGTGGCCACCGGACTCATCGACAACCTGCGGCTCGTCTTCCCGAGCGAGCAGGTCGCGGCGAAGGTCGGCGACGTCTCGATGCTCTCGCTCGATGTCACGACGTCAAGCTTCGCGAGGAGCTCCGTGAAGCTCGTTCCGGGATGCTTCAGGCTGGCATGCCTGAATGGACTACTTCGGCATCACCGCTCCGAAGGGCTCGCGTTTCGTCACCTCGGGGACGGGCTACGGGAGGCCGTCGCAGAGGGGATCAGCTCGGCGCTCGTTCATGCGCGGGGCGTGCTCGATCAGTGGCGCCGGTCGGTCGAATTCATGATCACGAGCGTGGCCGACCAGATCGAGGCGCTCCGTTCCGAGCTCACCATGCCGGAGCGGAAGAACCTCGAGGCAGAGATCCTGCGCGAGACGGGGACCGCCGCACTGCCAGCCCGGCTTCCGCTCTTCGACGTCCTCAATGGGATCACCAGCAGCGCGAAGCTCGCAGCTCCAGCCCGGCGGCTCGAGATCGAGGCTGTCGCGGGTGATCTGCTTGCTCGTCACGTCGGGAGGGCGTGATGAAGAAGGAGGTCCTCACACGGCCGTTCCCGCCGGAGCTCGTGAAGCAGCGCCAGGGACAGGGCGGGAAGATGCTCTCGTACGTCGAGACCCATGCTGTCATCAGTCGCTTGAACGAGGGCTGCGACGCGTGGAGCTTCGAGATCATCGAGCATCAGATCTTGGACGAGGAGGTCGTCGTCATCGGGAAGCTCACCGCCGACGGCGTGACCAAGATGGCGTTCGGTGGAAGCGCGATCACGAGAGATCGCGACGGCCGCGCCGTATCGATCGCGGATGACGCAAAAGCGTCCGCTTCAGACTGCCTCAAGAAAGCGGCGTCTCTCCTGGGTATCGCGCTCGAGTTGTACGGTGCAGGCGCTGCCGAGACGACGTTCGCGCAGCCCTCTGCTCGTGCGCCGGCCCCCGCTTCGGCCAACGACCGCCTCACCGGCAAGCAGTACTCCGCCATCCAGTCCGTCGCCCGGCGCCGCAACATCGGGCGCGACCTCCTCGCGCACATGCTCGACGAGCGGTTCAACAAGACCGAGATCGGGCACCTGTCCCGCCGTGAGGCGAGCTCGATCCTGTCCGAGCTCACCGGCTCGAACGGAGCGGGGTAATCTTCACCGGATGAAGCGACGCATCGAGGTCCGCGCCTGCTCAATCACCGAGACCGGGGCAGACTTCGTCGTGAACGCCTCGAACGACTCGGCGACCCTTGGCGGAGGCGTCTCCCGCGCGCTCTACAACGAGTGCGGCGGGGACGTCCTCCAGCGCGAGATGAGGCAGAAGCTCGAGGACGAGTTCGACGGCGTCCTGGACGAGGGGGACTGCCTGATTACGTCGGCCGGGACGTCGACGAGGTTTCGCCACGTCCTGCATGTTCCGGCGGTCGACTACCGTGGCACGCGGGCGACGCTCAGCGCGAGCGGGGTCGAGAAGACCGTGACCTCGCCGGAGCGCATCCAGGCGTGCACGGCAGCAGCGCTCCGGGCGGCAGCCGAGATCTCCGAGCGCGACGCACGCCCGGTCTCTCTCTGCATCCCGCTTCTTGGCGCTGGAGCGGGAGGTCTGCCCGCCGCCGTCGTCTGCCGCTCGATGATCGCCGGGCTCCGGGAGTTCTTCGCGGAGTCGCCCGAGGCTGGCATCGAGCTCGTCGTCTTCGCCGTTCCAGAGCCTGATCGGTTCTCGGTCTGCTCCCGGCTCGTTGCGTCCGCGATGAGCTGACCACCACTACAACAACTACAACTCGCAGAAAGCCGGCGTGCTCGCCCAGAGCACGATCGGCCTTCGTGCGTTTCAAGGTCCCCATGCCCGAATCCCTCATCGAGCTGCGGAAGAGGCCGCACCTCTCAATCAGCGCTGTAAAGTCCTGGCTCCAGTGCCCTCGGAAGTTCGCCCTCCAGTACAGGGAGCGGGCGCGCCCCGACTACCTGCCCGCGGCATTGATCCTCGGGTCCGCCTGGCACTCGGCGGTCGCTGGGTGGCTCGACGAGGCCGCCGATGACGAGGCGCTCGACGATCAGCTCCGCGATGATCTCCGTGATCGGCTCCGTCGGGATGACCTGCCGGTGCTTTTCGACGACGCCGACGAGGACGCCGACAGCTTCATCGAGCGGGCGGTCGCAATGTTCAAGACGTTTCGAGGATCGGTCGCCCAGCCGAAGATGGTCCTCGGCACCGAGATCGCCTTCGCCACGGCGATCGCACACCCGCAGACCGGCGAGGTCCTACCCGTCCCCGTCATTGGCGCGATGGACGCCATAGTCGTCGAGGAGGACGGCGTGGGCTCGCTTTGGGAGCTCAAGACCGCGAAGAAGAAGTGGAGCCCGGACCAGGCCGAATTCGACCCACAGGTGACGCTCTACCGTCGGGCAGCGCGGGAGCTCGGGTACAACGGCGTCCGTCTCCGCATCCTGGTCACCACGAAGACCCGCGAGCCGGCGGTTCAAGTCCTCAACGTGGCCCGGAACGACGGCGATGAGGCCGAGCTCGCCGAGTTGTTCTTCGAGGTCCACCGCGCGATCGAGGCCGGCATCGGACCGAGACAGCGGGGCTGGGCGTGTCGGACGTGCCAGTACGCGAGCTCGTGTCGACCATGAGGCGGCGCGTGCGGAAGGGAGACCGATGCATGGACGACCCGTTCGCGGTCACCACCTCCGGCGTCGTGCTCCTCAACGTGCAGAACTTCGACGACGTCGAGACCGCGGCGGACGCCCTGCGTCGGGCCCTGCGGCAGCCCGGACCGATCTTCATCGGCGTCCCGATGGAGTCGCAGGAGGTTCGCCAAGTCTTTGAGCACCTACGCGACGTGGTGCACGAGCCTGCGTGGTTCGTGATCGGCCAGCGACAGCGCCGGAGGAGGTGAGCGTGGTCGTCGGTGCGCTCGCCGACGACTACTTCGTCGTCGGGCGCCCCCGGCGCCGGCGCTCACGCGACTTCGGCTCGTCGAGAAGGTCACGCGTGCGAACGCCAAGACCTCGGGCGACGCGGGTGAGCGTCCTGATGGTGAGGTTCATGCCGGCCTCGATGCGCTGGAGGTTCTTCAGTGGCATGCGGAGGTGCTCGGCGGCCTGCTGCTGCGTCCATCCGAGCTCGCGTCGAACCTCGGCGACCCGTCGCCCGACGTCCTCGATGACTCGGTCCGGATCTTCGAACGGCACGAGGACGACCGTCGCCCTCGTTGACCGTTGATAAAAACCACACCAGGATGGTCATTATGTTCGGCGGCGTCGGGGGCCCTTTGAAAAAGCAGCGAAGCCTCGCTGAAGTCTTCTGGGCGGGGGCGCCATGCGGGGCCTGATCGTTGCTCTGCTCTACATCGGAGGCGGAGTTGCCGTCGTCGTCGTCGATCCCCCGGGCCTCGCGATCCTCGCCGTCTGCACGGTGGACGTCATCGTCAAGGCGGTCCGCAACGCCCGGATCGATCGGCAGCTCTCCGCGCTCTCCGCCCGCTACGCCGTCATGTTCGGGCAGAGGTCGGAGGCGAGTGTCACCGACGCCGGGCGGCTCGCAGGGTTCGCGGCGGGCGGAACCGTGGGCGCGGGGATCGGAATGGCCGTCGGTCTCGCGCGGGACCTCTACGACAACGCACGCGCGGAGAACGCGATGGTGCCGGAGCAGCGGGCCCTGCACCAAGAGATTCAGCGCGTCGCCGCGACGAAGTCATCGTACCGGCTGACGTTCGCGCTCTTCTCGTGGCTCGCGATCGTGTGGGCCGCTCGGTGGGCCATCGAGGTCGCGGCGGGATGAACGCCTCGGGCCGCGGGGACACGACATGCCTTGTCGCACGCGACGGATACCGTGACGGAGGAGCCTGATGGGGCAGCTCGCTGACGCGCTCATGGGCCCTCTTCAGCGCAGGCTCACCGAGGCTGGCACGGTCGGTCAGCGTGACGTCGCGGCGATGTTGAACCTGCTCGGTGAGGCCGAGCTGCGATCGAGCCTGAGCGAGGGCTCCGAGGCCGTCGCCAAGCTCGCGGACTTTCCGGTCCACGCGGTGTGGCTTCGGCTGCCGTTCGACGCGCTCCTCGAGCACGCGACGGCGGTGGGCCACGCCCAAGTCGAGGCGCTCGAGGCGATGAGCGGCAACCGGAGCGAGCTCCTCGGCATGTTCGAGAGCGCCGCAGGCTTCGGGATCGACCTCTTGCTGCAGACCAAGGTGGGACTCGGGGGCCTCGGCATCGGGGATACCCTCTCCGCGTTCGTCGGCAAGAAGTTCCGAGAAGGCCGGTTCAAAGAGGCGTTCGGTGTCTTCGCGTCGAGACTCCAAGAGTTTGAGTCCCTCGTCGAGCAGGCTGCGCTGCAGCTCGACTCGGATCCGGAGCTGGTGCAGGCGCTCGCGAAGACGAACAAGCGCAACCAAGTGCTGGGGTGCGGCGTCATCCTCGTCATCGCCGCCCTCGTCGCGGGGCTCGGCTGGCGCGGGTGGAAGTGGGCTACCGCCGACGAGACCGCGCCGGCGACCTCGGCGTCGGCGCGAGCGTTGCCGCCACCGGCCCCACCGTCTCCGCTCCTGGGGGAATGGGCCGGCTCAAGCGGCCAGACGCTCAAGGCGATCGAGATCGCCGACGCGATCGAGTTCGACATCGCGCAACCGGGGTCCTGGGTCGCCCAGGGCTACGTCGAGGGCGAGATGCGGTTCCGGCTCCGTAGCCTCGACGAGGAGGACGGCGCCTACCGCGTCGAAGAGAAGGTCCGCCCGACCGCCATCAAGGGCGTCAAGTTCGCTCCGGAGTCGGCCGAGAGCTGCCACGTGATTCGCACGGAGGTCGACGGAGCGCCCCTGCGGGCGCGCCTCTCGGCCGACCGGCTCGTCATCGAGTCCGTTCGGAGCGCCGTTCCGCGCGGCGGTTTCCGCTGGAAGGGCGCCGCGATCATCGGCTGCTCGATGGACAAGGCCACCGAGTCGAAGGGCGAGATCGTCTTGAACCGAACTCGAACGAGCGTGGGCGCAGCGCCGAGGGCTTCGAGCTCAGGCAGCAACTCGCCGTAGCGGGCCGCGGCGCGACCGGCATGAAAGTTCAACGCGCCTGCGTGGCGCCGAAGGAGGTCAATCAACATGCGACGCATTGCACTCGTTCTTCTAGGGATCGTTGTACTCGGTTGCGAGCAGAGCTCTTCTCCCGACTCCGGATCGAAGAGTACCAGCGCGCAGGGCGCCGACGGCATGAGCGGTCGCGATGGGCGGGATGGCGTCCAAGGGCCGAAGGGCGAGCCGGGCCCCGAAGGTCCGATGGGGAGCCAAGGCCCGAAAGGTGATCCTGGCGCGCCGGGCGCGAAGGGCGAGCCCGGCGAACAAGGCCCGGCAGGACCGCAAGGTCCGGCAGGTTCCCAGGGGCCACAAGGCGTTCAGGGGCTCACGGGGCCTCAAGGCCCTGCGGGTCCGAAGGGGGAGTCGGGCGTCAGCATTGACCCGAACCGGTTCTTCACGGTCATGGGAAACGCGGTTGCGGGCGTCGCCGGCACGACGAACGCGAGCGTCGCCGCCTGCCCCGATGACGCCGTCCTCATGTCCGGCGGGTGCGCGGCAACAAACATCCCGCAAGGATTCGGCGTCGAGTACCACCCGCAGAGCGGCAGGTACCGGTACTTCTGTCAGACCAAGACCGCGGGGAACACGGTCACGGCGCAGGCCTTCTGCATGACCACCACGCCGTGACGCAAAGAAGGGGTCAGCCCCTTCTTTGTAGCCCCTCGATCCACCGTCGCGATCTCGGCGACGGGATGGTAGGCCAAGGACACGCGAGGTCGCGCCCCCTTGAGTGACGCTCTGCTGGTTCCCGGTTCGTGTCGGGCCCTTTGAGCTCTATACGCCGTCGGACTCCACGTCACTCCGGAGAACCTCCTCGATCGCAGCCTTGACGGCGTGCAGGTGCTTTCGGTTGACCGCAACGTAGGCGAAGTGGCCCTCTGCCTTCAGCGTGATGCCGACCGTTCGGCCGTCCGGAAAGCGACGCACGAACAGGCCTACCGGAAGCATTCTCCCCGTTGCTGGCAGGCGAAGCAGGAGCTCGTCCGTGAGCGGTCCGTCGCTCACCTGCCGGCTCGTCAAGTGCCATCGAGCGCAGGACGGACAGAGGTATGCCCGTAGCGTCGAGGGCGATTCCGTTGCCGCCTTCGCAGCAAGCGCCTCCGTTCCGTACCCGATCTTCGCGCACCGCGCGGCCGCGCTCATTGCGGCACCTTCGGCGCGCGGGTGTGGCCAGCCCGGCGGCTGCGCGCGTTGCATGCGTTGGTGATCGATCGCAGACGCACGACCTTGGTCGGCGGGGCATCGAGCGCGCGAAGTCGGTGCTCCCGGTTGGTACTCGCGCTCCGCTTCCTGCTCCTCATGTTCATCGCGTGGCTCCTTCTGGTTACGGTTCAGTGCGGGCTCACGTTCCGTCCAAAGCTCGCGGCCCGGATAGCGTCCCTTGAAGTCAAAGGAAGAACGGGTTGTTTCCTCCCGCGCCAAGCTCAGCGTCCAGCGGATCACTTCCCGCGCGCGATCCGCCACGTCGCGAGGTCGATCACGGTGTCCGGCTGATCGCGCGGTGCGAGCGCAACGTACGCCGCGAGGATGCGTGCGGAGTCCTCCGTCAGCTCCACGGCGAGCTTGCGCCGAAGCTCGCGGTTGAAGCGCGAAGCGTTCCTCTTGGTTAGTCTCGCGAAGACGACGCGCTCCCCGATGTCGACACGCGGTCCGCGCAGGACTGCTCGCCGGTCCAGCAGGTCGCAGGCGCACTCGGCGAGCTCGCTGTCGCTCGCAACGTCGGCGGCGAGGCGTTCGGTCGAGTGGAACCTGCCGTGAACGTCTTCCAACATCGCTGGCACGAGCATCTCCATGGCCCTGCCCATCACTCCGCCGCTTCCTGAAGCGGCGTGCTGAGAAGGCGAGTCGCCAGTTCTTCGAGCTCGGAGAAGCGCGCCTTCGCCGCCCGGCAGTTCTCCATGAGCAACTGCACCGACTCCGTGTTCTCGGGCGGGGGCCGACCGGACGCAGCGACCTTCGCGAGAGCCTCGAGATCCCGCACCGCCCGTTCAACCGCCGCAGTTGTGGAGCTGGTGATTGCGCCGAGGATGTCGCCGAACGCGAGCGCCGTTGACCCGCGCCGAGCGCGAGCTCCTCGGCACTTGCGTGCGAGGTCGCGCACGGACCACGCTTTCGCGAGCGCCTCATCGATCAGCAACTCGCGCTTCTGCGCATCGGAGACGCCCGCCAGGGCGATGAGATGCGAGAACGAGAACGACTGGCCCTTCGAGTCCTTTCGATTGATGAGCGCGCCGAAGCTCTCTTCGTCCCACGTCGCCGCCACCTTGGCGTAGGAGTACAAGAGCGCCGCCGTGCACGGCACGGCAGCGGCGATCTTCGCCACGCCGCGCTTTCCGTAGCGCTCGGGATCGCGCATGACGGCGTAGACCGCGACGCCCACCCGGTAGTTCGTCTCGGCGTCATCGAGCCGTGCTTTGGTCAGGAGCAGAGCGATCTCGTCACGCTTCGCGATGAGATCGGCGGGCAGGACGTTGTCCGAATCGTTCGTCTTGTTCGTGGCCATGGATCCTCGCAGGTTGGAATTGAGGCAAGACCTCCCCGTTCGCCGCGAGCGGTGGCTCGGGCGCCCGTGAAGGCGAAGGTGGGGTACCGGCTACTTCGTCATCGACGGCAGGAGGCCGCGGGCGGCAAGTGCCGCGCGGGCCCTATCGCCAGCAAGGCCCCGGACGGGCTCACCGCGGAAGACGCGCTGAACGGTTCGGGGATCGCACGATGCTTCGACGGCGATCTTGCGCGCCGTGCTGGCATCGAGTGTTCTCGGTGCATCCGTCATGAGCACAGGAATGAGCCGGACAGGCCCTCGCGGCCACGGCACAGTCGGTCGCCGGCTGACTGTGTCGAAGGGGGAGCGACCGGCTGAAAAGAAGGACGAGAAGGCCGCTCGAGCGGCTGTCGAGCGCGAGCTGCGTGAGGAGTACGCCAGCGTCTTCGGGGTTGGATGGCCGTCTACGCCATGGGGTCCCGACTGGCCACTCGTGATCCGCGATGCGAGGGAGGCCGACGTGGCTTTCTTCAAGGCAGAGCAGGCGCTCGCTGACGTTCTGAACGCGCTTCGCAGAGCGAAGCAGGTGCTCGTCGATTCCGGGCTCGATCGCCGTCCGTACGTGGCGTCGGATCCACTGTCGCTCGTCGGCCTCACCGCGCCCGAAGCTGTTCTGCATCGATTCTTTGCCAGTGAAGAGCCACGCTTCGACTCGCTGTTGAGCGAGCTGGAAGGCCTCGTCGAGAAGCTTCGCGACCCGAATCAGCCAGAGCTGGTAGAGCGTCGCCGGAACACGGCCGTAGCGCTCCGACCGTTCGTCGAACGCGTCGGACGGGATCGCCTCGAAGTGTTGCGCGAGTTCATCGCCGCCACCTATCGAACGGGCACGACGCGTCGCATCGTCACCATCGATCGCGATCCGTACACGGGTGCCGTGTTCGACCGACCGCATCAGGGCTTCGTCGTCTTCGGACGTCCTCCGAGAGCTCCCGGGAGTGATGAGTGGCGACGCGCGTACCTCGTCGCTCTGCTCGACGGGTACCCGCTTCCGCGATCGAGCGATCCGGACCATGCGCGCCTTCCAACGAACCGTGAGATCGCCATCGTGAGCCTCCTGCTCGGCGGCCTGGACCCGGTCGGACCGAAGGCTCTGGCGCGCGGCATCGGAACGGTCATCGGCGCGGAGAGGAAGGCGATCGCGATCGCGCGACAGCGAAACGGGGGCGGTGCTCAGTTCAGGCGCGTACTCGATGAAACAGATCGGGTGGGGGCCTGATCTTGGCGCAGCGTTCTCCATCGAACTCACGCTCCGTCAGGGGCGGGGGTGTAGGACAAGCGCTCGCGGGGAGTCGCGACATGTTCTGCCGCCGCGTGCTGCAACTCGATCCCACTGGGGATAAGGTGGTGTCGTGGGGTTCCGCTTCGGAAAGAGCTTCCGTCTGCCCGGAGGCTTCAGGCTCAACGTCAGCAAGAAGGGGCTCGGCGCCTCGTGGGGCGTGAAGGGGTTTCGCGTCGGCACCGGCCCCCGAGGGTCGCGTGTCAGCGCATACGTCCCGGGAACCGGCCTCGGCTGGAGTAGCTCGCTCAGTGGTGGCAGGAGTCGTAGTGGCGGGGCTTCGTGGTCTGGAGCGACGCGGACCGCCGAGCGAGCGGCGCGGGCCGAACAACGACGACTCGAGGCGCAGGCACGCGAGCTCGCGCGTGCGGAGGAACGACAGAGAGCAGCCTATGAGGTCGCATGCTTCGAGAATCGACTTGCGCTCCTGACCTCGCTCCATAAGGAGTCGTGGAGCCCCTGGGATTGGAACGCGATCGCGGCGAGTCCACCCCCACCGCCGCCCCCGCACCTTCGAAACGCTGAGCACGCCGCGCTGCAGGCTCTCTCCGCGTGGCAGCCGTCGTTCACCGACAAGATGATGGGCCGTGTCGAGACCGTGCGTCAGCAACTCCACGCTGCGGTCGAGCAAGCACGTGCGCAGGAGTGGGGCGCCTACCAGCAGGCGCTCGGCCACCATCAGCAGGAGGTTGCTCGATGGCAGTGGTTCGTGAACCTTGCGCGCGGGATCAACCAGGGCGATCTCGACGCGTACGAAGCGGCGCTCGAGCACCTGTCGCCGTTCGGTGAGCTTCGTCAACTCGGCGGAGAGATCGAGGCGACGGCGTTGGCTCCGCTCGTCGCGGAGGCTCGCCTGCGCGTGAACGGCAAGGACGTGATCCCCGCAGAGATCCTCTCGCTGACGAAGACCGGGAAGCGATCAACCAAGAAGATGCCGGTCCAGCGGTTCTGGGAGCTGTACCAGGACCACGTATGCAGCGCGATGTTCCGGATCGCGCGCGAGCTCTTCGCCCTCCTTCCTGTCGAAGTGGCGCTGGTTCACGGCCGCGGATGGGTTCTCGACACGGCAATCGGCAACTACGTCGAACGAGCGCTCGTTTCGGTCGCATTCACCCGAACCGAGTTCGCGGCGCTCAATCTCGATCTCATCGACCCGTCCGACGCGCTCGAGCGCTTCCCTCATGCGATGGAGTTCTCCAAGAAGGTCGGCCTCGAGCCCGTCGACGAGATCTCGCTGGACACGATCCTCGAGGCCGCGGGGCTCGAACCGGCCGGGCTCCAATAGCCCGCGCCTGACAGTCGGGCTTGTCCACGAACGCCACGCTCGTAGCTCCCGAGGGGGCCGGTTCGTGGTCCGTGCGACACGTCCTGTCGTCTTCTTCATGGCGCGGAGAGTCGGGCGTTGAAACCGGTGCCGCGGCCGGCCTATCTTGGTAGATTCGATGAATTCGTATGCCCGGGCGGGCGGGAGAAGAGAAGTGCTGGGGGGCTCGTTACGATGCTGAAGTTGGAGGACCTGCAGGTCGACACGCATGTCGCCGGCATCGAGGCTTCCGCTCCGGTCAAGCTGCTCTACATCAAGAAGGCCGGCGAAGACGCCGCCGACGTGACCTACGAACTCCTCGACGGGCGCGTCCTCAAGAAGACCCTCTTCCGCGCGGACGAAGCCAAGCTCGAAGTCGCTAGCGAGACGCGCACGTGGGCCTTCGACGCGAAGCCCGAGTCCTTCAAGCTCGCGGCCGAAGCGACGCGCATCAAGCTCGCTCACCTCTTCGACCCCATGATGGCGGTCCACACGTCCGACGTGGAGCCGCTCCCGCACCAGATCTCAGCGGTCTACGAGGCGATGCTGCCGAAGCAGCCGCTCCGGTTCGTCCTCGCCGACGATCCCGGCGCCGGCAAGACCATCATGGCGGGCCTCCTCATCCGGGAGCTCATGCTCCGCGGCGACCTCGATCGGTGCCTCATCATCTCCCCCGGGAGCCTCGTCGAGCAGTGGCAGACCGAGCTCTCGGAGAAGTTCGGACTGCGCTTCGACATCCTCACGAACGCCCTCGTCGAGTCGACTGCCACGGGCAACGCGTTCGTAGAGCACCCGCGGCTCATCGCCAAGCTCGATCAGCTCTCCCGCAAGGTCGAGTGGCACGACAAGCTCAAGGCCGACGCCGCGCGCTGGGACCTCGTCATCGTCGACGAGGCCCACAAGATGGCCGCCCATTACGGGCTCGGGAACGAGCTGACGTACACGAAGCGCTATGAGCTCGGCCGGCTCATCGGTTCGCCCGAGCGCACGCGGAACTTCCTCCTGATGTCGGCGACGCCGCACAACGGCAAGGAGGAGGACTTCCAGGCGTGGCTCGCCCTCGTCGATCCGGATCGCTTCTACGGGAAGGCCCGCGCGAAGGCCGAGCCGAAGGACGTCACCGACATCATGCGCCGCATGGTGAAGGAGGACTTGATCAAGTTCGACGGCTCCAAGCTCTTTCCCGAGCGCCGCGCCGAGACCATCAAGTACACGCTCTCCCCCGCCGAGAAGGACCTCTACGAGCGCGTCACCGACTACGTCCGCAACGAGATGGGACGCGCGGACAACCTCGAGGGGAAGAAGAAGGGCATGGTCGGCTTCGCCCTGACCATCCTTCAGCGGCGCCTCGCGTCATCGCCGGCAGCGATCGCTCACTCGCTCCGCCGTCGACGCGAGAAGCTCGAAGAACGGCTCGACCGGCTGAAGAACCCCGCGAGCTACAAGAAGTCCCCCGGCTGGGAGGATCTCGGCCTCAACGGCGACCTAGACGAGGAGCTGACAGCCGAGGAGCTCGAGGAGATCGAGGAGGAGCTCGTCGACGAGGCGACGGCGGCGAAGACCATCCCGGAGCTACAAGGCGAGATCACGCTCCTCAAGGGCCTCGAGCGCGAAGCTCAAGACGTCTTGAAGAGCGGCGTCGACCGGAAGTGGGACGAGCTCTCGAAGATCCTCCAGTCCGACGCCGCGGAGATGTTCCTGCCCGGTGGTCGTCGCAGGAAGATGATCATCTTCACCGAGCACAAGGACACGCTCGACTACTTGAAGAAGAAGATCGCGGGCGTCCTCGGGAACCCCGCCCACGTCATCGAGATGCACGGCGGCACCCGCCGTGAGGACCGGCTGCGTGCGCAGGAGGAGTTCCGGCAGAACCCCGAGGTCGTCGTCCTCGTCGCCACCGACGCCGCAGGCGAAGGCGTAAACCTTCAGGTCGCGAACCTGATGGTGAACTACGACCTGCCGTGGAACCCGAACCGCCTCGAGCAGCGCTTCGGACGCATCCACCGCATCGGGCAGACCGAGGTGTGCCACCTCTGGAACCTCGTGGCGATCGAGACGCGTGAGGGCGAGGTCTTCAACCGGCTCTTCGCCAAGCTGGAAGAAGAACGGAAGGCGCTCCAGGGCAAGGTCTTCGACGTGCTCGGGCAGGCGTTCGAGGACCGCCCGCTCAAGGAGATGCTCATCGAGGCCATCCGGTACGGCGACAGGCCAGAGGTGCGCGCGAAGCTGTTTGAGAAGGTCGAAGGCGCTCTCGATCGGAAGCACCTCCAGGACATCATCGACCGCAACGCCCTCACGGCCGATGTCTTCGACCAGTCGCGCCTCTACGCCGTGAAGGAGGCGATGGAGAAGGCCGAGGCGAAGAAGCTTCAGCCCTTCTACTTGCGGCGGTTCGTGAGCGAGTCGCTCTCGCGGTTCGGCGGCGAGCTGAAGGAGCGCGAGTCCGGCCGGTACGAGATCAAGCACGTGCCGGCGACCGTTCGCCGCAAGCACGCCATCGACGGAAGCCGGAAGCCGGTCCTCGAGCGCTACGAGCGCATCACCTTCGACCGCGGCCTGATGCGCATCCTGCACAAGCCCGTCGCCGATCTGGTGCATCCCGCGCATCCGCTGATGTCGGCACTGATCGACATCGTCCTCGACACCGACGAGAAGTCGCTCCACGCGGGCACCGTGCTCGTCGACCCCACCGATCCGAGCACGACGCCGCGCCTCATGTTCATGCTCGACCACGGCATCCGCGAGGGGACGAGCATGACGCGGCTCGTGTCGCGGAAGATGCAGTTCGTTGAGATCGACGCCGAGGGGCGGGCCCGCCACGCGGGCGCTGCGCCATACCTCAGCTACGACGCCCCGTGGCCCGAGTACCGCGCCGTCGTCGACCGCGTGCTCGCCCAGCCGTGGCTCAAGCGAGATCTGTCGAGCGTCGCCCTCACCTGGGCGAGCGCTCATCTCGTGAAGGAGCACTACGACGAGGTCACCGTGCGCCGGAAGGCCGTCGTACGAAAGACCCTCGAGGCGGTTCACGAGCGGCTCACGCGCGAGATCAATCACTGGTCGAAGCGCGCCCTGGAGCTCACCGCCGAAGTGAAGGCGGGCAAGCAACCCCGGATGCAGCCCGAGAATGCGAAGAAGCGGGTAGAAGACCTGAAGGCGCGGCTCGAGGCGCGGCGGCGAGATCTCGAAGGGCAGCTCGAGCTCGCGAGCAATCCGCCGACCGTCGCCGGCTGCGCGCTCATCATACCCCAGGGGCTCATCGACGAGGCGCAAGGCAAGGCGCCTGCCCCGGAGGCCGACGCGGAAGTGCGCCGGCGGGTCGAGCTCATCGCGATGAACGCCGTGATGGAGGCCGAGAAGAAGCTCGGCAACCTGGTGAAAGACGTCAGCGCGGACAAGTGCGGCTGGGACGTCACCGCCATCACCCCCGCCGGAGAGAGCCGGCACATCGAGGTGAAGGGTCGCTACATCGACGCGGACACCTTCGTGGTCACCGCGAACGAGGTCCTCGAGGCGCTGAACCAGGGCGACAAGTTCTTCCTCGCGATCGTGCGCGTCGACGGCGACACGGTCGACGGCCCGCACTACATCCGCGCGCCCTTCACGAAGGAGCTCGAAGGCAGCGTCGTGAGCGTGAACGTCGCGATGAAGACCCTCTTGAAGCGGGCGAAGGCCCCGCACCTCGCGTGATGATGGAGGATGCTCTCGACAGACTCGAAGCGGCGCTCTCGACACCGCTGGCATCACTGGCCCTGCCGGCCAGGCTCGCGAACTTCGTCGAGCGCCGGGGATATCAGTCCGTTGCGGACCTCGCGCGCCTGTCGCCCGAGGAACTTCTCGTCGAGCGGAACCTTGGGAGAAAGAGCGTCTCCGACGCACGTCTCGCCATTCAGGGTGCCCTCGGCGCGAGCTGGGAGGAAGCGCGCCGAGAGCTCCTGCGACGGGAACCGGGACAGGCGAGTCTCGTCCCAGCCTCGGTCGAGCCGATCGGCGCGCCCGAGGGAGGCAAGGCCACGCGCTGGGAGAGCTACCGCACGCGCTTTGCTGGCGTGGGCCATGCACCGCTGACCGACTTCGAGTTCCCGGCGCGCGTCCACACGTTCGCGAGTACGCGACGGCTAAGGACGCTCGGCGAGCTCCTCGCCGTCCCGTGGGAGGACTTTTCGAAAGCCAAGAACGTCGGCCGAGGGACGGTCGCGGCGACGCTCGCCGTCCTGGAGTCCGCACTCGAGCGCCTGGGCATTCCGCCGCTGGAGTCCGCGAAGACGCTCGGGACCGACGCGGACGTTCCACCCCCGAGCCTGAGCCCCGTCATCCCAGACGGCGCCCGCTGGACGTCGCTCCTGCGCGAGGGCCTTTCCCAGCTCGAGGGGAAGGAGCGGATCATCGCGACGCAGCGCTCGGGGCTCGCCGGCACGATCCCCACCCTTCACGAGCTCGGAGAGTGCTTCGGCGTCTCCCGTGAACGCATCCGCCAGCTCGAGTCGCGGGCGATCGACCGGCTCCGCCGACGCGTTGCGCGCACCGAGGCGTCCCGCCGCCTCTCCGCCGCATGCGAACTTCTCGTGTCCGAACCCGAGTCCGTCGCGACGCGCGACGCGCTCTTCGCCTTCGACGCCGAGGAGGTCCCGAGCCTCCTCTTCTTCGTGAACGAGCTCCTCGCGGGCGACACCCACGCGCTCCTCCTGAACGATCGGCTCGTCTACTCGCGCGCAGAGCAGGCGGCCCTCGCCACGCACCTGCGTCGTGCTCGGACGCTGGTGGAAGCGGCGACCTTCCCCATCGAGGAGGACGAGCTCGCGCGGTCAGTCGCGTCGGCGCTCGACATCGGGGTAGCCGACGCGCGGGCGCTCTTCGGGTACCTGGACCAGCCCGTGCTCAAGGAGGGCACGCGCATCGTCGGCTTCGGCCGAACGCGTGAAGATGCCATCCTCGCCACGCTCCGTGCCGCCGAGGGCCCGCTCGAGCGGTCGGCGATCGAGGCGCAGCACGGTCGCGGGCGCTTGCCGCCGGAGGCCATCTTCGTCGACCACGGGCTCGTTTCCGTCCCGGAGAAGATCGAGGGTTGGGAGCGCTGGGCGCGGCGCCTGCCCCCGCTCGCGCGACGGGCGATCGAGCGCGAAGGACCGGAGCGCCAGTGGTCCACGGCCGAGCTCGTCGAGGTCCTCGCGACCGAATGCGATCTGCCCGAGTGGATGAACGCGTGGACGCTCGGCTCGCTCCTCAAGCGATCGCCGGAGCTCGTGTACCTCGGGCGCAATGTCGTGGCGCTTGCCTCTCGAGAGGGGACGGAGGTTGTGGAGGACGTCGAGAGCAAAAGGGTGCACATCGGGCCGGCGCTCGAAGAGATCCTCCGAGCGCACGGCGGCCCGATGCCGGACGATGAGGCCCGTGAAGCCCTGGCGAAGGTCCGCGGGGTCTCGGACAACACCTGGAACATGATGCGCATGAAGCGCCCCTTCCTCCTGCTCGACGGCGGAACGCTCGGCCTCTATCCCCGCGACGTGCCGGGGGGCGAAGCGCGCTCGGACCGTGTGCTGGGAGCGCTCTACGAGTGGCTCCATGCGGAGCAGCGAGGCATGCCCGGCCCGGAAGTGGGCCGCTTCGTCACGGAGCTCGGCGACGTCGCCGAAGGCATCACGCCGCGCATGCTTCGATCGCTCGCGCGCATCGACGGACGCTTCCGCCTCAGCGTCTCCGGCGCCATCGGGCTCGCCGAGTGGGACTCCGTGCGCGTGCCGACGCAGGCCGAGGCGCTCGAGGCGTTGCTCGACGAGGGCAGTGGGAGCGTCGCCGTCGAGACTGTCCGCGCCAACATCTGCACGGCGACGGGCGAGCCTCTTCCCCGGTCGCAGCTCGTGAACCTCGCGATCTCCGTTGGCGCGCGTGTCGCGGGCGACGTCGTCGTGAGGAAGACCGAGACCGCGAAGGTCACCCGTTCCGAGCTGGTGACGCGAGCCGTGACGGCGCTGCCGGAGCGCACGGCGCAGGTGTTCGAGCGCCTGCTCGACGAGGTCCTCGCGCAGCCGACTCCGCCAAGCGCTGCGAGCGTCGAGGCGGAGCTCGAGGCGTGGGCAGCGAACCTTCGCAGCCACGCAGCGACGGACTGCCCCCACATCGAACTGGACCAAGTCGCCGGCATCGTGAAAGGCGCACGCGTTCTTCTCCGCATGCTCGACGCGCTCGAGGGTGACGCGAAGGCCCTCGCGCGGACGGCGATTGCCTACGTCCTCTGCACCGACGACGCGGACACGGACCTCGCCGTCGGAGGACTCGATGACGACGAGGCCGTGCTTGCGCGTGTCTCCGCCGCGCTCGGCGTTCCCGACTCGAATCTCGGACAGGAAGACTCGCCCCGATCATGACGCTGCCGAAGATCATTGCCCCGAAGAAGCTCATCGAGGTCGCGCTCCCGCTCGACGAGATCAACAAGGCCGCCGCGCGCGAGAAGTCGATCCGCCACGGTCACCCGTCGACGCTGCACCTCTGGTGGGCGCGCCGGCCTCTGGCGGCGGCGCGCGCGGTGCTCTTCGCCCAGCTCGTGAACGATCCGTCGTGGAAGTACACGGACGAAGAACTGAAGAAGAACCAGATCAAGGGCGCGATCACGAAGAAGAGGAACGAGCTCTTCAAGCTGATCACCGAGCTCGTACAGTGGGAGAACACGACGAACGAGGACGTCCTCGAGCGCGCGCGCAAGGAGATCCGCGCGTCGTGGAAGGAGACGTGCGAGGCGAACAAGAACCACCCGAACGCCAAGACGCTCTTCGACCCGAACAAGCTCCCGGCCTTCCATGATCCTTTCGCGGGTGGCGGAGCGATCCCGCTGGAGGCCCAGCGCCTCGGGCTCGAAGCGCATGCCAGCGACTTGAACCCGGTGGCCGTCCTCATCAACAAGGCGATGATCGAGATCCCGCCGAAGTTCGCTGGACGCCCGCCGGTGGGGCCCATTCCGAAGGGCGAGAAGCAGACGAAGGCAAAGGCTGCCGAGGACTGGTCGGGCGCCAAGGGGCTCGCAGAGGACGTCCGGCGCTACGGCGCCTGGATGCGTGAGGAGGCCGAGAAGCGGATCGGACACCTCTATCCGAAGGTCGAGATCACGAAGGAGATGGCCAAGGACCGGCCGGACCTGAAGCCGCTCGTGGGCCAGAAGTTTACGGTCATCGCGTGGCTCTGGGCGAGGACAGTGAAGAGCCCGAACCCGGCGTACGGAGAAGTCGAGGTGCCGCTCGCATCGTGCTTCGTGCTCGCATCGCAAGCGGGCAACTCGGCGTATGTGGAGCCCGTTGTTGAGAAGAAGTCCTACCGCTTCGCTGTCCACGCCGGTCCAGCACCAGCGTGGGCGCAAGTGGGGACGAAGCTCGGTCGCGGCGCGAACTTCCGCTGCATCATGTCCGACGTGCCGATCACGCCCGAACATGTGAAGTCCGAAGCGTCAGCCGGGAGGATGAAGGAACGGCTAATGGCGGTGGTCGCGGAAGGCGACCACGGACGGGTCTATCTCTCGCCAACCGACGAGATTGAATGCCTCGCGCGGAGTGCAACGCCGTCTTGGCGTCCTGGTCAAGAGCTGCCGAAGAATCCTCGTTGGTTCTCGCCTCCCGACTACGGCCTCCGTACATATGGCGAGCTCTTCACCGCACGCCAAGTTGTGGCGCTCAGTACCTTCGCCGACTTGGTCCAAGATGTGGTTGGGAGATGCCGTGCTGATGGCGTAAGTGCTGGCTTCGAGGACGACGACCGGCCCCTCGAAGCGGGCGGACGCGGTGCGCGAGCGTATGGCGAGGCGGTTGCGCTGCTGCTCGGCTTTACGGTAAGTCGACTCGCCGACCGTTCCTCAAACATCTGTACGTGGGACATCAGAGACGGGCAGGGTAGGAAGCCCGGAGTTCGGAATGTGTTCTCGCGGCAAGCGATCCCCATGTCGTGGGACTTTGCCGAGGCCAACCCTTTCTCTGGGATAGCTGCAAGTTCGGACAGTGCAGTCGACCGAGTCGTGGACGTCTTGAAGCGCCTCACACCCGGCCCGGCTGGAGAAGCGGTCCTCGCTGACGCTCAGTCTCAGGAGCGTACAAAGCTGAAGGTTTGCTCCACGGATCCACCCTATTACGACAATATCGGGTACGCGGATCTGTCGGACTTCTTCTACGTGTGGCTTCGGAAGGGTCTGAGCCCTGTGTTCCCCGAGCTGTTCGCGACGCTCGCTGTTCCGAAGGCCGAAGAACTTGTCGCGACGCCATACCGCCACGGCGGGAAGAAGGAAGCGGAAGCGTTCTTTCTCGCCGGAATGACGCGTGCGCTCCACAACCTGGCGGAGAGTGGTCGGCCGGACTTCCCGACCACCATCTATTACGCTTTCAAGCAGTCGGACACGAAGGGGGACGAGGGAACATCGAGCACCGGCTGGGAGACGTTTCTTCAGGCCCTCCTTGATGCTGGGTTCGGTCTCACGGGGACATGGCCGATGCGCACGGAGCTCTCGAATCGCCTCGTCGGCTCCGGCACGAACGCGTTGGCTTCGAGCATCGTTCTGGTGTGCCGGCCGCGCGCCGCTGCAGCCACAACGGTGGCTCGCAAAGACTTCCTCCGCCAGCTCGAGCGCGAGCTGCCGAAGCACCTCGCGGAGATGACCGCCGACCCGGAAGCCGCCGTCGCACCTGTCGATCTCCCGCAAGCAGTCATCGGTCCCGGAATGGCGATCTTCTCGAGGTACAAGGCCGTCCTCGAAGCCGATGGTTCGCCGATGAGCGTGCATAGTGCCCTCATCCACATCAACAAGGCAGTCGACGCCTACTTCGGGGAGGACGACGATCTCGACCCAGACACGCGATTCTGCGTCCATTGGTTCGGGTTGTTCGGGTTCAGCGCCGGACTCTTCGGGGATGCGGACAAGCTCGCGCGCGCGAAGGGGACCGCCGTTGATGGTGTCGTTGAAGCCGGTGTCCTCGACGCAACAAAAGGCAAGGTTCGCCTCCTTCGCATCAAGGAGTACCCGAAGAAGTGGGACCCCACGAAGGACGACCGCGTTCCCGTCTGGGAAGCCTGCCACCAGATGTGCCGCGCGCTCGGTGAGAGCGAGCACGAGGCCGGCACGCTCCTCGCGCGCATGCCCGAGAAGCAGGACGCCATCCGCCAGCTCGCCTATCGCCTCTACACGCTCTGCGAACGGAACAAGTGGGCGGAAGAAGCCCGCCCCTACAACGAGCTCATCACGTCGTGGCCTGCGATCGTCGAAGAGAGCCACAAGGTCGGCCACAAGGGCACCCAGCTCGGCCTTCTCGGAGGCGACGCGTGAGCTTCCGCAGATGGCCGCGAACAAGCGCTTCGGCCGAGCAAACGTTCAGTCACTCCCATCGGCTCGACCTGATCGGAGCGGCCTCGATGGGAGCATGCGGGGAGGAGTAGCCATGCGGAAAACCGTTCTCATCGCCCTTTCGTTCTCGGTTCTCGCTGCGGGTGCGTCCTGCGGAGCTGAAGGTCCGCCCGGGCCTCCAGGCCCGCAAGGGCCTGCGGGCGACCCCGGTGGAAGTGGTGCGGCCGGCACCAACGGCGCGAACGGTGCCGATGGCGCGAACGTCACCGATCCGAGCGACGCCGGCGTCGTGGATGCGAGCCTGCCGCCGCCGAAGGACGGCACCCGGGTCAAGGCGCGCAAGAGCACGGTGACCACGACCACGACGACCTCCGACGGGGCGGAGACGGTGACGTCCTATCAGCTGAGTGGCTGGTTCGACACGTCGCGAAACGAGCCCTGTACCTTCACGATGGCGGCAGACGACAAGACGCGCTGCCTGCCTACGACGCTTGCCGTGCGCGACTACTCGAACGGCTCCTACTTCAACGACGCGTCGTGCACGCAGCCCCTCGCGTTCACATCGAAGCCAAGTACCTCGTCCTGCGGTCCGACCACCGTCCCCGGTCCCCCATCGCCGAAGTACATGCTCTTCTCGAAGACAGGCAGTTCCTGCGGTGGCAGCGGGATCCGCCTCCTCGGGACGCCCGTGGTTCCCGGCGCGAACATCTACTTGAAGAGCGGGGCGAACTGCTTCGGAACCTCGCCCTCAGGCTCGTACGACTACTACACCGTGACGTCCGAGATCTCGCCGACAGAGTTCGTCGAGTCTTCCACCACGACCGTGATCACCAACTGACTCGAGAGACGAGCAGCATGCCCCTTCTCCCCTGGCGCGAAGTCATCACCCCGCATCCCGACGTGCTCGAAGGCAGCTTCCAAGAGGCATCCTTCGCGGCCGACCTCACGAAGGTCGCGCTCGGCGTCGCGTCGCCCGAGTACCAGGATCCCGAGAAGTTCTTCGAGCGCACGGTCATCACCGAGGGCATGAGCCTTCTTCTTCAGTCTGTCCTCAAGCGCCTGACGGGGAAGGGGGGCGATCCCGTGGTGCAGCTCCAGACCGCATTCGGCGGTGGCAAGACGCACACGATGATGGCGGTGATGCACGTCGCCGGCGGCAAGGTCCCGGCGAAGAAGATGCTCGGCATCCCCGAGCTCCTCGACAAAGCGCGTGTGAAGGAGCTCGTGAAGGCGCACATCGCGATCCTCGACGGCAACGCGCTATCGCCGTCGCACCCCCAAGAGCACGGGAAGGTGAAGGCGAACACCCTCTGGGGCGAGCTCGCCTGGCAGCTCGGCGGCGAGGACGGCTACGAGCTCGTCGCCGCGTCGGACAAGGACGGGACGTCGCCCGGTAAAGACGTCTTGAGCAAGTTGTTCGAGAAGTTTGGGCCCTCGATCGTCCTTATGGACGAGACCGTCGCCTACATCCGCCAGCTCGAGCCGAACAAGAGCTACAAGGGCGGCACCTACAACTCGAACCTCTCCTTCCTCCAGGCCCTCACGGAGGCGGCGTCCCGCGTCCCGAACGCGATGGTGCTGGCCTCGCTTCCCGAGAGCGACATGGAGATCGGCGATCAGCGTGCCGAGAACGTGCTCGCCGCCGTGCAGAAGTACTTCGGCCGCATCGAGGCGGTCTGGAAGCCCGTGGGCACGGACGAGGCCTTCGAGATCGTGCGCCGCCGCCTGTTCGGTCCAGTGCAGAGCGACAAGGCGCGCGACGAGGTCTGCCGGGCCTTCGCCGACGTCTACGCGCAGGATGCGGAGAAGTTCCCGGCCGAGGCCCGCGACGGCGCGTACCTCCGGCGGTTGAAGGCGAGCTTTCCGATCCATCCCGAGGTCTTCGCGCGCCTCTACGAGGACTGGTCGACGCTCCCGAAGTTCCAGCGCACGCGCGGCGTGCTCCGGCTCATGGCCAGGCTCGTTCACTCCCTCTGGCGCGGCGACAACCGCGACCTCCTGATCCTTCCCGGATCCATCCCGCTCGACGACCTCAACGTCCGCAACGAGCTCGTGAAGTACTTGCCGGCCGGATGGGACCCGATCGTCGACAAGGATATCGACGGCGCGAACGCCGAGCCGCGCCTCATCGACGACAGCACACCGGCCCTCGGCAGCATGCAGGCGTGCCGCCGCGCCGCTCGGACCATCTTCCTCGGAAGCGCGCCGTCGGTCTCCGGACAGAAGGTGCGCGGCATCGGCATCGAACGCGTGCGGCTCGGGTGTGTTCAGCCGGGTCACTCCGTCTCGAAGTACGACGACGCCCTCCGCCGGTTGAACGATCGCCTCCACTACATGTACTCGGGCAACGACCGCTTCTGGTTCGACCAGCGCCCGAACCTCCGCCGCGAGATGGAGGACCGCATGCAGCGCTACGACAACAAGCTGCACGTCTACCCGGAGGTGCAAGAGCGCCTCGAGAAGGTGGTGAAGAGCGGTCTCTGCTCGGCGGTGCACGTCTTCCGCGAGGCGAAGGACATCCCTGACAAGGTCGATCTCCGCCTCGTCGTCCTCGACCCCGACCAGGGCCACAAGCGCAAGGACCCCGAGAGCCGCGCGGTGAAGAGCGCCGAGGCGATCCTCTCGAAGCACGGCGACAAGCCGCGCGAGTTCCAGAACCGCGTCCTCTTCCTCGCGCCTGATGCGAACTCCACGCAGACGCTCCGCGACCAGGTTCGCCGGTTCCTCGCCTGGCAGTCGATCGTCGAAGACGCCGACCAGCTCAACCTCGACAAGCACCACGAGAAGGAGGCGAAGAAGAATCGCGACGAGGCCGCGGCGCGCGTCGACGCGAGCATCCGCGAGACCTACCGCCTGCTCCTCGTCCCCATGCAGGACCCGGAGGCGGAGAACGGCCTCTCGACCATTCACTGGGAGGACGAAGCCCTCCAGCTTTCGGGCTCGTCCTACGACAAGGCCATCGAGACCACCACGCGCGAGCGCGAGTGGGTGATCAGAGGATGGGCGCCGCCGCACCTCGCCGCCCTTCTGTCGAAGTGGTTCTGGAAAGACGATCGCCCGACCGTCTCGATGAACAAGGTGTGGTTCGACACCTGCCGCTACCTCTACATGCCGCGCCTCTCGTCGGCCGACGTCTTCACGAAGACGGTGACGGACGGCATCGCCCACAAGGACTGGTTCGCCTACGCGGGCGCCGAGAAGGACGGGAACCTCGAAGGCCTGCTCTTCGGCACGTCCGCCGGCGGCGTCTACCTCAACGACACCGCCGTGCTCGTCCGCTCCGACGCCGCCGAGGCAGCCATCGCCAAGGCGCAGCCGGCACCCCGCAGAACGCCTGCGCCGTTTCCGGCGGCCGGCGGCAGCGGCACGAGCGGGAGCAGCGACCGCCCCCCGCCTTCAACTTCAACAGGTACGGCGAGGACCCCATCGAAGCCCGCCGCCTCGGCGACCTTCAGCAGGTTCCACGGCTCGATCGACGTGAAGACAGACGACCCCATCGGCCACTTCGCCGAGGTCGTCCAGAACGTCATCGAGCACTTCACCGCGCAGTACGGCACGGAGGTCACAATCTCGATCGACGTTTCCGCGAAGAGCCGCAGCGGCTTCGACGTGAAGACCGTGCGCGTCGTTCGGGAGAACGCCTCGACGTTGAAGTTCAAGATCGCCGACTTCGAGGTGGAGTGATGTCGATGGTCACGTTGGAGTGCATGAATCTGGCGCTCGGCGACCCCGAGAACAAGCGGAACTTCCTCGACGTCAGCGCCGACATCATGGAGCGGGTCGACCCGATCTTCTTCGGCGACGCGAAGACCGCCGCGATGAAGGTCCTGGGGGCCTGACGATGACCGCAACGAAGCCTCCTGCCTACGCCAATCTCCCTGCGGCCAAGCCGCGCGCCGCGCGTGGCGGGCCTGAGCTGCGTGAGCTGCGCGTTCGGCTGGAGGTCGTCACGCCGATCATGGGTGGCAGCCACCAGACACGCGCCATCGACGATGTCGACGTGATCCGCGTGCCGTCGGTGCGCGGGCACCTGCGCTTCTGGTGGCGGGCCCTGTACGCCGCGCAGTACGCGAATCCGACCGCCTTGTACGAGCGCGAGAGTGTCTTGTGGGGTCGCGCAGCGAACGATGATGGTGGGCGGTCGGCGGTGGAGATCCGCGGCAACGTCGAGCGGGTCGGAGGCACGGACAGCAGCGAGGTCCGACTGTTCTCGAGCCGAGACCAGCAGGCGACGCCGGGCGCCTACGCGCTCTGGCCTGCGCGCGCGGAGACGGCACCTCGTCGCCGACCCGGCACCCAATTCCAGCTCACGCTCAAGGTGCCCGCCGCCGACGAGGCCGAGGTCAAGAACGCCCTGCGCGCGTGGATTCTCTTTGGCGGCTACGGCGGGCGTACGCGACGCGGGCTCGGAAGCCTCAAGGTGCTGGAGGACGCAAGCTCGTGGTTGCCGTCTGCCGGGACGCGCCAAGCGCTGACGGGCCTGTTCGGGCGCGACGTCTTCGAGCCCTCCACGAGGACGCCATGCGATGTGCCGTGGTTCGGAGGGGCCGCCATCCATGTGGGCCGCACGGATCGCAACGCGCAGACGGCGTGGACGACGGCGCTCGACTGGCTGAAGGAGTTCCGCCAAGGCACGACTGGCCAGCAAGGGAGCCGCGCCCGCGAACCCGGAACCGGCAAGGCCCAGCCGCAACGCCCTTCGATCTCGAACTGGCCCGAGGCAGACAAGATTCGGCTCATCAAGAACAAGACGACCGCGCACGCGCCTCGGCACAACGCGACGGCCGCATGGCCGCGCGCTGGGTTTGGGCTGCCGATCATCGGTCAGTTCCAGAAGACCGACCGCAACAACAATCGCAACGGCTACGACGAGCCGGGCCCTTTCGAGCTGCGCTGGCGCGCGGGCAACGTCGAGCACGATCGCCTCGCGAGCCCGCTCATCGTGAAGGCGCTGCCGCTCGACGACGGGACCTTCGCGCCGTGCGCGCTGTGGCTGAACCGCGCGCATCCCACGAACGGCGAGGTGGTGCTGCGCAACACGAACAATTCGCAGGCCCCGTTTGATCGCTTGGTGGCCAGCGGTGATACCGCGCGCTTCTCGGCGCTCGCGAACAAGACCAGCCTTCGCCAAGCGTTCCTCGATTGGCTCCACAGCAAGTACCAGACGACGGTGGTGGCCCCATGACCGCGCATCTGCTCCTCGTCACGCTCGGTCCGGTGCAGGACTTCATCGCGCAGGCACGACGCACGCGCGATCTCTGGTACGGCAGCTACCTGCTCTCGGAGCTAGGGCGAGCCGCTGCGCGGGCTCTCGTCGATGGCGGCGCGAAGCTCGTCTTCCCGTCGCTCGCTACCGGGGACCCGCAGCTCGTCACGTGCCTCGCGCCGCTGCGCGACGACAACACACCGCCGCAGAACATCGCGAACAAGCTCCTGGCCGAGGTGCCGGAGGGCATCGAGCCGCAGCAGCTCGCGAAGGCCGCTCGTAAGGCCGTGGCGGACTGCTGGCGTGACCAGGTCGCAGCCCCCGTGAAGAGGAAGTGCTCGGGGCTCCTCGCCCAGAACATCGACCCGGTGTGGAACGAGCAGATCGACAGCTTCCTCGAGTTCGCCGCGAGCTGGCTACCGCTCGGCGGGTACGCAGCGACGCGCCGTCAGCTCGAGCAGGCCGTCGCTGGCCGCAAGCTGCTGCGCGACTTCGACCCTTGGACGCAGGGGCGCGGCAACGTGCCAAAGTCGAGCCTCGACGGCGCGCGCGAGTCGGTCCTCCTGCCTCCTCGCCAACGCGCGATCGACAACGCTGGACGCTACCGCATCGCCGACGGCGAGCAGCTCGACGCGGTGGGGCTGGTGAAGCGCGCAGGTGGTGAGCCGGACCAGTTCGTGCCCGTGGTGAACGTCACGCTGGCCTCGTGGCTCTCGCGCGCGAGCCAGGTGGCATCGACCGAGCTCGCTGCCCTCGAGACGGCGTGCCGAAACGCAGGCGTCTCGCGTGTCGCGCGCACGGATCTGCCGTGCGTGTCGCCCTTCGCCTTCGACGGTAGCGTCTTGCTCCAGAGCCGTTGGCGCTCCGTCTTCGACGAGCAGGGACTTCAAGGTGACCCGGAAGCGTGGGGCCGTCGGCACGTCAGGCCTCTCTTCCGAAAGCTCGACGAACCGTATCCCTACGTCGCCTGCCTCGTCGCCGACGGCGATCGCATGGGGCGCGCCATCGACAGCCTCGGCTCCGCAGACGCGCACCGTGCGTTCTCCAAGGCTCTCGCGGGCTTCGCCGACGCGGCGCGCAAGGTGGTCGAACAGCAGCATCGCGGCGCGCTCGTCTACGCAGGTGGCGACGACGTGCTCGCCTTCGTGTCGCTGCCCGAAGCGCTCGCTTGCTCCGACGCGCTGCGCACAGCCTTCGAGAGCGCGATGGACACGGCGTGCGGCTCGCTCGCGCCGGACAAACGCCCGACCTTGTCGGTGGGCCTCGGGATCGGCCACGTCATGGAGAGCATGGGCGACCTGCTCACGCTCGGACGTCAGGCCGAACGCGAGGCGAAGCGTGATCGCAACGCCCTCGCGGTGCTCGTCGACAAGCGCTCCGGCGGCTCGCGCGTGTGGCACGCGCAGTGGAGCACCCACCCCGTCCGCAAGCTGAACGAGGCGGCCATGCTGCTCCGCGACCGCATCCCCGCACGCAAGGTCTACGAGATCGCCAGCATCCTCAGGCGCCTGCCCAAGCCCGACGACGCGAGCGGTGACGGCTGGCCGCGTGTGCTCGCGCTCGACGTCAAACGCTCGCTCTCTCGGATCGAAGGCGCGGACCTGCGCCCCGAAGGCGTCGGGCTCTCCCTCGACCCCAACACCGGTTACGCGGCCCTGTACGCGCAGATCGAGGCGTGGGTCGCGCGGCTGCTCATTGCGCGCACATTCGAGCGCGCTGCGATCCGCGAACGCCGCAGCCCTGAGGGCGCAGCATGACGACGACCACGACACGCCTCGCGCTCGTCCCTCGTGACGGCTTCTTCGCCAAGGATGGTCGGGGCTGGCACACGAGCGCGTCTGGACGCGGCCACGGGCTCGACTGGCCCTGGCCTTCTACGGTACTGGGGGCGCTCCGCTCGCTGTGGGGGCGCGGCGAGGAGACGCGGTCGAACACCACCTTCACGCCGGACGACTGGCGAAGCCGCACGCAGCCCATTCACCTCGGACGAACCCTGGTGCTTCGTCGCGAGCATGGTGCGGCTTGGCGCGTGGAGGACGCGACCTGGCCCGTGCCTCTCGATGCGCTCTGGCTCGAAGGTCGACAGGAAGTGCATCGCCTCGATCCTGTGAAGCCCATTGCGCCGACGCTTGGACGGGACGACGACGAAGTTCGCGAGTCACTCTGGCGTCCAGTGCCCGACGACGCGCAGAAGCCGCTCGCCGCTCCTCGCTGGTGGAGCACTGAAGAGTTCGTCTCCTGGCTCGCTGGCAAGTCCGTGAGCGTGCGCCGTGAGGCGCTCACGACGACGAGACGCGTTCAGGTCCACGTCGGCATCCGCCCAGAGGAGCTGACCTCCGACGACGGAGTCCTCTTCTCGCACGACGTCGTCGAGACCCTCGACCCCGGAGGCGAATGGGCACTCGGCGTCGAGGTCGCGTTGCCTGCAGGCGAACTGCCCAAGGTCGCCACGCTTGGCTCTGACTCGCGGCTCTCGCGCGTCGAGCCTTTACCCACGACGCTGTTCGATCCTCCGGCGCGCGTGCTCGAGGCGTTCCGTGCGTCGAGCGTGGGACTTCGCCTCGTCGCGACCTCGCCGATCAGCTTCGAGAAGGGCTGGCTGCCCGATGGCTTCGTGAACACCAATGGTGAGTATCGCGGCCGGCTCGCCGGGCTGAACGTCGTCCTGCGCGCGGCGTTCGTGCCACGTCCAATCCATGTGTCGGGCTGGGACATGGCTAAGGGCGAGCCCAAGCCGACCTCACGCATGGTGCCCCCGGGCGCCGTTTACTTCTTCGAGCGCACCGACGGTCAGCCCTTCGGCGACGCGGAGGCCAAAGCGCTCTGGCTTACCGCGCTCGGCACGCGCACCGACGAGGGCTTTGGCCGCGTCGTCCCCGGCGTCTGGCGCCCCACAAGGAACAACCCATGAACACGAGACCCTTCCTCCTCCACGCGCTGTCGCCTCTTCACGCTGGCACCGGGCACACGCCGGACATCATCGACCTGCCGACGGCGCGCATGAAGGCGACGGGCATCCCGTTCCTGCCCGGCTCGTCGATCAAGGGCGTGCTGCGCGACGCGCGACGCGCGACCGATCGCGAGAAGACGGAGGCGGTGTTCGGGCCGTGGGACGATCCCGCCGCGCACGCTGGTGCGCTGGTCGTCGGCGATGCCCGCCTGCTCGCGTTGCCGGTGAGGAGCTTCCGGGGCACGTTCGCCTGGGTCACGTCGCCGCTCCTGCTGACGCTCGCCAAGCGTGACCTCGAAGACGCGAGCCTTGCCATCCCGAGCATCGACGGTCGCGGCGCGCGCCTCGCGCAGGGAACCGTCTGCGTCCACAACGACAGGCTCTACCTCGAAGACCTCGACCTGGCAGCCACCGTGGCCGCTGAGGCGACCGCGTGGGCGCAGCGCCTTCAGCCGCTCGCCTTCCCCGGCGACGACATCTTCACCAAGCGGTTCGCCATCGTCGACGACGACACGATGGCGTTCCTCTGGGAGACCGCGACGCAGGTCGACGCGCGCGTTCGTGTCGATGAGCGGACGCGCACCGTAGCGAAGGGCGCGCTGTGGCTCGAGGAGAGCCTGCCGCCCGAGACGTTGCTTATCGGGCTGCTGGCGGCGGACCGAAGCCGTCGCCGCGACGTGAAGATGACGCCCGAGGAGGTCCTCGGCTTCGCGCTCTCGGGCGAAGAGGTCCACCAGCTCGGAGGCAAGGCGACGACCGGGCGTGGTCGCTGCCGCATCGTGCCCTTCATGAGAAACGGAGCTACTCATGCCGCTCCGTGATCAACAACGCGCGCTGCACGCCTACAACGCGGTCGCTGCGGTTCAACGCGGACAGCAGGCGGACTACGTGATTGCCGTCAACGATCTCGGCGCCAACATCCTGCGGAGTGGCCTCTGCGCGGCGATCGCCTCGTTGCAGCGGCGGGACCGGGGGAATGTTCTCCTCGGTCATCTCGCGAACGCGGGCGTGCCGGGGCTGGAGGGCGCGACGGCGCGGGACCTGGCGCAGCGCGTGCGTGGGCTCGACGCCGACAGCTACATGATGGCCACCCGCGAGCTGCTGGAGGTCGCGACCTGGCTCAAGCGCGCCGTGCAGGCGACCTTCGAGGAGACCTGACGATGCGCCAGGTCCTGAGGGATTCGATCGGCCGCGATGTCCCAGACCATCTTGGTCTCGCGTACGACGCGTGGGCGCCCACGGAAGTTGCCGATGGCAAGATCAGCGATGTCAACCGACGTCCGTGGCTGGACAAGCTCGCCGAGCTTGCAGTGTCGCCCGACTACGCAAGCAGCTTCGAGCGCTGGAAGGCGAGCTTCTCGGCGGCCGGAGATCGCCTCGCCGAGCTCACCCTCGCGAGCCGCCTGCTCATCGGACACGGCAACGCGAGTGCGATGGATGTCGGCCTCACGGTGCATCACACGTGGGGCGTACCGGTCATCCCCGGCTCAGCGCTGAAGGGCCTCGTCGCGCACTACGTCGACGCGACCTACGGGCCTGCCGAGCCCAACAAGAAGCCCTGGGAGCAGCAAGGCGACGAACGCGCACGAGCCGACTACCAGGGCGTGACGTGGAACCGGCGACGCATCGAGCGCGGGCCCGGCGCTGTCTACAGGGCGCTCTTCGGCGCGCCCGACGCACGTGAAGACGAAGCGATGCGGGAAAACGGCTTCGCTGCGGGGGCGGCGGCTGGGCTCGTGACGTTTCACGACGCCCTCTACGTGCCCGGCAGCCTCGCCGACAACAAGCCCTTCGCGACCGACGTGCTCACGGTGCATCAGAAGGGCTTCTACGACTCCTCGGGCCAGAACCTGCCGAACGACTACGATAGCCCGACCCCGGTCGCATTCCTCACGGTGCGGCCCAAGTGCCGCCTCCTGCTCGCCCTGGGTGGGCCGAGCGAGTGGACGGAGCTTGCCGCGCAGCTCCTCGCCGATGCGCTCAAGAACTGGGGCGTCGGCGGCAAGACTGCCGCTGGCTACGGGCTCGGCACGGTGGGTGACTGGAAGGCCCCTGAGCCGCGGCGTTCGAGGGCCGAGCAGGCCGTTGCCGACATGGCGAAGTACGGCAAGGACGCCCTGAGCGGCGACATCGAGAAGTGGCTGAGAGGCGAAGCCGCCACGGGGCCCATGCGTGAGCTGCTCTCCGCTGCACCCGACGCTACGACCAAGGAGCACCTGCACGTCGTTCGAGCGATCGGCGCGAAGTTCGACCTGCGCGCCGCGTGGACCAACCGCCTCACGAACAAGAAGGCCGACGAGCAGAAGAAGGCTCGGGCGCGTGCCCTCATCGAGGCGTGGGACAAGCTGTTCTCGGCAGGAGGGCGGACGTGAGCGGCTCGACCCTGTTGATCTGCACCGTCGGAGGCAGCCCGGAGCCGATCGTCGCGGCGCTCAAGCAGTGGCGCCCCGTGCGCGTCAGGTTCGTTCACACTCCTGCCACCAAGGGGAAGATCGCCGAGATCCTCCCCAAGGCGCGTGAGGAGGGCGTGGACCTCGACGCTGGGCGGTACGACCTGCTCGAACTCCCGGACGAACAGGACTTTACGAGCTGCGTCGAGCACCTCCGAGCGCTCACCGACGAGGTGCGTGCGTGGGCAGCACGCGGCGACGGTTGCCAGGTCGTCGTGGACATCACGGGTGGTACGAAGTGCATGACCGCAGCGATGGCCATCCAGGCGAGTCACTGGCCGTGCTTGTTCTCATACGTCGGCGGCAAAGAGCGCACGAAGGACGGGGTGGGCATCGCGGTCTCCGGATCGGAGATCGTCCGTCACGCTCAGAACCCGTGGGACGCACTCGGCCACCAAGCCGTGGACGAGTTCGTCGTGCTGTTCGACCAGCACGCTTACCTCGCGGCGGCAAACGTCGCGGCCGCAACGATGCGGCGCGTGAGCCGCCCCGACCGCAAGCGCGAGCTGTCGTCCCTCGAGCAGCTCGCGAAGGCGCTTGAGGCGTGGGATCGCTTCGATCACATGACCAGCAAGAACCTGCTCGAGAGCGTCAGCAAGTCGGCGAACGATCTGCGTGCCGCGCTCGGCCCCACGAGAGGCGATCGTGTGCTCGCGGGCGCTGCTCAGCTTGTGACGCATCTCGGGCAACTGGGACTGGCGCAGCCTCCGAGTCGTCACCACGTGCTCGACCTCCTGGCCAACGCGAAACGCCGGAGCGACGAGGGCCGTTTTGATGATGCGGTGGCGAGGCTGTACCGCGCCACCGAAGCCATTGCGCAGGTAGCGCTCAAGGAAGGCCACGGGGTCGAAAGTACCGAGAAGGTCCCGCTGGAGCGGATCCCTGAGTCACTGCGCATCACCTGGGCGCCGCGGGCGGACAACGGCCTCATCCCGCTCGGCCTTCAAGACGCTTATGCGCTGCTCGCGGTCCTGAACGATCCCCTTGGGACCACGTTCCAGGGCGTTGGGCTGAGCGGTACGAAGTCGCCACTCGTTGCGCGCAACCGCTCGATCCTCGCCCACGGCTTCGAGCGCGTGTCCGACGCCGTCTTCGACAAGCTCTGGACCTCCGCGCTCTCGCTCGCGAATGTCGACGTTGCGAGCCTGCCATCCTTCCCCACGCTCGTGGATGCCGAGGGCAAGTCATGATCGAGCGCCCGCTGCTGATTTCCACCTGGGGGAAGAGCTCGCTCACGAGCGGCGCGAGCGCACACGACCGTGCGTGGCTGACGTCGCCCAAGGTCACGGCGACTCACTCACGACGTGGCGATGGCGACGGTGCGGCTCGGCCGACAGGGATGGGAAGGGTGCGTGACGAGACGTCGCGTCAGCGGGGTGCCCGAGCGAAGCCGAACCGAGAAACCAAGTCGTCTCCGGTCAAGAGGCGACCGTGAGGCCGTGACGAAGCGCTCGCGCAAGAGGCCCGCGATGGCGCGCACGACGAAGACGCCGACGGCGACTCGTCCGGTCATGCTCACGCGTGCGCCTGCCGGGTACGGGGAATGGCTCGCCGATCTGAAGGCGCGCATCCACGCGGCGCAGCAGCGAGCGGCGCTTGCCGTGAACCGTGAGCTGCTCACGTTGTACTGGCAGCTCGGGCGAGACATCCTCGATCGGCAACAACGTGCAGGTTGGGGCGCGGGGATCGTTGACCGTGTGTCCGCCGATCTCCGAGCGGCGTTCCCTGCGATACGCGGCTTCTCGCGCGCGAACCTCATGTACATGCGGGCGTTCGCGGAGGCGTGGCCGGAGGTTGGAGCAATCGTCCAACAGCCTGTTGGACAACTTCCATGGGGCCACAACCTCGTGCTTCTGGCCAAGCTGAAGACGAGGTCGGCGCGCCTCTCCTACGCGGCGAGCGCCTTGGAGCGCGGCTGGTCGCGCGCGGTGCTCGTGCACCACATCGAGATGCGGACCGTGGAGCGACAGGGCAAGGCGCTCACGAACTTCGCCGAGCGCCTGCCCAAGCCGCAGTCCGACCTCGCGCGCGAGACGCTGAAGGATCCGTACCGCTTCGACTTCCTCGGCATCGGCGCCGAAGCGAACGAGAACGAGCTCGAGGGCGCGCTCGTGCAACACATCACGAGATTCCTCCTCGAACTCGGCGCAGGCTTCGCCTACGTCGGTCGGCAAGTACACCTTCAGGTAGGCGAAGAGGACTTCTTCCTCGACCTCCTCTTCTACCACTTGAAGCTTCGCGCCTACGTCGTCATCGAGCTCAAGGCGACCAAGTTCAAGCCCGAGTACGTCGGCCAGCTCGGGTTCTACATGACGGCGGTCGACCGGCAGGTGAAGGCGCCGGAGGACGCTCCGACGATCGGCCTGTTGTTGTGCAAGAGCAAGGACAAGGTCGTCGCCGAGTACGCGCTTCGCGACTCGAGCAAGCCGATGGGCGTCGCCGAGTACCAGCTCGTGCAAGCGCTCCCGGCGCAGCTCGAGGCGAATCTCCCGAGCATCGACCAGATCGAGTCCGAACTCGGTGCCACACCAGTGTCCCTCGCAGACGCCTCGTCGCTGCCTATTGCATCGAAGGCGAAACCGAAGGGACGCAAGCAGTGACAAGCCGCAAAGGCGCGCTGACGTCCCTGGTTTCCGAGCACCGTCCGCGGCTAGTTCAAGCCGCACGAAGCTCAGTAGCAGGTGAGCTCCTTCTCGAGCAGAGACTTCGCAATGTTCATGGCCCTCGACATGTCGAGGTCACCGCCGCGATCGGGATGATGACGGAGCGCCGCCTCGCGGTAGGCGCGCTTCAACTCGTCGAGCGTGCACGGGTATGATCGCTCGACCTTGGACGCCGAGAACGTCTTCTACAACCCCGGCGACGCGGGAGGGAAGTTCGACTACGGCTACCGGGGCTCCCCGAGCATCGTTGAACTCGGATTCGATGCTTCCGAATCCGCTCACCGATTCGCTATCGAGTGGGGGCCCGACGCGATCCGTTGGCTCGTCGATGACCGGCTTGTCCACGAACGGGTCAACTGGAATCGCGCGCGCGGAGCAGGAGGCCCTTGCGTTTGTGCAGACTGGGCCGCGTCTGCGGGCAATCAGCTCCGGTTCTCGGAACGCCCGTGGTGGCGCCGGGCCGCCAAAGGCATCTGCGGCGAGGGGTATCCCCAGAGGGGTCGACGTGCTCGGTCGAGAGCCAACGCGGCTGCTGCCGATGGACGGGTCAACTTGCGAGGTAGAGCCCCCAGAGTTGGTGCGGTGGCCCAGTCCGATCGCTCACGGTCCAACGTGCCGTTCGGGACGCGCTCGGAGTCGCCGACCATGACGAAGTCGTCCGACGAAACGCCCAAGGGCGAGCTCATCGTCTACCAGACCGAGGATGGCCGCACGCGCGTCGAATGTCGCTTTGAGGGCGAGACAGTCTGGCTCACGCAGGCGCTGATGGCCGAGCTGTTCCAGACGACGCCGCAGAACATCACGCAGCACCTCCGCGAGATCTACGCGGAGGGCGAGCTCGACGAGGCGGCAACCTGTAAGCCGTTCTTACAAGTTCGCACCGAGGGCGCGCGTCAGGTCTCTCGCAACCTCCGCTTCTACAACCTCGAAGCGATCCTCGCCGTCGGCTTCCGCGTGCGGAGTCATCGGGGCACCCAGTTCCGCAAGTGGGCGAACGCGCGCGTGTCGGAGTACCTGGTCAAGGGCTTCACGATGGACGACGAGCGGCTCAAGAACCCGCCCGGGCCGGGCCAGACCGACTACTTCGACGAGCTGCTCGAGCGGATTCGCGACATCCGTGCGTCGGAGCGGCGCTTCTACCAGAAGGTCCTCGACATCTACGCGACGAGCGTCGACTACGAGCCGGACGCCGCGCTCTCGCAGCAGTTCTTCGCGACCGTGCAGAACAAGATGCACTGGGCCGCGCACGGGCACACGGCCGCCGAGATCGTCCACGAGCGCGCCGACAGCGACAAGCCCTTCATGGGCATGCAGACGACGCGGCCGGGAGGCGTGGTCCGCAAGGCGGACGCCGCGATCGCCAAGAACTACCTGACCGAGCCCGAGCTGCAGGTCCTCAATCGGATCGTGAACCTGTACATCGAGTTCGCCGAGCTCCAGGCGCTCGAGCGCAGGCCGATGACGATGCGGGACTGGGTCGACAAGCTCGACGACTTTCTCAAGGCGTCGGGCCGCAAGCTGCTCGACCACGCCGGGACGATCTCGGCCGAGGTCGCGAAGGCGAAGGCCGATCGCGAGTACGACCGCTACCGGGCCCTTCAGGACGCGAAGCCCCGCATGATCGACGCGGCCTTCGAGGCGACCGCCAAGCAGCTCAAGAAGCCCGAGCCGCAGCGAAGGCCGAAGAAGGAGCGCGGTCGGTGATGAGCACGAGCGTTCGCGCCGATGAAGGTTCGGGGCCAGGCCCTTCCACGGGCGCGCAACTCACACGGCCACCCTCATCACGACGACGGGCCAGACGTCCTCGAGGTCGACGACGCTCGGGAGCCACGGCGAGCGCGCCGGGCCCAGGGGCACGAGGCCTCCAGCCTCCGTACGTTCCGCTCCCCCTTGGGGACGCCCAACGAATCGCGGAAGTGGTCCTGATTCCGTGAGCTTAGCTAGAACGGTTTTCGCGATTCTCGGCCGAAAAGCCGAAACTCCGCCAAACCCTCGGGCGCTTCCTCGGCCACGTCTTCGCCCAAGAGCGAGGCCGGTAGCGGCGGGTGCGGCTGGCCAAACTTCGCGGACAGGGACGACGCGGCGGCCAGGTAGCGGCGCACTCGGCCGTCGCGGAGCATGACCGGCGAGGTGCAGCGGCACGTGGCGAGGAGCGGGGTCATGTGTTGCTCCGCCACTTCCTTCTGCCAGGTCGAGCTCGCCGAGGACGACCCGTCCGATGAGACCGAACGGGCGCCTTCCTCCGTGGCGAGGGGCGTGACGGGTGAGTGGCCACTCCACGGACCAGAGAGGTTTGGTCCTTCGACGCGCCCGGCGTCAGGACAGCGGACTACACACCGTCGATGCGCCGGCGGAGCTCGGTGCGGTCGTGGACGTCGAGGCGGCGATACACCTCGCGAAGGTGCACGCGCGCCGTCGCGAGGGAGATGCCGAGCTCCTTCGCGACGCTCGGCAACGATGCCCCTCTGGCGGCCCGCGAGGCGACCGCGCGCTGGGCGGGCGTCAGGAGGAGGAGGAGATCCTCGTTGCGAGCGTCGGGTGGCGATGGGCAAAGCGCGAAGAACGTCCGCGACGCGACTTCGCCTCGCGGCTTCGGACCGGAGCGCTTCGGATCGACGCGCGCGGCCTCGAGACGAACCTGCGCGTTGAGAGGAAGCGGGCGCGGCGGGCCCGGCGAATCCGCGCCGGCATCGAGACGTCGCGCGCGCTGGACGAGCAGCGTACGGAATCGACGTCGTTCCGCGGCGCTCTCGACGCCGAGATGCGTCGCGACGAACGCTTCGATCCCCGGCGCGAGGTGGACGGACTCGCTCGGCAGATCGACCCATCCCACGGGCACCGGTCCGTTCTCACCTTCACTCGCGAACGCGGCGCGCGGCAGCGCGGTCGCAAACGCAGCGCTGAGATGCGGATGCAGCAGCTTGAGGAGCACCGCGTCGTCGTCGTCGAACTCGCGTGCGCCGCGCGCGCGATAGAAGGCCATGAAGTGCGGCGCGCCGATCGCGTGAACGAGCGAGATCGCGGCGTCCTCGAAGTAGAACTCTCCGAGCCCGCGGAAGAGCGGGCTGCGACGCTCCTCCTCCGACGAATGCGTCTTCACGCGGAACGGCGCCCCGCGCGACGTCGCGAGGAAAGCCGGGGAGCGATCCCACGCGATGTTGCGCGTGTGGTGCGCGCGCCAGGCGTCCTCGACGTTCTCGACGTGCGCGAGCGGCGAGAAGCCGAAGCCCGGACCGAACGAGAGCGCCTGCACGTCGAGCGTCTTCATCAGCAGGCTGGCGAGCTCCGCCACGTCGCGTTCGTCAACGAGCCCCCGGTCGAGCAGGGCGAGCAGCGCGCGCAGCGCCGGCCGATCCATGACGTCGAGGCTATCGGACATGCGCGCCCTTGCTCTACTCCGTTGAGGTATTCCGCCCGCACGGCGGTACGGGCTTCGATCGTGCGATGAGCCGTGACGGTCTGAGCCGCCGAGGATGGAGCAACGGACCGCCTTGCCACAGGCTGGACGAGCGTCCGGCCGAATAGAGAGGGAATCGTATGTCCAAAATTGCTTTCATCGTCTTCCACGGACTCGTGGTCAGTCGCTTGCTCCGGAGATGTACGCACACGTTCGGGCGAAGCCCCTTGCGCCTTCGTCCGCTCACGGGGGCCATGGTGGGGAGCCTTTCGCGCGGGCGTCGGCTGGCTTCTGTTCTCGGATCGCTCCTCGTGGCGACGACGCTGGCGCGTAGCGCGAGCGCTGCGCCGCCGCTTCGCGTCGTGGCGATCGCCGACGGCAAGCACACGTACGAGGGCCATACGAGTCCGCTCTATACGATCAAGTATCCGATCCTTCTCGGCGCGGATGGGGAGGTGGCGTTCGACTCGGAGCCTGCGTTCGGCACGCCGATTATGGAGAAGGGCGGCAAGCTCGTCACCGTCGACACCGTCACGAGCGGCACTGGGAGCCTCCTCTCCCGCTTTGGCGATCTCGTATTCTTCCAGCACTTCGAAGGGAAGAACTACATCCAGGCGCGCGATCCGGACGGGACCGTGTCGACGCTCCTGGAGGAGGGCGAGGCCATCGAAGGGCAGGTCGTCGGACTCTTTTCCAACATTCGCACCAACGAGCGCGGCGACGTCATCGTCGCCGACGGCAACGCGGGCGTCTTCTCCAGAGCCTACAAGGGGCCCAAGAAGGCCCTTTCGATGCCCCCGAACATTGGCGGCGGCGCACACTGGCTCGACAAAACGGGCAAGTACTACGCGGTCCTGAACAACGACACGCCGATTCCGCCCGCGCCCGCCCTGGCCCCCAACGGGATCGCTGTGTGGACCGGCATGAGCGGCGCGGCTGGCACGAAGCAGCTCTGGTGGGAGGAGGCCTATCCCGGGAGCCCTCCGAACGCGCCGTCGTATCCGACGCCCATCGGGGTCGGGCGGACGGGCATCGTCGTCGCGTGGGCCAGGGCCCAGGCGGGAGACGGCTCGACCGTCAACCACGTCCTTACCGGCTCGGTCGGCGCTCCGGCGAAGGTCTTCGAGCGCCCGGGGCCATTGACGCTGAAGGCGGCCGATCCATACGCGGGCGGCCACAGCGTTTGCATGATGCGAAACAACGACTTCGCCTCCGACGAGTCGAATGCGGAGGGCGAAACTCAGGTCATGATCGTGGAGGGTGGCTCCCCCCGCGTCCTTGCAGGCAAGGACACGACGGTCGACGGGTACCACTTCGTGAGCAGGCACACCGCCGGCTGGGCGTCGAACGACGTCGGACAGCTCGCATTCGTGCACGACGTGACGAACGGCAGCGAGACGGTGCTCGGCCTCTTCCTCTACACGCCAGGCAAGGGCATCGAGACCATCCTCCGCGTGGGCCAAGAGGTCGAAATCGAGCCCGGGAAGAAGGTGACCGTCCACGGTATCGCCATCTCGAGCGCATGCAACGGCGGCGAAGCGATCACGCTCGACGACCAGGGGCGGATCGCGGCCGGGATCGACTTCAACGGAGATACGGGCGCGAGCGCGAACGCCGTCGTCGTCTCGGGGGCAACCTCTGCGCTCGGCACCGCCGACCTAGAGCTCGGCGAGCCGCGAAACCTAGTCGCGAAGACCAAACGGTACCAGATGGGTGTTGGATACCAATCTTGGGTGGATCTCGAGTTCGACATCCCGGCGAAGAACTTGGGCCCGGAGGCGGCGTCCACGACCTCGCTCGACGTCGTCCTCGGCGACGAGACCGGTCCCGACGGGAAACAAGTCGTCTCCCGCACCGAGTTCAGCTCCGTAAGCGAGGGAAACGCTCCGGTCTGCGAGCGTAAGGTGGGCGGCGGATACTCCAACCGCGACATGTCCTGTGCGCTCAAAGCCTTCGAACCTTCGCGCGAGCGTTTGATCCACCTCGTGATGTTGGTGGTCGTGTCGTCCAACAGCCACGTCGGAAAGGAGGTCTCGTTCGAGCTCGTCCTGAATTCGCCGAACGAGGGCCGATTCGACAACAACACACGCCGCGTGACGTTCAAGGTGCCGCCCGACCAGAACGCGCTGGGAAGCAGCGAGGCCGGCTGCTCGACGCTCGCGCCGCCGCACACCGACGGCTTTGGCCTCGGAGCTGGCCTCGCCGCCCTCGGCCTTCTCTGGGGTGTTCGGCGCCGGCGCCGAACACCCTGAAAGCAGTGCGCCCGTAAGATTCGAACTTACGATATCCGGCTTCGAAGAACGACTCGTTCCGCCATTTCGTCAGGGGTTTCTTGGGATTCGTGACAACACTACGACCACGTGTCCCAACCACGCCGCTTGCGCTTTACGAGCTACGCCACGAGCTCCACGACCGGCCTGAGCTCGAGGCACGCGCGGGTGACCTCGTCGCGTGGACAACCGTCGTCGTCTCCTTGGGGACGCTGACGGCTGTCCGCAACGAGCGGCGGACCCCCGTGCGGGGTTCTGGCCGGGTCTCGGGCGGCACGGCCGCGCCCAAGAGCGAGGCCGGCAACGGCGGGTGCGGCGTGCCGAACTTGGCCGAGAGCGACGACGTGGCCACGTCCGTGTGACCTGCGACCGTTAGGCGCCCGGTCGAAATTAACATATAGGCGATTGCACGTCGGCCGCCACTCGCGGCGGCCGACGTGCAATCGCCTATATGTTAGCTTCCCGTCGTAGTCGACGTTCCACGGCGCGACCGATGCGGCCGAACGGTTCGTCGCCGGTGCATTCCCATCGCAATGCGGCGACGCCGTCAGGTTCCTGCTGCTCTCCGGCCGGCGGCGTCGGTACCACTCACAGGCGCCCAGTCGGCGGATGACGCTCGATCGTCGCTCGAAAGCACTCACGCGCGGCGCGTCGGAGCCCTAGACGATGGGATCCAACGGAGATACGCGCACCTGGGCGTCATCCATCGGCAGCCGTGCCGGCGCTCTCCACGACCCCGACGCAAGATACGTCAGCCTCGTGTGGCGGCAGCACCACGTGCACCGGCCAACTCAGTTTGAGCTGGTCGAATGGATCAACTTGCAGGTGAAGAAGGCCCACGCAGCTACGACCGTGCGCTCGCGAGTGGTTGCCGTCGTCCTTCCGATCGACTTCGTGCCACGGTCGGACGACGCGGGCGCGGCGCGCCGCCGATGATCGCGTCGTCTCGCTGCCATTCCTGGCGACGCCCCTCGAAGGTGGCGGGGTCATCTCTGGCGAATCACTCGGGGCTGCGACGGTACTTCGCCGTGTCCTCGGTGATCCCGTCTTCCGACGCCATGAGGTATTCACCGTCTTCGTCGGTGCCGAGGACGTACTGCTCCTCCCAGCCTGGGGTGGATGCCCAGTCACTCCAGGTTTCCCCCCTGTCGTTGCTGGTCTGGGAGAGGACGTCCGAGTAGAAGATTCGACCGCTCTCGGCCCGGTAGCTGCCCTTCATCGTGCGGTCGCTGTTGGCTATCGTGCCGCGGACCACCACGACGGTCAGCCAAGTGCTGTTGTCGTAGTAGTGCGTGATGATGGAGACGCCGCCCCCTACGAGGGACCAACTGCCCACGAGCTGCGGGTCGATCGCCCCGGGGGTCGTCGGCGGAGCCGTGGCGCCATCGCCCCCCTCCGTGGCGCCATCGCCCCCTTCCGTGGCGTTGCCCGCATCGCTCCGGCTGTTGGTCGCGCTCTCGTTCGACGTCGTCGAGCTGCAGCCGATGGTGGCGGTCCCCGCCGCCGCGGCCGAGGCTGCGATTGCCACCGTGAACAGAACGAGCTTCTTCGGATTCATCAGCTTCTACTCCGCGGGTACACGCTCGTTGGCAGAGAGGGCCATCGTTCGATGGCCACGCCTCCCCTAGGGATTCTTTCGTGCACCCGTCCGAATGTCTCTGACGAAGTTGTTTACGTTTACGGTGCATCTGAGCCAGCGCGGCGCCGTGGAGGCCGCCGTCCGCGTCGGCGTCGAGGACGAACGCCGCGTAGTACTCGGCGCCGTAGCTGGGCCGCGGACCCGGCGGTCCGTTGTCCGTCCCGCCGTTGGCCAGCGCCGCCTCGAAGAATGCGCGTACAGCTCCCTCGTCACTGGCCACGAAGGCGAGATGGACTTGGCTCGGAGCCTCGGCGACGCCGAAGTAGAGGACGGGGCTGCCAGGCTTGTCGAAGCCGACCTCGTAGAATGTCCGTGTGGCGGTGGTGTCGGCGATAGGAATGCTGATGTGGTCCATGATCGGTCCGTCGAGCGTCGTGTCTCCGCTAAGGGGAGTGTCAAGACTCGACTTCAATCTCGGCGCGGCCGGCGAGGTAACGGCGTGTCTCGACGAGGCGACGGACCTGCGTTTCCAGCTTCTTGGATTCTCGCGGTGGATGGAATTGCTGCCAGTGGCTTCGCGGAGCTCGCCGCGATCCGTTCGCCCGGCTCCTCGTCGCTCCTCACGCGCGCCTTGGCTGTCCGGGCCTCTTGGGGCAGCTCGTCCTCCCGACGGGCTCGGTCGTGGCGATCGATCCGATGCACCTCCAGAACGAGGACGTCGCGCCGTTTGCGCGTGCCGTTCCACCAGCCAAGTATGACGTCGAGCTCGCCGTCGCCGGCGGCCGCGTCTGCGCAGTGAGCATCATCGTCCGCGCGAAAGCGGTCGATCGGTGGGAAGTCGCCCTCCCCCGCGGCATGTCGTCGCTCGTCCCGCCGAGCCGCCGCAAGGTCACGGCCAAGCCCGCGTATGGCTACCCCGTCGACGTCGCCATGGGCTCATTCATGGACGCGAAGGCGCTTGAGCTCCTCAAAGAAGAAGACGAGCACGAGCTCGATCTCGCTTCGAGGACCAAGGCACTCGGCATCCATGACGTCGGCGAAGGCGGTACCGCCGCCGTGTTCGAGACGGCTACGGCGACGGATACTACGGCACCTACTACGGGTTCGCTGGCAACGAGCTCGTGTGCCTTACGACCGACTTCCTCGTTGGGCGTAGATCGTCAACCTCGCTCGAGACCCGAGCGACGAGTGCAGCTACTTCGGGCACGGTGGCGGTGAGGGGCACGCGCCCGCCGCGGGCTTTGGGAACGTCTGATTGCAGCGCGAGACCGCGACGAACTCGTTCGTTCCCAGGAAGTCGACTGGCTCGCCCGTCCAGCCGCGCACGATGCCGTCTTGGGCGCTGTTCTCGATGCGCGTGTGGGCGATGAACGGCGCCGCGGCCGGGCCGCCGAAGATGATGACGGCGCCGCGGTTCGAGAAGCCGCGCTCGTCGGGGGTGACGAAGCAGTCGTAGCTCGAGATGCCGGAGTCGCCGCCGGCGTAGGCGATCGTCGCGTGCTCGATGCGGTTGTTCGGCGACGGCGTGCCCTTGAACGTGATGCCGACCCAGTCCCCCGGCGCCGGCGTCGCGGAGTCGGACGTGAACACGATCGGCTTGTCGGACGTGCCGATCGCGCGCAGCGTCCCCGTGGCGCTCTCGCTCGTCGTGTACGCTTCGACGTTCACGCCCGACCCCGGCTGGAAGCGGAGGGTAACGCCAGGCTCCACGACGAGCGTGCCGGGCTTCTTGTCGTTGTCGGTGCCGCCGACGCGCAGCGGGGAGCTGATCACGTGGTACGAGAGACCACGATCGCGCAGCGTGACCTCGCCCACGATCGGGGAGCCGCCCGCCTCGAGCAGGATCTGATCGTCCTGGTTGCCGGCGTACGCGCCCGTGGGCAGGCTCGAGGCGGCGCTCAACCAGGTGCGGATCGGCGCCGAGCCGCTGCCGGTCACGGTGAGGTCGAGCGAGTCGTCGGTGAAGGCGCCGTTCTCGGTCAAGAGCACGCCGAGCGTCTGCGACCCCTCGATGGTGACGTGGTCCACGCGTACGAGCGGCTGGGCGCCCGTAGGCGAGCGCAAGTCGCCGCCGACGTAGAGCGTCGCCGTCTCGTTCGGACGGTTGTTGCTCAGGTGCCCGCCACCCGCGAGCGTCGCGTAGGCGAAGCGTGCGCGCCCGGTGTCGGAGACGCGGACGTACTCCCACGGCTCGGCCCCCGCGCGCTCGAGCGAGATCCGCTGGTCGGCCGCGCCGTCGGCGATCAGCTCGCCGTCGACGAGCACGCTCATTTTGGCCTCGAGGCGGACCACGGCGCACGGCTCGATCGTGAGCTTCTGTCCGGCGCGGATCGTGACCGGAACCGTGACGACGTGCGGGCTGCCCGCGGCGGTCCACACCTCGACGTCCGAGGCGAGAGCGGACGAGGAGTGGACCGTCCCTTCACCCGTCGGAGCGACGCACTTCGGCTCCACCGATCCTGCGTCTGCGTCTGGAGCCACGGGGGCTGGCCCCGCGGAGCTGCTCTCGCAAGCTGCAAGCCCGGCCACGCAGAGCGCAACCATCCGCACCAAATCGTTCCGTGTCATGTGAACCTCGCCGTCGCGACTCTGTCACAGGCCGACGGGAAGCACGTCCTAGTGGTTGTAAACGTAAACAATTTCGTCGAGCCCGCGGCTCGAGGAGCGGCGCGTCTATCCGCCGCGCGCGGCTCGTTCGGAGTAGGCTCGCGCGCGTTCACACTCCGCTTCGAGGGCGGTGGCGAGGGCCTCTGCGTCGTCGACGACGACGACGGGCCCTCCGAGCTCGTCTTCGAGCTGCTGTGCTCTGGCGAGCGTCTCCTTGCTCGTAACGAGCCCATCGCCGCTGTCCGGGAGGATCGCCATCTGCCCCGCCTGCGCCAACTCGAACAAGACATGACACGCGACGCGGAGGTCTCCGATCACCTTGACGAGATCGCCCTCCGCGTCGAACCCGGAGAACTGGAGCGCTCCCCCTTCGAGACGAACGAGACCGCCGCCGTCCTCGTCGAGCCGTCCGCCGTGTCGGGCGAGAACGGCCAGGCAGGCTCGCAGCTCGGTTTCGGTCATCACGAGGGGAGTCTCCATCTGGAGCTGGCCCGTGAACGGGCTTCGGACCTCCCTCGGTGACGCGCGACGTGTGGCTCGAAGCAAGAGCTCGAATCCCATCGCCGCCACCCTATCACGTGGGTTTTTCCTCTCAGAGGAAGAGCGCGTTGACGAGCTTGCGGTAGGCGGCGGCGACGAGAGGGAAGGGGGACACGAGGCTCGACGAGAAGTCGTAGAAGTCGAGCAGGTCGCTGACACGGTCTTCCCCGGCGCGGACGCGGCACACGCTCGCCATCGGCGTCACGAACTCGGGGCCGACGACCATGCCGAGCCGCATGACGTACGTGAGCGTGAAGGCGCGGTCGTCTCCGTCGATCCGAAAGCTGTCGAAGGCGACCGTTGGGTACTGCTTGAACATCCGCACGAAGAGCTCGCGGAACGCCGGCATGCCGTGCGTCTCGCGGAAAGGATCGCGGAAGTGGATGTCGTCGGTGAAGTGCTCGCCCAGCCGATGGAGCGCGCTCTCGCGCTCGCTCGCGAACCCCTCGTAGTACTTCTGCAGGCGCGTGGCCACGGCCGCGGATTTGGAGGGCAAGCCCATGCGCGATCGACTCTACCCTCGGCGTTCGAGCGGCGCGCCGGGGGAAGAGCTTACGTAAACTCCGTCGGCGCGCCGAGCCCCGACGCCCAGCGCGCTCCGCCAGTACGGCGTGAGGAAGACGTCGCTGGGGTCGAGCCGCGCGCGAAGGTCGAGGAAGTCGTCCCAGCGCGGCGTCTGACGGCGCAGGTAGCGCCAGCCGAGCTCGGGATCGGCGGGCAGGTGCTTTCCCCAGTGCAGCCTGTACCCGAACGGACGAAGCAGCTCCCAGAACTGCACGAACCAGCCGCGGGTGGGATCGCCGGGGTTCCGAGCGAACCAGAACAGGTCGATCCTGAGCGAGTCGCGCTCGTACCCCGGATGCATCCACGATCGCGTCGCGCGGGCGGCGTAGATCTCGCAGATGAACGCGCCGGTCGCGGCGTACCCGTGGCGGTCGTAGTGGGCGCGCAGCGCGCGGAGCACCTCACCCGTACGATCGAGCGGGACCCAGATCTCGGTGAACTCCGTCGGCAGGCTCGACTCGGACATCTGGTTGTCCATCGGCAGTCCGTGGCAGCCGCGATCCCAGAACTGCTGCGCGCCGACGGGCACGAACGGACGAAGCACCGCCGGGAGCACGCGCCTCGTGAACGCCTCCCCCGCGATCTCCTTCGCGCGACGTCCGATCGGCGAGGAGATCGCTCGCCGCGCGCCGGGGACGGTCGCCGCCCAGGCTCTCGCGCGTGAGGTCGGCGAAGCGAGCGCGACGGAGTCGTAGAACAGGCCTCCGAGCATCTGCCCGCCGGCGTTGGCGACGCGCGACAGGCGCGCGCTCTCGATGGCGTCGCCGAGGACCGAGTACGGCTTCGGTCGAAACGCGCTCGGCGGACCGGTGCGTGTGTCGTAGTCCTGCGGTCGCATCCGGCGCGCCTGCCAGGTCACGACGCGCCGCACGTGCTCCTGCGGCCACCACATGAGGCGCGCGTACTCCGTCCGGCGAAGGAATCCCTCGAGGCCGCGCTCGCCGTCACCGAACAGCTCGTACGCGCAGTCGGGCTCGTCGGTGACGTCTTCCCGGCCGAGGATGTCGTAGGCGCGGACGCACTGGAACGTGATCGTCGAGACGACGCCGAGCAGGCCCATCGAACAGAGCGCGGCGAAGAACGGCGGATCGTCCTCGCGCTCGAGCGTGTGGACCGTGCCCGTGCCGTCGATCAGGCGGAGCGCGACGACCGACTCCTCGATGGAGTGGACCACCGAACCTCCGCACGAGCCCGTCATCAGGAAACCCGAGACGGTCTGGTGGGTAACCCCGCCGAGATCGGGGAGCGCCCACCCTCGCGCCTCGAGCTGCGCCAGGAGCGACGTCTCCCACGTCGAAGAGCGCGTCGGATCGCGCGGGTCGAGGCCGAGGTGACACCCCGCCTGCACCGTCACCCGCATCCGCGGATCGTTCAGCTCGACGACCTTCGCGTAGCGATCGAGCATCACGTCGACGTGAGGACCTCCACCCCCCTCCCCGGCGACGGAGGGATCGGTGTAGATGGCGCGGGCGATGGAGTGCGCCGAGCCGCGAACGCGCAGTCGCACGCCGGCGCGACGAGCATGGCGCACGAGCGCGCGGAGCTCGTCTTCGGTCGACGGATGGAAGAAGCCATCACGCCCCCGCATCGCGTGCACATTCATCGCGTCGTCGATATTCGACTTGGGCTCTGCGATCGGTGTGACGAAAAGGGTTTACGTAAACCCGTCGATCGAACGAGCGCTCGTGCAGTCGTATTACCGTCGACGTCACGTTGGTCGCTCCCATGCTCCGCGCCGGAATGGGCCGCGCGGATATCACCGTCTACGAACGCGGGATGTGCATGTTCGGCTGGGGCCAGCCGGAGAACGTCGCGCTGGGCGTCGCGCTGCCGCTCTACGCACGGGCGCTCGTCGTCGAGTGTCCGAACACGAGGCGCCGCGTCGGCTACGTCTGCGCGGACCTCGGCTTCATCTCGCAGCATCTCCGGCAGAAGGTGCTCGAGCGCATCGCCGAGCGAGGCGTGATGCTCGACGAGCACGACGTCATGATCACGGCGACGCACACGCATAGTGGTCCGAACGGCTATTCGACGTACCTCTTCTACAGCGTCACCGGTCCCGGCTTCGCGCCGCGCGTCGTCGACGGGTTGGCGCGCGGGATCGTTCGCGCCCTCGAGCGGGCCATCGCGACGCTCGCCCCGGCGCGGCTCACCCTCCACACGACCTCCGTGCCGCTCGTCGAGACCGTCAGCTTCAATCGATCGATCGCCGCCTACAACCTCAACGACGACGTCCGGCCGCTGCCGCCCGACCGGAGCGACGAGGCCGTCGACCGCGCGCTCACGCTGCTGCGCGTCGACGACGCTTCGTCCGGCAGGGCGCGCGGATTTCTGTGCTGGTTCCCGGTGCACGGCACCAGCATCCACTTCGAGAACACGCTCCTCCACCCGGACAACAAGGGCGTCGCGGCGCGCGACTGCGAAGAGCGCGCCGCGCGTGTCGAGCCGCGCTCCGGCAGCGACGAGCGGGACTCCTTCGTCGCGATCTTCGCGCAGGAGTCGGCGGGCGACGTGACGCCCAATTTCCGCTGGAGCCCGAAGCGCCGGCTCCTCGTGGGCAAGCACGACGACGACTTCGAGAGCGCGGAGCACGCCGGGCGGGTGCAGGCGCGGCACGCATGGGACGCGTTCCGCGAGGCGCCGTCCCGCGGCGTGGAGCTGCGCGGCGCGCTCTCGGGGCAAATTCGATATCGGGACTTCGCCTCGATCGCGGTCGATCCGGATTTCGCGAGGGGCCGCGAGGGACGGGCGACCTCGGTCGCGTGCCTCGGCCTCGGCTTCGCTTACGGGACGCTGGAAGGCCCGGGCCCCGCGTTTGCGCTGCGCGCCGTCAACCCCGTCCTCTCGAAGCTCGTCGCGTGGTGCAGGCGGCGTCGAGGTCGCGACTGGCGAAGCATGCACGGCTCGAAGGTCCGCTTCTTCGATCTCGGGTACGGCGCCCGCGGCAACGTCATGACCTCGCTCTCGACGCGGCCGCCAGGCTTCCAGCTCCTCCCCGATTCACGTGTTGCCTATTACTGCCGCGTCCTCGACAGCGGGCGGCTCGGGGACCATCCGTGGGTGCCGCAGGTCTTGCCGACTCAGATCCTGCTCGTGGGGTCGCTCGCGATCGTCGGCATCCCCGCCGAGCCGACCACCGTCAGCGGCCGGCGCATGCGCTCCACCGTCGCGTCGGCGCTCGCGCCGATCGGAGTCGATCGCGTCGTCGTCAACGGGTACGCCAACGCGTACGCCGCGTACGTGACGACGGAGGAAGAGTATCGACTCCAACACTACGAGGCGGCCTCGACGCTGTTCGGCCGATGGACGCTGGCGGCGTGGCGCACGGAGCTTCGGAGGCTCGCCGGCGACATGGTTCATCGCCGGCAGAGATCTCCCAAATTCGATTCGCTGCGACCTGCGCTGGGAGACGAGCCGCTCCGCTTTCGCGATCACGAGCTGCTTCCCTCCGTTTGAGCCGTCGCCGGCGCGTATTTGCCATACCAGGGCGCGTCGGCGCCGGCCTCCACGAGCACGACGGGCCGGCCGTCGAAGCGAACGCGCCGCCCCGGGAACACGTACGTCCGGAACAGATAGGCCGGCAACGACGGCTCGATCAATCGAGGATCGGTGTGCGGCACGACGAGCCGCTCGTGGGCGGCAGGGAGCAAGCTCCAATGCAGACCAGGCCGCAGGTGATGGACGGCGTGAAAACCGTTATTGAACGTCAACCAGTTGACCGTTTTGCCAATGAAGCTCCGCGAGTGATTGTGCGGCGAGTCGGTGTCGGCGCCGTCGTGCTGGAGGAGGTTCATCGTCACGACGCCCCACGCCGCGTACACGTGAGGGATGACGACGCACCACAATAGCCGCTTGTAGTCGACCGCCGCGAGCGCGAGCGCCGCCACGACGAGGACGCACGACTCGAGGACGAGCTGCCGCCGCCAGCGCGCACGACGTCGCCACGCGAAGCGAACGTAGCCGATCTCCGAGCGCAACATGGCTCCGCTGATGGAAGGGAAGAACGTCACGATGTTGATCAGGTTCCAACGCGCGCGCGCCTTGCTCGTCCGCATGACGTCGGCGCGGGTCTCGAGGTGACGGTGATGCGAGAGGTTGTGGCCGGGGACGAAGGAGCCGATCGGGTGCCCGTAGGCGAGGGTGAGGACGCACTTCCACAGCGCCTCGAGCGTGCGTGAATGGAACACCGGGCAGTGAATCGTGTTGTGCGTCGCGACCGCGGCGAGGAACGCGCCCACGCACGCCGCCGAGAACAGGCCCGCGGTGAGCCATGGATGACCGTCGATGCTCCAGAGCGCGGCCTCCACGACGAACCAGGAGCCGACGATCGCGAGGGTCCGTCGGTCGGCCGAGTATCGCAGCAGGCCCACGACGCGAGCCTACCGCGCGGTCCTCGCGACGCAGAGCGAGCTCGGGTTTACGCGTTTACGCGTCGTCGCCCGGAACGCTTCGCTTCACGAGCTCGTCGAAGCGCGCGATCGCGTCCTCCCGGGTCGGCGCTCCGAGCTTCCGTGCCGCACGGTGGAGGAGCACGCGGACGGTCGACGCGGAGAGCCCGAGCTCGTACGCGATCACCTTGTTGGTGTGTCCGAGGTGGGCCTGGGTCATGATCTGATGCTCGCGCTCGCTCAGGTCCCGGCGGGGCGCCCGCGTCGGCGGTCGGTTCTCGACGGCGACGAAGACGCGCCGTCCGTCCGAGTCGAACTCGTCGAGCACCGACCAGCGCGAGAGCACGAGAGGCCTCCACGCGCGCGTCGCTCGGTCCACGTCCCGGCGCCCTTCCTGCGAGCGCGCTCGGTCGAGCGCCTTCGCCGCGCGACGCAGCATGGAGCGCGCGTCCTCTCCGACACCCTCGGTGCGTAGCGTGTCGCCGTCGGCCGAGAGCACGTCGCCGTCGGTCGAGAGGAGCACGTCCGATCGCCCCCGAGCCGGCTGGCCGTTGCGCCGCAAGCGGCACGCCGCGCGGAGATGCGCCGCGACTCGCTCGAAGAGCATCACGAGATCGCCGGGCTCCTTCTCGATCCGCGGCCACGGTGCGCCGAGCCAGAGGCCGTAGCCGCTCGCGTCGAGGGCGTTCAGCGCGAACACGTCGCGAGCGCCGCCGAAGTGTTTGAAGAGCGGAAGGAACGCTCGCATCTTCGGGATGGTGCTCACCTGCGCGCAGGTGAGGTTGGACCACGCACGAAATCCGGTCGGGTGCTTGCTGCTCGCCTGATCGAGCTGAGCGGCCTCGACGGACCGATAGAACGCTTGGAGCCACGCTGGATCGAAGCGGTTCGAGAGCCCCACGTCCCCCACGACGGGGCGCGCCGCGTCGCGAGCGTCGTACGTGTACGCGACGACGCCCAACCCGCGATCGAGCAGCGGCACCGCGTGCTCGACGAGGTTGCGACGTACTCCCGATCGCCGAGCTCCAGCCGATAGCTTGCGGTGAGGAAGTCGAGGAGGAGGGCCGCCTGCTTCATCGTCCCCGCATCTTCGTGCCGCGCGGCGCACGTTGCAATCGTCGACGCTACGGTGCTCGCGGGCGCCCTGCATCGTCCGCGCAGGGCTCACAGCCGCTGCTGCCCGGCTGCCTGAATCCCGTGCAGAGCGCCTAGACGGGAGTCACCATTGCAATTGCAAATCACCCGCAGCGCGGCCCCGCACGAGACTCCTCGACGGGGTCGACATTGACGAGTGACCGCTTCGACATCAAATAGTCGATTGTCACTGCCGCGTACAACCCCACGCTACTGCGGGCAGGGCACGGGACTGGGGCAGCTTCCGTTGACGTCGGCGCCGCGTGGGTGGGTTTGCCAGCAGCTCGCGACGTTGGCGAACTCGTTCGTCGCCAAGAAGTCGATCGGGTCGCCTCGCCATCCGCGCGTGATGCCGAATTTCGCGCTGTGCTCGATGCGCGTGTTCGCGACGAACGCGGACGGCGGGCCGGCGGCGCTGGTGGCGAAGACGATCGCGGCGTCGTCTCCGCTCGTCGTCTCTCCCGGAGCGACGCAGTCGTAGCTCGAGTACGTCGAGCCGCCGCCCGCGTAGGCGATCTTCGCGTGCTCGATGCGGTTGTTCGGAGAAGGTGCACCCTTGAAGATGATCCCGACCCAGTCGCCTGCCGCCGGCGTCGCCGAGGCGGAGGTGAAGACGATGGGCTTGTCGGCCGTGCCGACGGCGCGGAGGGTGCCGGTGGCCGCCTCGCCGGTGGACTTGGCCCACACGTGGAGCGACAGCTTCGGATCGAAGCGGAGGGTGACCCCAGGCTCGATCGTGAGCGTACCCGCGCTCTCCGAGCTGCCGACGCGCAGGCTCGCGTACGTCACGCGGTAGGGCAGCCCGCGATCGTGCAGCGTGACGTCGCCGACGATCTCGTAGTCGCCGAAGTCGCCGCCGTCGATCAGGAGCTCGTCGTTCTGGTTGCCCGTATACGTGCCCGTGGGGAGGCTCGACACCGCGCGCTGCCAGAGGCGGACGGGCGCCGATTGGCTGCCGGTGATGGTCAGATCGCGCGAGTCGTCGGAGAAGCTGCCGTTCTCGACGAGGAGCGCGCCGAGCGTCTCCGAGCCTTCGATGGTGAGGTGGTCCACCCGTACGAGCGGCTGCACTCCGACCGGCGAGTGAGGATCGCCGTCGACGATGAGCGTCGCGGTCCGGTCGGGCTGCGAGGTGCTGATCAAGCCGCCGCCCACGAGCTTCGCGAAGGCGAAGCGCGCGCGCCCCTCGTCCTGGACGCGGATCCTCCCCCACGCCGTGTCGGCGGCGCGCTCGAACACGATCGGACGATCTTGCTCGCCGTCGGCGACGAGCTCGCCCGACACGCCGATGTCGACCCCGCGTTTGAGCTGCACGACCGCGCACGGCTCGACGGTGAGCTTCTGGCCCTCTCGGATCGTCAGGCTGAAGTCGATCACGTGTGGGCTTCCGGCGGCGGTCCACACCTCGTCGTCCGACTCGAGGGCTTGTAGCTTGTGGATCGTCCCGTCGCCGGTCGGTGCCACGCACTTCGGCGCCACCGGCCCTGCGTCTGGCTCCGCCGGATCCTCCGTGGAGCTGCTGCTCTTGCAAGCAACGAGTCCGACCAAGCAAAGCGCAACCATCCGCACCGCGTCGTTCCGTGTCATGGCCTCGGAACTTTGTCACAGGCCGACCGGAGGCACGCCCAAGTGCCTGTAAACGTAAACACTTTCTAAGGTTCGGGCTCTTCGCGATCGTGAGCCGACGCGAGCGCGGCGAAGCGCGCGAGCGCGTCTTCGCGCGTGGACGCACCGAGCTTTCGCGCGGCTCGATGGAGAAGCACGCGGACGGTCGAGTCCGAGAGGCCGAGCTCGTACGCGATGCTCTTGGTCGAGCGACCCATGTGCGCTTGGGTCAAGACCTGGTGCTCACGCTCGCTGAGGTCGTTGCGTGGCGGCCGCGTCGGCGGCGGGTTGGCGACGGCCACGACGAAACGTCGTCCGTCCGAGTCGAAGTCGTCCAAGAGCGACCAGCGCGAGAGGACGAGCGGACGCCAACGACGCGTCGCGAGATCGACGTCGTCACGCATCTTCTTCGTGCGCGCCTCGTCGAACGCGAGGGCCGCGCGCCGGAGATCCTCGCGCGCGTCGACGACACCTTCCTCGCCTTCCTCGGCATGGAGCAGCGCTCCGCTCGGCGCGAGGATGGCCGCCGGTCTCGGCTTCGTGGCGCTCCTGCGGAGGCGCACGGCCGACGTGAGGTGCGCCGCGAATCGGGTAAAGAGGGTGAATTGCTCGCGCGGCTCCCTCACCGTGGATGGCAAGGGAGCGCCGAGCCAGAGCCCCTGACCGCTCGCGTCCAGCGCGTTGACGGCGAAGGCGTCGCGCGCGCCGCCGAGGTGCGCGAAGAGCGGGAGGAAGGAGCGCATCTTCGGGACCGCGCTCGCCTGCCCGCACAACATGTGCTCCCACACGTGGAAGCCCGCCGGATGCGATGGGCTCCCGACGTCGAGCGCCGCGGCTTCGATGGCCGCGTCGAACGACGGGAGCCAGCTCGGATCGAAGCGCTTCGAGACCGCGAAGTGGTCGATCGTGGGGCGCGCGCGATCGCGCGCGTCGTACGTGTAGGCGATGACGCCGAGCCCGCGATCGAGCAACGACGCCGCCGCTTCGGCGAGCTGGGCCACGTACTCCGCGCCGTCGAGGTCGAGCCGGTAGCTCGTCGCGAGGCAGTCGAGAAGGCAGGCCGCGTCCTTCATCCACGAAGATCGCATGATGGAGCGCCCAGACACCCACCGCAACGCGGCCCACGTGCGCATGCGAAGGCCCCTGGGGGGGTGGAGCATTCGTACCACAGCAGAACCCAATGTAGGCATCAGCGAGCACCAGAATTCGCGCACTTAGCTGACTTTTGGAGGACGCGAGGCGCGGCACGGAGCTTGTTTGAAGAGCCCACATGGTGCGCATCGGTCTCGTGGTTGCGGCTGTCGCGGCGCTCGTCGGGTGCGGCGCTCTGAGCAACACGGCCGAGAGCCCTGCGTTCAGCGGCCGCGCGTCGGGCAAGGCGGCGGTGCTCACGGTGGAGTGCGACCGCGGAGCGCCGGCGTCGTCGGCGGCGTCGGCGAGCGTGAGCGGCGACAAGATGAAGGCGCTCCTCGAGTCGCGTCGCATCGATGTGGTCGCGCCGTCGGATCCCGCGCTCGTCTGCACGACGTATGGGCGCGGCGCCGGCGGCATCGACGGGTTCGACGTTCCTGCGAGCGTCGCGTCGATGATCCGCGAGACGGCGAAGGCGTCGCGCGCGGAGACGGTCCTCGTCAACGTCGCGACGTACGAGCGTCACTGCAGCGACAGCGAGCCGAAGTGTGACAAGAGGATCGTCGGCGCGACGGTCCGTGACTTCCTCTTCTCCGCCGACGGCGTGATGCTCTGGAAGAAGTGGGACTTCGCTCCGGAGAGCGCGGACGGGGCGGAGCGCGCGTTCGCGACGATGTTCGCCGACGTCCCGGTCGACAAGCTCGTCACCGCATCGGCCGCGCCCGCCGTGAACGGCGACGCGAAGCCGGCGGCCGCCCCGCTGGTCGCCGCGGCGCTCCCGTCGCCGGAGCCCGCTCCGGCCCCCGAGACGCCGGCCACGCTGCTGGCGCAGGTGAGCTCCAGCGCGGACAGCACGTGCGTGGGCTACGCGAAGCTGACCTGCGACCGGACCACGCTCGACGCGTGCCGCGACGCGGTCGCCTTCGTGAACACGCGACCCTCCGCCGCGAAGTGCAAGGTGCTCGCGAAGCGCGTCAAGGCGCGCAAGGTCGCGACGCGCTGAGCGAGTGAGTTCGGGCGAACGAACATTCGTTGACGCGCTCGCGGGGCGGTAGGGTACCGTCGAGAGTTCATGCTCTCGAGTTCGGAACCACCCGAGTGGTTCGCGTCGGGGGCGGCCTCCGCTGAATAGGGCGTATTATCCCGTGGCGTTTCTATACGATTTTGGCGTTTCTCCCGTCCAGCGCTTGAAGGCGCGGAAGAACGCGGCGGGCTCCGAATAGCCGAGTAGGAACGCGAGCTCGCTGGCGCTGAGGGCGGGGTCGGCGATGAGGAGGAGGGCGCGCTCGCGGCGGGCTTCGTCGACGAGGGACGCGAAGTTGGTCGACTCTCCTTCGAGCCGGCGATGGAGCGTCCGCTCGGAGACGCCGAGGCGCTTCGCGACGTCGGGCAGGCGAGGCTCGCCCTCCGCCAAGAGGAGCCCGATCTCACGGCGCGCGCGCGCGGCCCAGCTCGCCTCCGGCGGCAGCGCGGCGTGGAGGTCGGCGGCGCGGCGCGCGAGGTAGCCGAAGAGCTGCGCGTCGGAGCGCGGGAGCGGAGCGTCGAGCAGCGCCGCGTCGAACGCCACCTCGAGCGCGCTCGCGCTCCACGCCACCGGGCACTGGAAGAACTTCTCCTGCCGCGACGGCTCGGCGGGACGGGACAACGGCAGCGCGACGAACGCAGGTCGGAGCGGATCGCCGATGAGCCGGCGCATCATCGCGACGATCGCGGAGGCCTGCGCCTCGACCGGCTCGCGGAGCATGATGAACGGCGGCGCGATCCTCCGCGTGAACACGACCCGCGATCCGTTCGCGTCGTCGCGGCGCTCGAAGGTGGGGACGACGTCGGGGTGGAGCACCGCGCGGTAGCGGCGCTGGAACGCGAGCGCGTCGCCGACGGTCGCGCCGTGCTGCATCGCGTAGCCGATCACGCCCATGCCCGCGATGCCGAGGCGCGCGCCGAGCTCGAGCCCGATGGGCTTCTTCGACAAGAGCTCCCACATCCGGAAATGGGCCTGGAGCGGCACGCGGCCGTCGGGATCGGCGAGCACCGCGGAGTCGAGGCCCGCGTCCTTCACGATGCCCTCGGTGTCCACGCCGAGCGCGCTAGCCGCGATCAGGACCTCCTGCGTGAGCGCGGCAAGGACCGTGTGACCGTCCATCGCGCGCAGTATCCCCTGGTTCGCGCCCTGGTCACAATCGGGAGCCCTGGCGGGCAACGTCACAACGCTGGCGGCGCCGGTCATCACCGGCGTCGTCGGCCGATGCCATGGTGAGGGCATGAACATCGAGGCACTCCACGTCATCGTCGTCGGCGGGGCGATCGCCGGCACCGCCGCTTCCATCCTCCTCGCGCGCGCCGGCGCCAGGGTCACGCTCCTCGAGCGCGTCGCCGATCCCAAGGGGGTCGGCGCCGGGATCGGCATCGCCGAGAACGGGCTCGCCGTGCTCGAGTCGATCGGCCTCGGCCCCGCGCTCGCGGCGGTCGCGGTCCGCGTCCCCGCCCCGCGGATCGTCGACGGAGCTGGACGCGTGCTGTTCGTTCCACCGGGCACGACGCCCAAGGTGATGATGGTCCGGCGGGCCGACCTGCAGCAACTGCTGCTCGACGCGGTCCTCGCCGAGCCGAACATCGAGCGCCTCTTCGGCGCCGAGGTCATCAGCAGCGATCGGACCGGCGGGATCACGGTGCGCATGGACGGAGGCGCTCGCACGCGCCGGCTGCGCGGCGACTTCGTGATCGGGGCCGACGGCGTGCACTCGCGCGTTCGTGAAGCGGGCGATCACGAGGCGAGCGTGAGCCGGCCGGGCCTGAGCTACGTCCGCGCGGTCGTCGCGGGGGTGGAGCCGCGCGGCGAGGAGGCCTGGACCAGCGCCGGTCTCTTCGGGAGCTTCGCCGTCCCCGGCGGCGCGTACGTCTACGCGTCGGCGGGCGGCCGTGACGTTCGCCGCGCGCTCGCGGACCGCGACCTCGAGCGATTCCGTTCGGCCTGGGCGCGCGCGTATCCGCCGGCCGCGTCGATCCTCGCGCGCCTCGAGCGCTGGGAGGACCTCCTCGTCAACCCGGTCCTCTCGGTCCATTGTCTATGGTGGTGGAGCGAGCGTCAGGTGCTGGTCGGCGACGCCGCGCACGCGATGGCACCGAACCTGGGGCAGGGGGCCAACAGCGCGCTCGTCGACGTCGCGGTCTTGCTCGACGAGCTGCGTCGTGCGACCAGGCTGGAGAGCGCGTTCGCGAGCTACCAGGCGCGCCGGCAGAGCGCGGTCGGGCGGGTGGCCCGGATGTCGGCCCGCCTCGGCGCCCTGGCCGAGATCACGAACCCGCTCGGCCGCTTCCTTCGCGATCGCATGTTGATGCCCGCGCTGTCGCTCGCCGCTCGCACGTCGACGCCGACCGACGTGCTCCAGGAGCCAACGGCGAAGCTCCTCGCCATCGGCCGCGCATAGCGCGTGAGCGCTCCGGCTGCGCTTTGTACCGTTCGCTCTGCGCGGTAGCGTTTCGTGTGATGCAATCGCGCTTTTTCATGAAATTGACACTTACACTCATGCTCGCCGGGGCGTGCAGCGATCGGTCCGCGCCGGACGCGAGCGCCGCGATCGACGGAGGCGGACTGACGGACGTCACGTCGCCGCCGAGCGCCGACGATCCGGCGGCGCGCTTTCGGAGCCCGGCGCGCCTGCGGCACGAGCAGTCGAGCTTCGGTTCTCTCACGCAGTGCCCCGGGTCGGCGTACGACGCGAGATCGATGACGGTCGACTTCGCCGCGAAGACGATGCTGGTCGACGCATGCGAGAGCCTCGTGGACGCCGGCGCCGATGCGGGAGACGCGCGGACCACCTTCACGGTCACGCTCACCGACGACGACGCGGCGGCGCTGCGCGCGCTCGTCGAGGCGCTCCGGGAAGACCTCGCCGCGGCCGACGCCGGCTGCGCGGGGTACGACGGCTCGAGCCTGTCGATGGAGCTGACGGTGGCGGACGCTTCGGCCCCGTTCACGTTGCGGGCGGAGCACTCCTGCTCCGCTCCGCGTCCCGACGTCATCGTCGAGCGCGCCGGCTTCCTCGCGCTGCGAGAGAAGCTCAACGTGCTCGCCGGGCTGAACCCCGCCGTTCCGCCGACCTGACCGCCGGCGCGGTCTTCTCCGCGACGGGGTGACCGGGTATGGTCTCTCTTCGTGATGGGGCGGCGGCGAGCCAGCGGCACGGTCGCGGCCTTCGTGGGGCGCCGGCAAGAGCTCCGGCGGATCGCGCTCCTCGCGAAGGAGCAGCGCACCGCGCTCGTATGGGTGCACGGGCCCGGCGGGATCGGCAAGACGTCCTTGCTGCGCGAGGCGGAGCGGCACCTCGTGGCGGCCGGGCGCCCGGTCGCGCTCGTGCGCGTCGACCAGCTCGAGCCGAGCCCGGCGCAGCTCGTCTGCGCCTTCGCGACCGCGCTCGGCGTGCGTCCTCCGGCGCGGCTGCGAGCGCTCCTCGGCCACCGCGCGCGGCCCATCCTCATGCTCGACGCCTTCGAGGTGGCGGCGGCGCTCGAGGGATGGCTCGCGGACGAGATGAGCGCGGCGGGGGAGAGCGGCGGGCTCGTCGTCGTCGCGTCGCGCGATGCGCCTTCGCGTGAGTGGCGCGGCCCCGGCCTCGCCGAGCGCGTGCACGCGATGCCGCTCGAGAACTTCAATCCCGCCGAGTGCGAGACCTTCTTGCGCGGCTCCGGGATCGCGCGGCGACACCACGCGCGCCTCGCGTCGTTCACCGGCGGACACCCGCTCGCGCTCGCCGTCGTGGCGGAGGATCCCGACGGCGCGCTCCCCACCTCCGCCGGGGCGCCGAAGCCCGACCTCCTCCGCGCGCTGCTCGACGGGCTCGTGGAGCGATCGCTCACGGAGCGTCAACGGCGCGCGCTCGAGTCCGCCACCGTCGTCCCCGCGCTCACGCAGTCGATGCTCCAGCACCTGACGAGCGACGGGGAGGCGCTCGCGACGTTCCGCTGGCTCCAGCGACGGCCCTACGTCCGGTGCAGCCCCGAGGGGATCGTCGTGCACGATCTCGTCCGCGACGTCGTCGAGTCGGAGCTCCGATGGCGAGAGCCCGATCGTCACGCCGCCCTCTCTGCCCGCGCCGTCGAGCGATATTGCGACGAGCTCGGTCGCGGCGAGCTCGCGTCGCGGATGCGCGCGAGCGTGAGCGCCCTCGCGTGGATGTTCTGCCGCCAGCCGTCCATTCGTCGCACCTTCGAGGCCGCCGCGCACGACCTCTACGTCGACGAGCTCCGCGACGACGACGTGCCGGTGCTCGCGCGGCTCGTCGACGAGGTCGACGGCGCCGGCGCACGACGGGCGTGGGAGCGCTCGCTCGCGTGGCAGCGGGGAGCGACGACGGTCGCGCGCGACGCGAGGCGGCGCCCGCGCGGCATGTGGGTCGAGCTCGTGCTCGCTCCAGGAGAGATCCCCGCCGACCACGAGTGCGATCCCGCGATCGCGATCGCGCACGCCGAGATGAGCCGCCTCGGGCTCGCGCCGCACGAGCGCGGTTCGCTCCAGCGCCTGCAGCTCGACTGCGCCACGCGTCGCGACATCGGACCGACGATCCAGCTCCGCGTCGCGCACGACGCGCGTGTCCTGCTCACGACGCCGAACCTCGCCGTGCGCTGGATCGTCGCGCCGAGCGGCTTCCGGTGGGCGCGCGTCTGGGAGTCGCGCGGCTACGTAGAGCTCCCTCGGCCCTTCGAGATGAGCGGCAAGGCGTTCTCGCTGTGGCAGCTCGATCTGCGCGGCACCCGCACCGCGCAGTACGTCTGCGCGGCGTACGCCGGCGCGGGCGCGGTGAGGAGCCTGCCGTCGAACACGGAGATCGCGACCGTCGGGCTCGGCGATCTCCGCGCGGCGCTCCGAGCGGCACGCGATCCGAAGGCGTTCGCGCGCACCTCGTTCGCCGCGCGCTTCACGGGACACGGCGCGCCGGGTGAGGTCGCCTTTCGCCGGACGGTGGAGCGAGAGCTCGCCGCGATGGCGACCACCTCCCGCGGCGCGAGGTGGAAGAGCGCCATCGAGGCGACCTACCTCGCGCCGCGAGGCGACAAGCAGGAGGCGATCGCCGAGGCCCTCGGCTTGCCGTTCCGCACGTACCGAGACAACCTCACGCACGGCCTCGCGGAGCTCGCGCGCCGGCTGTCGGAAGATGCGCCGAGGGCGGCCGCCGCGACCGGAGCTACATGAGCTTGGACTCGTATCGCTGCGTGGTGGGGCGCTCCGGGACGGGCGTCGGGGAGAGCTTCGGGAGCTTGAACGGGTCGGTGCGCGGCGGGCCGCTGCCTGCGCCCCCGCTCTTGACGCTGAGGCTCGTCGGCTCGATGCGCACCGTGAGGATCGCGCCCATCTTGAACATCTCCGGCTTGAGCTTGAGCGAGAGGCTGTGCGTGCGGACGCGATAGTCCGGCCCCCACTCGAACAGCGCGGTCTGCTCGTGTTCGCTCGTCCCCGTCTTCGACTCCACGACGAGCTTGCCGCTCGGGAAGCCGCACGGCGTGGTCCCCGCGTTCTCTCTCCGGTCCTCCCACGAGAGCACGATGGCCACGGTGCCCTCTTCTCCCACGGTGATCTCGGGCGGGTTCGCCGCGAGCTCGAACTTGGTGAATTTGAGCACGCCGCGGTCGTGGCATACGCGCCCGAGCGTCGACGGGAACGGTCGCGGCGCTCGGCTCTGGAGCGGAACAGGCTCGCGATCGCTGCCATGCACGAGCACGGGCACCGAGATCATCACGAACACGAGAGCCGCGAACTTGTACTTGCTCGACATGGCGCTTCCTCCGTCCCAGAGGATCGAGCGCGCGACGGTGCATCGCCAGACGGATCGATGATGGCTCGATGATGGCTCGCTTCCATCAACGTTCCATCATCGGACCGTCTGGAGATCCTGTCGGGATGCACGACGATCGACCGCATGTCCCGTCGCGTCGCGTTCCTCTTCGCCTTCGTCCTCATGCTCGTCCATGGCTGCGCGAGCGACGACGACCCGGGCGGAGGTCCCGCAGGCGACGCCGGCGTGACGGACACGGGGCCCGCGCCGCTCCCGGACGGAGGCCCGACCCCCGAGCGTGACTCCGGCGCGGACGCGGACGCCGAAGAGGAGGGCGGCGTCACCGGCGCGGCGAGCTTCGACGTGACCTTCACCACGTCCCCCGAGGGGTACATGGAGTTCGGGACGTGGTCGTGCGGAGCCGCGAGGCCGCCGGCGCAGACGGTCACGGTGACGAACTCGGGTCCCGTGGCCGGCGCCTTCGACGTGACGAAGGGCCCCTTCTACGGCGACTGGTTCGAGCTCGGCGGATCGGCGGGAGGGACGCTCGCGCCGGGCGCCTCGACGACGTTCACCGTGCGTCCGATCGACCCGGGGATCCCGACCAACGCGAACCCCATCTCCGAGCGGATCGACGTCGTGCCGCTCGGCACCGCGACGGGCGGGGTCACGATCTCCGCGCGGTTCGCGCGGAGCGGTCCGGCTGTGATCGTGCAGGGCGCGATCGACTTCGGGGACCGCCCGATCGGCTCCACCGCGGGCTTCCCCTTCGGGGTCTCCAACGTCGGCAACGAGCCGGTGACGCTCGCGATCCACACGGTCGCTCATGGTCCGTTCGACGTGTCGATCCCCGGCGCGTCGGGCGGCACGCTCACGCTCGCGGCAGGAGCGTCCATCACGGGCACGGTCACGTTCGCGCCCGTCGTGAACGCGTCGGGCGACTTCTCGGGCTCGACGACCTTCGCGCCGACGGGGACATGCAGCGCGGCCGGCGGTGTGGTCACCTACTCGGGGAGCACGCGCACGGGGTCGCTGCAGGTCTCGGGAGATCTCGACTTCGGCGAGACGAGGTGCCACGACACGGCGGTCGCCAAGACGGTCACGCTCTCCAACAGCGGTGGCTCCTCGCTGTCCTGGACCGCCGCGCTCGGACGCGGCGCGACCTCGTCGTTCTCGATCACGCCTGCGTCCGGGACGCTCGCGGCCGGTGGGACCGCGTCGATCACGGTCACACCGAAGGCGATCCCGTCCAACCTCACCACGCTCCCTGCGGACTACGGCGACCTGCTCACGATCACGAGCACCGTCCCCGGCGACGCGGACCGCACGATCGCGCTCCGCCAGCGCGCGGGCGGCGCGGTCCTCCGCTGGGTCGACTCGCGCCACGCGGAGCTCACCGCGGTCGCCGGCGTCACGACGGCGTCGGAGACGTTCACGCTCGAGAACCGAGGTAACGCGGCGATCCCCATCACGTTCGCGACCTCGTCGTCGACCGCGGTGACCATCGACGGCAACCCGAGCGGCACCCTCGCGCCGGGCGGGCGGGCCACCGTTCGCGTCAAGTACGCGCCCGCCGCCGGCGCCACGCCGGAGCGCGTCGACGTGCGCGTGCAGGCCGCCGGCGCGTGCAGCATGCCCGACATCGCGACCGATCCCGCCGTGCTCGCGCGCTCCGTCTCGGACGCGGATCTCATCGTGTCCACCGATCGCATCGTCATGGAGACGGGCTGCGGGACCGATCCCGTCCCCCAGTATCTGTCGCTCACGAACACGAGCGGCACGCCGATGACGATGGATTACACCCGCGCGGGGCCGTTCTCGTTCGGCCTGACGCTCGATGACGTCCCGCTCACGATCGATCCGACGACGCTCCGGGGCACGCTGACCATCCCGCCTGCCACCACGAAGCTCGTTCGCGTGGCGGCGCCGCCGCGCGCGGGGAGCGGCTACGAGTACCAGCACGAGAACCTCTTCCTGATGCGCCCCGGCGCGACCGAGTGGAGCCGGATCTTCCTCTTCTCGTATCGCGGCGGGGGCATCCTGAGCGCGACGGGCGGCTCGGTCGGCGATCGCACGGCAGGTGCTCGGGTCCAGGAGGTCGTCTACCTGACGAACGGCGGGAACCAGGCGGTCGAGGTGTTCGCGGAGCACCTCCAGACCGGCGAGTTTGTCTCGGTGACGGTGCCGCGCGGCACGAGCGTCCCGGTGCGGTTCTGGCGCACCGTCCCGTCCGGCGCGTTCACCGACACGATCCGCTTTCATTCAGGCGCGACCGGGACCCTATGCGGCGGCGTACCCGCCGACGTCACGGTCACGGGAGAAGGCAAGGTGCTGCCGCTCTCCGTCGACGTCGCGAGCGTCGAGCTCGACGACGCGACGTGCGGCAGCGCTCTGCCGCAGGGCCGCACGTTCCAGCTGACCAACCACTCGGCCGTCGCGGTCCCGTTCAGCGTGTCGGTCGAGGCCACGACGCCGCTGTTCGACGTCAACCCGCCGTCCGGCACCCTCGCGCCCGGAGAGTCGGTCACCGTCCGCGTCTTGCCGAAGCTCTCCTTCGATTCCACGATCGGCTACTTCGCCGCGCCCGGCGAGCATCGACAGCTCATCGCGATCACCGCCGCGTCCGCGAACACGTTCCTCGCGATCCCGGCGCAGATCAACGTGCGCGGGATGGTCGTCACCGGGAACGCCGGGACCTACGACCTCGGCGCGATCCCGGTCGGCGAGACGCGAGATTTCTGGCTCGTGAGCACCGTCGTTCAAGGCAACGACATCCATCCGCTCTCGCTCACGAGGGTTCAAGACCCATCGAACGAGGTCCGCGTGGAGCAGTTCCCGAACGGCTTCGGCAATGACATCTGGCAGCACGCAGCGTGGTTCACGCCGGCTCTGGCGGGGCCGCGGAGCGCTCAGGTCAAGCTCTCGGCGCCGCCGGGCACACCCCTCTGCGCGCCGCTCGCGAGCGGGAACCTCACGTTTCTGGCGCAAGGCACGGGGGCGCTATCGATGGACGTGTACCCGCGAGAGATCGATTTCGGCGAGGTCGATTGCGGAACGACCCCGTCGCCGCGAGGGTTCGTCATCAAGAACACCGGAACGGCGCCGCTCCCCTTCACCGTCGAGGCGGCCGAGAGCGGCAGCTGGCTGACCCCGAGCCCAGCGAGCGGCACGATCGCGGTGGGCGCGAGCCAGACGATCACGCTGAGCTCCGCGCCTGTACCTCGGGCCTACTTTGGTGAAGCTCGGGTCGACTTCCGGCGTACGCACGCCGAGCTCCTCTACGTGCATAGCGGGAACATGACGCACTCCGTCGCCACGAGGACCACGGCGACGGGCGTCGTCTATGGAGGCATCGCCACCCTGGCTCCCAGAACGCAAGCGGGGACCGTCGACCTGCGGTACTGGAGCGCTCTCGCGCCGAACGGTGGTTTTACGTTCCCGGCGACGATCGATCCCTCGTGTACCCGGCTCGAGGATCATCCGGTCCCCGACGCCTCCTTCCCCAGCGATCGCGCTCGGCATCACGTCGTGTGTCCGTCTGGCACCGCTTCGATGCTGTCCGTCTCCGCGCAGGTCGTCCCCGGCCGCGCTGCGTGCTCTCCGACCGGCGTAGTCTTCACCTACCCGTAGCTCGGCAGCCAATTTGGGTGTCGCCGTCCGGCTCGCTACACTCTCGAGTAGCGACGGAAGAGGCGCGAGTGAAGCTGTCGGACGAGGAGAAGCGGGCATTTTACGGAGGTGGGTTCGTCGTTCGGCGCGGGGTCTTCCGCGAGGACGAGGTCCGCGCGGCGCGGGCGGCGCTCGAGCGGCTCTACGCGACCGCGCAGACGCTGCGCGCGACGGGGGACCACGACGGCGCGTTCTTCGCGCTCGGCGTCCCGGAGGAGGGCGGGCCGGTCGTGGTGCAGCGCGTCGTGTGGGCCGGCGGGGCGGAGCCGGTGCTCCTTCGCCTGAGCGAGGACCCGCGCCTCGTCGAGCCGGCGCTCGAGCTGCTCGGCGCTCGCCGCTGCGAGCAGCTCCTCTGCCAGGCGCACTACAAGATGCCGAACGACGGCGTCGCCTTCGACTGGCATCAGGACATCCAGCACCGCGACAAGGGCGGCGACACGTGGCGCGACGTGAACGGCCGCGGCTCGTTCGTGCAGACGATCCTCCTCGTCGACGACATGACGGAGGAGAACGGGCCGCTCGAGTTCCTCCCCCGGGACGCGGCGGCGCTCGACGCCTCCGGTCGCCTCGTGAAGGACGGCGGCGTGCGCGTCGACGCGTCGCGCGCGGTCTCCGTGACCGGCCGCGCGGGCGACGTGCTCCTCTTCGGCCCTTACGCCGTCCACGGCAGCACGCCCAACCACTCGTCGTCTCCGCGCCGCGTGCTGATCAACGGATACGCCGCGCCGGGAGCGAACAAGCGCTACTACCCCGGCCGTGGCGCCTGCCGCGTGCTCCCGCTCTCCGACGCGGCCGCGGCGGCGGAATAGCGATTACGGAATAGCGATTACGACGGCAACCCGAGGTCGCGCCAGGCGACCATGCCGCCCGCGAGATTGGCCACTTTGGTGACCCCCGCTTTGCCGAGGATCTGCGTGGCGATCCCGGAGCGGCGGCCTGTTTGGCATACGACGACGACGGGGCGATCGGATTTGACCTCGGCCGCGCGCGCGCGGAGCTCCTCGAGCGGGATGTGCTGCGCACCCATGATGTGACCGAGCTCCCCCGTCAGCTCGACGGCGGAGCGGACGTCGAGGAGGTGGACGTCGTCGCGGTGGGCGGCGACCCAGTCGGGCTTGATCTCGAGGATGCCGGCGTAGGTCGTCACGAGCGGCGCCCACGCCGGCGGAGCGGGGGCCTTGCCGTCCTCCGGCTGCCCGCCGCGCATGTTGGCGGGGACCGCGATGTCGAGCTGCTTCGGATGCGGCAGCGCGAGGTTCATCATGTAGCCGACGAAGTCCTCCTCGCGCGCGTTGCCGCCGATGCGCGCGTTGAAGCGGCGCTCCTCGCCGATCGTGCTCGACGTGCGGCCGTCGTAGTCGTGCGCGGGATACACCACGCAGTCGTCGGGCAACGAGAAGAGCTGCTTCTGGATCGACTGGTAGAGGAGGGAAGGATCGCCCTGCTGGAAGTCGGTGCGGCCCGCGCCGCGGACGAGGAGCGCGTCGCCGGTGAAGACCATCGTCCGATCGGGCGTCACGAAGGAGAGGCAGCCGTCGGTGTGGCCCGGGGTGGCGCGGACCTCGAGCGACTCGCCGCCGAAGCGGATGACGTCGCCGTCCGCGAGCGGAAGATCGACGTTGGTCGCGCCGTATTCGCGGGCGAGGGCGGACTTGCTGCCGAAGGCGTCTCTCATGAGCCACGCGCCGGTGACGTGATCGGCGTGGCAATGGGTGTCGATCGTGTAGAGGAGCGAGAGGCCGAGCTCGCGGACGAGCGCGGCGTCGCGCACGTGGCGCTCGAAGACGGGATCGATCAGGACCGCTTCGCGCGTCTGCTCGTCGGCGAGGAGATAGCTGTAGGTGCTCGAGACCTGGTCGAACAACTGGCGGAAGATCATGCGCAGAGCGCCAGCTTACGACGCTTCGGCTATTTGCCAATCGTGACGGTGAGCGGCGCGACGGGGGCGGCGCCGAGCGGGAAGCGGAGCGCGGCGACGGCCTTGCGGACGCAGTCGTCGGGCTCCTTCTTCCCGGCGACGTTCGCGATCCGCGCTTGCCCGAGCTCCGTGCTCTCGATCGTGATCTCGATCTCGGTCTTCCCGCCGGCGCACTTGTCGAGCGCTTCGAGCTGACGTCCGAGCATCGCTTGCGCCGCCGCGGCCGGGATCGGATCGCCGCGGTCGTACCCGCTCGTCTGGTCCGACGCGACCCACGCCTTCGTGTTCGCGACGGAGTCGATCTCCTCGAAGATCGTGCCCGGTGCGTCGAGCCGCGTCGTCACGCCCTTGCGCCGCCGCACCACGAACGCGCTCGGACGATCGGGCGCCGCCGGGTGCTTCGACGGCGCCGGCCGCAGCGCGTCGACGCGCTTGTAGAGTGCAGCTACCTCCTCGCGCGGAACGGTCGCGAACGCGTAGCCGAGCTTCTTCGTGAACAGCTCGCCGAAGAAGTGCACGTTGCCGTTGCTGGTGATGCCGACGGAGTAGATCGGGCAGCGGCCCTGGCACGCCGTGCGCTGGAGGATCACCGCGTCGGTGTCGTCGGGTGCGCTCGGGTACACCGGCGGCGGCTCGACGACCGGCGCGCCGGCGTCTTCTACGACTTCTTCCACCGCCGCGACCGGCGCGGCGGCCGGCGGCGGCGGCGGCGGCGCGACAGGCGGTGGCGTCGCACAAGCGCCGAGCAACAGCACGAGGACGTGACGCTTCATCGGCCCCAACGATACGCGTCGGGCGCGCCGAGCTGGGCGATCATGCCCGATGGTGGGTAGAATTTCGGCATGCGGCGGGTCCTCGTCACCCTCGCGGCGCTCGCGGCGTGGTCCGCCGGCTGCGCCGTGTTCGTCGACACGGACGGCTTCACGAGCGGAGGTCCCGGCGCAGGCGACGCCGGGACCGCGCCGGCGGACGCGGACGCGAGCGATGCCGCGCCCGAGCCTGGGCCCGCGCTGAACGACGGCGTCGACGGCGCCGCGCCCGACGGGACCGCGCCGGAGGGCTTCGTCGACATGTTCGATCGCGCCGACGGCGTCGTCGGGAACGGCTGGATCGAGAACGAGTCCGGCGTCTTCTCCATCTCCGGCGGCCGCGTCGTCGCGAAGTCCGGGAACTGGGTGACGCGTTATCTGTACCGGCCCGCGAACGAGGACGTTCGTGACGTCGAGACCTCGGTCGAGATCGCGTGGGCGACGACGCCGCCGGAGAACTGCGACGCGACGCTGATCCTCCGCGCCCAGCGCGCCGACGGGAAGCTCAGCGCCTACGCGACGTTCATCAATGATCGCAAGGAGATCTCGATCTCCCGCATCGACCGCGGAGTGGAGCAGTATTTCGGCAGTCGATCGCTGCCGGAGCCGATCAACACGACCGACACCTACCGCCTCCGCTTCCGCGTGGAGGGGACGATGCCGGTCGTGCTCGTCTCGACGTTCGAGCGGAGCACGACCTCCGGCTGGACGACGATGGCCACGTACAGCCTGACCGACGACGACACGAAGCGGATCGAAGCGGCGGGGAGCGTCGGCGTCACGTCGGATCAGTACGCGACGTTCTCCTACGACACGTTCACCCGCACGAACCTTTGACGCCCGCGTGATTCGCGGAAGGAACTTTTCCGGATGAGCGTTTTCTGCCGCTGAATGCAAGCAGCAGAAGGGGAGAAGCCCACCTCGCCGGGCACGGAAGTCGACTCGGGGGCGATGCCGTCCCTCGCCAAGCCGTTCGCGGCGTTCGGCGCGGCGGCCGGGTTGTTCGCGGTCCTCGCGATCGGCTCGTTTCGCGAGGCCGCGCGCGACGTGTCGCCCCTCGCGCCGATGATCATGACCGCCGGCGTCGGCGCGGCGGCGGGGGAGGTGCTGCGGCGATGGCGCCGCCTCCACGAGCCGCTGCTCACGCGCGACGCCGTCGTCCTGTGGGTCGCTGTCGTCACCGCGATCGCCGGCGCGGTGAGCGGCGGGCTCGTCGGCTTCGTGACGTGGGGAACCGACGGGGTCCCGCGCTTCCTGGTGGGAGGGGCCGCGGTCGCGCTCGCGTTCGTGCCGTCGTGCCTCGTCGTGTTCGACGCCGCGAAGCGCGCCGCTCGCGCGCGGCACGGCTCGCTCGTCGCCGACACCGATCGCCGCACCGTCTCGTCGACCGTGCTCGCCGGCATCGCCTTCGCGGGCGCGACGCAGGTGCCCGCGCTGCTCTCCGCGAACGGCTCGAAGGCGCTCCCGCCGCTCGCCCAGGTCGCGCTCTCGTTCGCGGTCTGCCTCGGCGCGACGATCGCGATCGTCGTCCTCCAGCGAAAGGACCTCCGCTCGCGCGCGTCGCTCGAAGCGCTCGCGCGTGACGCGGCGTGGCTCGAGCGCGCGCCGAGCGACGAGGAGACGGCGCCGAACGCGCCGAGCGCGGTGGACCTCGGGCTCGGCGCCGACCGCTGGGCGCGCACGACCGACGCGAACTATCGCCAGAGCGGCCGCCCCGACGTCGTCCTCCGCGGATCGGTCGAACGTGCGACGGCCGCCTTCGACGAGTGCGCGCGGCGTCGCCACCACTCGCTCATCGTGGCCGCGTGTGGGCTCTCCGCCGTGACGGTGTCCTTTGCTCTTCGCGTGGGGGTGTACCTGTGATGACGAAGCCGAGCTGGAAGTGGTTCTTCGAGGCGCCCCTCGCCCCCGCCTGGCGCCGCCGGCTCGAGCTCTCGCTCGGCGTCGTCATGAGCGCCGCCGCGGTCGTCGCGCTCTCGAGCTCGATCCGTCCCGACCCGTCGAAGCTGGTCCGCGGCGCCCCGCTCCAGTCGTCGGCGGTCGCCCAGACGACGGAGCCTCCCGCGCCGCCGTCGCCGCCGTCGATCTACGAATTCTCGGAGGCCGTGCGCGCAGGTGACACCCGCGCGATGGCGAAGGCCTACACGCCGGGCATGCCGCTGCACGGGATGCTCTCCCTCGCGGCGGGCTCGGGAAAGAAGGCGGCCGTCGTCTGGCTCCTCGATCACGGCGCGGACGTGCACGAGGGTGAGGGCTCGCCGTTCGGTCCGGTCCTCGCCGCGGACGAGCACCCCGACATCGTCGCGCTCTTGCACGAACGAGGGGCGAAGGACCCTTCGCTCGAAGCGGCCGCGAGCGCGAACGCGGTCAACGCCGTGTTCCGGATCCTCGAGACGCACCCGAACCTGAACGAGAAGGACAGCTACCCGCTGCAGGCCGCCGCCCACTCCGTCGCCGGCACGCCGGCGAACAAGTGGCGGATCGTGACGACGCTCCTCGCGCACGGCGCGGACCCGAACCGCGAGTGGAGCAGGAACACCGCGCTCGGCGGCGTCGTCGCCGACTGCGATCGGACCGGCGCGGAGGACTGCATGCCGGTCGTGCAGATGCTCCTCGATCACGGCGCGCGCGTGACGGGGGACGCGCTCGGCGCCGCGCTCTCGCTCGACGACGCGAAGCGCGCCGCGCCGCTCGACGCGCTCCTCGCCGCGCCGATCGACAAGGGCGTGGCCGCCGGCGCGCTCGCCCACGCGACGCGCGCCGACCCGAGCGACCTCAAGCGCGTCCTCGCGAACGGGATCGACTGGGCCTGGCGCGACGGCGAAGAGGACGCGGCGTTGCCGGTCCTCGCCGCGGTCCACAACGGCGATCGCGACTACGTCCGCGCGCTCCTCGACGCGGGCGCGCCGGTGGACATGCACTACAAGGACGCGACCTGCGCGCTCGCGGAGGCGATCGACGCCTCCGCGAACAACGCGGAGCAAGCGCGGATCGTCGAGCTCCTCGTGAGCCGCGGCGCGAACGTGAACCGTCGCTTCCCCGACGGACGCACGCCGCTCTTCGCCGCCGCCGAGAGCGGCAACCTCCGCGTCGTGAACTTCCTCCTCGCGCGCGGCGCGCGCGTGAACGACCGCGTCCTCGACGACATGCCGCTCGACGCCGCCGATCAGAACGGTCACATCGCCGTCGCGCGCGTGCTCCACGCCCACGGCGCCCACCGCGCGCGCCCCCAGTACTACCCTTCGGGAGGTTAAAAATTCTTGAGCCGTCTGGCTCGACCGTGGCGACGGGGGGGGCATGCAGCGAACAAGGACGGCGCTCTCGGCGGTCGTGGGGTTGATGATGGGCGCGTGTGCGCAAGGAGACGTGGCGGACCTCGATGGCCCGAGCGTGTCGAGTCAGCAGGCGGCGGCGGAGGAGGTGCGGCCCGAGGCCTTGAAGGCCACGCTCACGATCGACGGCAAGGAGTGCGCCGACGCGACGAACGAGAACGCGTGGCTCAATCGAGCGCCCGGCGATCGGCGGTGGATCCTCTACCTCGACGGACCGCTCTGCGACGTCACCGTTCAGATCGGCGGCGTGAACGACGCGCCCTATCCGCAGAAGGGCGTGCTCGCGTTCGAGGGGCAGGAGACCATCAAGGTCTTCGCGCGCGAGCCGGCGAGCCCGTACCTCGATTCGTTCCTCCTCTCCCACGTCAGCGCGCCGGGCGTGGAGGGGACCGTGCTGAGCGGTCCGATCGGCGACGAACGCCCACACCACATCGTCGCGTTCGGGACGGTCTCGATCTGGGAGGGCCGCGAGGAGAGCGAGCGCGTCGGCCTGCCGGAGACGCGCGACGTCGTCGTGAACGTCGCGCTCCCCTGACGTCGGGCGAGCGCGCGTATGCTGGGGCGGTGAAGATCGATCGAAGCCGCTTCCTCGCGTTGACCGCCGGCATCGCGGCCGTGACCGCGTGCGCGGCGCCGGAGCATCCCGTCGTGCGCGTCGAGGTGCCGCCGCCGAGGCCGGAGAGCGCGCCGACCGACGCCGGAGGGCTGGCGGAGGTCGAGTATCGCGAGCCACCGCCTCCTCCTCCCGCGCCTCCGCCCGCGCCGGCGGCGTGCCCCGAGAACGCGATCGGCTCGCTCGCCGCGTGCACCGCGTGGACGGTCGATCCGTCCTGCGAGAGCGGCGGGCCGCGCAGCGAGTGCACCTCGCTCCTCGACATGGGCGGGAAGTCGTCGCGCGGCGAGCCGGAGGGGTTCCAGCCGCGCGTCGCCGAGAAGATCGCGGCGTGCATGACGGCGAAGCCCGTCGTCCGCGCGACGGGCTGCAAGCGCCCCGACATGCACAAGTGCGTCCGCGCCGGCGTCGACGCCGTGTGCATCGAGCCCGAGATGAAGGAGGCGTGCGAGAAGATCGTCGAGTCGTGCAAGACGCGCCGCGCGCCGCCGACCTTCACGGTGGAGCAATGCGCCAAGATCGCATCGGCGACGCGCGGCTCGCTCCGCGACTGGGCGCTCGAGAAGATGGCGGGAAGACACTCCGACGGCACGCCGATGGCCGAAGGCTGCACGCTCGAGTACGTCACGGTCTACCAGCCGTGGCCGCGCAACTGGTGGACCGGCAAGTGACCGCAGCGACGAGGACGCGCGCGTCATGAGAGAGGGCGCGCCGAGCTTGACCGCGATGGTCGTCGCGGCCGCGCGCGCGGCGGCGGGGATCGACGCCGTCGCCGAGCGCCTCGTCCCGCGCGGCGTGCTCGTCGCGACGGCGGTGGCGTCGTTCGGGCTCGTCGCGCACCTGCGCCTGCGCACGCGCGCGATCGACGACGTCGTCCGCGAAGGCGCCGAGCGCGACGTCGTCCAGATCGTGGTCCTCGGCGCCGGCCTCGACGCCCGCGCGTGGCGGCTCGAGGCCACGCAGGGCGCCGTCGTCTACGAGATCGACCACCCCGCGACGCAGGCGTTCAAGCGGCGGCGCCTCGGCGACGAACGCATGCTCGCGCGCGACGTCGTGTTCGTCGGCGTCGACTTCGAGAAGGACGACCTCGCGGTGCAGCTCGAGCGCGCAGGCCACGACGCCGCGCGCCCGACGACGTGGCTCTGGGAAGGCGTCACGCCGTACCTCACGCCGGCCGCGATCGACGCGACGCTCGCGATCGTGGGGCGTCGCAGCGCGCCCGGGAGCGCGCTCGCGATGACGTACGTGACGCCCGAGTACGGCGAGGTCCCGCGCGTGCTCGCGCCGCTCGTGCGCCCCGCGTTCCGGCTCCTCGGCGAGCCGCTGCGAGGGACGATGACGACCGAGGCGGCCGCCGCCGCGCTCGAGCGCCACGGCCTCACGCCGGTCCGCGACGACGCGATCGCGGACCTCTCCGCGCGGCTCTCCGCGCCGCGGCCCTGGCGCGCGCTCGCGGAGCACCTCGTCGTCGCGACCCCTGCTACTTCGGGACGACGCTCATCCAGTTGAGCATCGTGTACTCGTCTTTCTGGCCGACCTCGAGCGTCACGTTGCCGTCGGAGACGTCGACGACGGCGGAGCGGACGGCGTAGGGCGCGGCGGGCGTGGTCTCCACGTCGTCGAAGAGGAGGTTGCCTTCGACGACGACGCGCTGCTTCGAATACGTCTTTCCGTGCCAGCCGATCGAGACCGTGACTTCGTATTTGCCATTCTCGATGTCGAGGTTGAACGTGTCGGTGCGGCCGTAGTCGTTGTAGATGATGCTCTTTTGAAGCTCGTCGACCGGCGCGCTCGCGAGGTACTGGTACTTCATGATGTTCGCGTCGCCGATGTGCGGACCCGACCAGCCGTGCCCGCGCTTCGCGTCGTAGGCGTCCCAGCCGATTTTCAGCCAGTCGTGGCCGTCGACGCGGAGCGGGTCCGCCTTCGGGTCCCCGGCCGGGTCCTGGAAGTTCACGTAGACCTCGCCGCGCGGGCGCGCGCCGGGGCCGGTGCTCGTGAGCGTGGGGCAGCCGTTCACCTTGCCCTCGAGGCGGAGGCCGAGCTGGTTCCGCAGGTGCTGCAGCGCCGACGGATCGCGCGTGTACGACGTCGGCGACGAGGCGGCGCTCGCGGCGCTGTCGTCGCAGCCCGATTTCTCGTCCGGCGTCCTGGGCAGCGCGCCGCCGGCGAGGAGGAGGAGGTACTCGTAGTCCTCTTCGCCTTCGCGGAGGAGCTCCCAGCGGATGCTCGACACGAGCTCGCCGTCGCGCGGCGGATAAAGCAAGAAGCCGTCGCCGTTCTGGTCGGTCCCCTCCGGCCGCGGGTTCGTATACGGATCGCTGCCCCAGCCCGTCACCGAGTAATAGGCAAAGCCGCGAATTCGGTATTTGTACGCGGCGAAGAACGCGACGCGCGACTCGACGCCGTCGTGGTCGATCGTGATCGGGTTGAAATACGGCGGGCGGTCGCCGTAGAGGAAATACCACCACACCGACTCGCCCGCGGCCTGGCGCGTCTTCGCGTAGCCGGGCTCGAAGTGCGAGAGGTCGGCCCACCAGAGGTCGTAGCTCTTCCCCTGCGCGCGCGGGTTCTCGACGATCTCCTCCTTCGGCTCCTCGCTGATCGCGATTCGCAAATGCGGAGCGGCGGTCTTCGCGAGGGCGGCGAGCGCGGCGGCGACGTCGTAATCGGCGGGGCCCTGCGGCTCGTTCTGGACGTAATAGAAGGCCTTGTCGGTCCAGGAGCGCGCGACGACCTCGGCGTCGATCGCGGCGAGGAGCTTCGACCACTCCGCGTTGTAGGCCGCGGTCCCGAAGTGGTCGGGCCCGCGATCGACGCCGCAGAAATTCTGCGGGCGCGGGGTCGAGTTGTTCACGAACTGCATCACCTGGAAGGAGGGAAAGCCCACTCCGTTCCAGCCGGCGCCGTCGATGTATTTCGGTCCCAGGCGCGAGAAGTCGTAGTCGTTCGCCTCGCTCTCGAACTTGCCTGTCGCGCAGTCGTATTCGATGCCGCCGTTGTAGTTGAGGCCCGCCGGCCAGGCGACGCCGTTCGGGACGAGGCGATGCTCGTAGAGCCAGGTCTTCAGGCTCTCCACCTTCGCGAGGCTCTCGGAGCCGCCGAGCGCCTGGAAGCTCAGGTTCCAGTTTCCGTCGAAGCCGATCCTGTCGGGAATCGCGAAATCGAAGACGTGCAGCTTCACCGGGATCGCCTGCGGAGTGCCGCCCACCGTCGCGGTCAGCGTCGTCGTGTAGTCGCCGGGCTTCGCGTCCTTCGGCACGTAGACCGTGATCCAGAAAGGCTGGTTCTCCGCCGCCTTCACGGGCTCGCTCTTGCCGAAGCTGCTCGGCCAGAGCGGATCGGGGACGAAGCCGCTCTTGAGCGAGCTCGCGTCGGACGGCTTGTCGATCTTCACGTACTCGACGCGGCGCACCTCGATGCGCGGGATCGCGCCCGGCCCCGTGAAGGCCGGCATCTCGAGCTTCACGTCGCCGTCGGCGTCGGCGCGCACGACGATCTGGAACGGCTCGAACTCGTTCCGCGCGGCGTAGAGCTGGATCGCGTCGCCTGCGTTCTCCGGCGGCGCCGCCTCGCGCAGCACCTTCGCCATCGTCGGCGCGGTCCACAGCGTCGCGCCGGCGGGGGAGGGGAGCTTGAACGTCATCGGCCCCGCGGGCGTGCAGTCGGTGCAGACCGGGCCGGGCGGCGTGGTCGCGCCGTCGCCCGCGCCGCCGTCGGCGTTCGGATCGGCCGGACCTCCGGCGCCCCCGCCGTCGTCGCTCCCGCACGCCGCGAAGACCCCGAACAACGCGATCGCGATCGCAACGTGCCGCATCCCGCGATCCTAGCTTCAACGAAGCCAGGGCGCCTCGCCGACGAGGGCTCGCTGCCGGCGCCAGGACGCCTGCGCGAGCGGCGTCTCGATCGCGATCGCGCCCGGCTACTGGGTCGAGAGCGCCGACGAGATGAGCGCCGTGCTCGCGCGCTCCGACGTGAAGGCGCTCGTGCGCGCCGTTGGCGCGGCGCACCGTCGAGGCGCGACGGTGGGCTCGTCGTGCGGCGGGGCGTTCCTCCTCGCCGAGGCGGGCATCCTCGAGGGCCACACCGCCACGACGACCTGGTGGCTCGCGCCCGAGCTCCAGCAGCGCTGTCCTGGCGCGCGGATCGAGGCGGAGCGAGCCCTCGTCGTCGAGGAGCGGCTCGTGACGGCCGGCGCCGTCTTCGCGCAGGCCGACCTCGCCCTCCACGTCGTCGCGCGCGTGTGTGGTCCCACGCTCTCGCGGAGGGTGGCGCGCTTGCTTCTCCTGGAGACGCACGCGTCGCGGGCGGCGTTCATGGCCGTCCAGCACCTCGCCGCGAACGACGAGACGGTGCGGCGCGCAGTGAGGTGGGCTCGAGCGCGCCTCGGCGACACGTTCCGCGTGGCCGACATGGCGCGCGCGGCGGGCACGAGCCCACGCACGCTCGCGCGCCGGCTCGTCGAGGCGGTCGGCACGACACCGATCGGCTTCGTCCAGCGGCTCCGCGTCGAGCAGGCGGTGCACGTGCTCGAGACGACCGCGCTCTCGCTCGACGAGGTGAGCTCGCGCGTCGGTCACGGCGACGCGAACGCGCTCCGCCGCGTCATGCGCCGGCACGTCCACGCGTCGCCGCGCGACCTACGCCGGTGACGGCCCGCCGAGGTACGATCCGGCGGCATGGACGGCCGCGAGCTGCTCGACGCGATCGTGGCCCATCCCGACGACGACGACGCGCGCCTCGTCTACGCCGACTGGCTCGAGGCGCAGGGCGACACGCGCGGCGAGCTCATTCAGCTCCAGGTGCAGCTCGCGCGGCTCGCGGCGGACGATCCGAAGCGCGCCGACCTCGAGGCCCGCGTCGAGCTCATCGACGCGCTCCACGCGAAGGACTGGCTCGCCGATCTCTGGGCCCTCTCGCTGCCGCAGACCAAGTTCGGATTCCGCCGCGGCTTCGTCGAGACGATCGCGACGTCGATGAGCGTCGCGACGACGCGCGCGGACGACCTCCTCGCGCGCGCCCCGCTCCTCTCGGTCCTCGAGCTCTTCGTCGAGGGACAGCGCGAGCGCATGGCCCTCGCCGACCCGGCGAGCACGCGCCTCCTCGCGCGCGCGACCGAGCTCACGATCTACGGCCGCCGCGCCGGCAACACGTGGATGCGCCGCGGTCCGATCGCCCGCCTCGACCGCCTCGCCGCGACGCCGTTCACGCGCCTTCGCTCGCTCCGCCTCGCGAGCCTCCGCGTGCGCCCCGGCGCGCTGGGGCGCTTCCTCGCCTCGCCGCACCTCGCGACGCTCGAGGTGCTCGCGCTCGACCTCGCCCTCGAGAGCGCCGGCGCGCTCGCCGGCGTGTTCGCGTCGCCCGCGTGCCCGCGCCTCCGCGTGCTCGACCTCGCCGGCACGTGGCTCCATGACGACGCGCTCGCCTGGCTCGCCGGCTGGAGCTTCCTCGACCAGCTCGAGGTGCTCGACCTGTCGCGCGGCAACGTGAGCGCCGATCGCGCCCGCCCGATCGCGTTGCGCCATCGTCACCTTCGCGTGATGACGTAAGGTGAAGAAGCGCGAGCGCCACGTGATGACGTAAGGTGAAGAAGTGCGAGTCCCACGTGATGACGTAAGGTGAAGAAGTGCGAGCGCCACGTGATGGCGTAAGGTGAAGGGAGCATGAGCGACAACGTGCTCGTCGTCGACGCGCGGGCCGCGCCGGGGAGCCCGACCGACAGCGGCGGAACGGCGGTCGCGCCGATCGCGCTCCCCGTCCTCGCCGCGGGTCTGCTCGCGAAGCTCGTCGCCCCCGCGGCCGGCCTCGCCGCGCTCGGCGCCGGCGCCGCGCTCTTCGTCCTGCGCTGGAAGCCGAACCGCGGACGCTTCGTGCTGCGCGTGACCGACGGCGTGCTCGAGGTCGCGCGCGAGCGCGGAAGAGACGCGCCGCTCCGGCTCCCGATCGCCGACGTGCTCGCCGTCGTCGTTCATCGCACGAAGACTCCCGCCGCCGGCGGACCGGCCGAGCGCGTGCAAATCGCGTTCGATCGCGCCGCTCCCGCGGAGCCGATCGTGCTGCCGGAGTCCACGCTCACGCCGCTCGAGTCAGAGGAGTGGGTCGGGAAGATCCGCGTGTTCCTCCGGAAGCACGGCTGGCTCCCGAAGGCGGAGCGTCAGTAGACGAGGAGGTTCGCGTGGTGCCGGAGGTGCTCCGGCATGAACGTCGCGATGAAGTAGTAGCTGTGGTCGTAGCCGTCGTGACGGCGGAGGCGGAGCGACTGGTTCGCCGCGCCGCACGCCGCCTCGAAGCGCTCGGGCGTGAGCTCGCGCTCGAGGAACTTGTCGGCGTTGCCCTGGTCCACGAGGACCTCGAACGGCAGCTGCGTCTTCGCGACGAGCGCGCAGGCGTCGTGCGCTTCCCACGCGGCGCGGTCTTCGCCGAGGTAGCCGCGGAACGCCTTCTGCCCCCACGGCACCTGCGACGGCGCGACGATCGGCGCGAACGCCGACACGCTCGCGTAGCGCTGCGGATGACGGAGCGCGAGCGTGAGCGCGCCGTGCCCGCCCATCGAGTGGCCGAAGACCCCGCGCCGCCGCGGATCGATCGGGAACGACGCCTCGACCCACGCCGGGAGCTCCTCCACGACGTGCGTCTCCATCTTGTAGCTCTCGGACCACGGCGCGGCGGTCGCGTCGAGGTAGAACCCCGCGCCCTGACCGAAGTCCCAGTCCTCGTCGTCGCCGGGGTAGCGCTTCGCGCGCGGGCTCGTGTCGCACGCGACGAGGGCGAGCCCGAGCTCCGCCGCGATCGCGAGCGCGCCGCCCTTGGTCGGGAGGTGCTCCTCGTTGCAGGTGAGGCCCGCGAGGTAGTAGAGCGCGGGCGCGCGCGTGCCGGCGAGGGCCGACGGCGGGAGGAACACGGAGAAGCGCATCGGACCGGCGCACGCCGCGCTCTCCGCCTCGTAGAAGCCGAGCCGGCCGCCGAACGCGCGATGCTCCGAACGGGTGACGAGGGAGACGCTCATGCCTCCGGCATACCACGCGCGTCAGAGATAGGTGAGGCACGTCTCGAAGCGGCAGAACTCGGTGATGCAGGAGATGAACTTCTTGCGCCGCGCGTCGGCGATGCCGGACACGCCCGCCTCGCAGGAGTCGCGCGCCATCTTCGCCGCGCCGCCGCACGCCTTCATCACGCCGTCGCACGCCTGCTTCGCGTACGGCTCGATGCACGCCTGCCCCAACGCCTCGTAGGCGCAGATGCTCGACACGTTGAACTCGCAGATGTCCTTCGTCCCGCTGCGGCGCTTCAGGCACTCGATCGCCGCCTGCGCGACGCGCGGCTTCAGCAGCGTGTTGAGCGTGGGGCACTCCTTCTTCGTGTCGTTGATGCTCTCGCACGCCGGTCCTGGCGGCGGCGCGAGCTTGCACGCGGGCGCGGCGCCGACCTTGTTCTGCGTGGGATCGCAGGTCTGACCCTTCACCGGCGTGCCCTCGTAGAGGTTGGGCGGCGCGCTCGTCGTCGCGACCGGCTCGGGCGGCTCGGGCGCGTCGCGCGGCTCGGGCGTCGCCGCGTAGGCGACGGGCAACGGCGGCGCGACGGGCGCGACGACGAGCGGCTCCTGCGGTGGAGGAGGCGGCGGCTCGGGCGGCGGGTACGCCGGCGAGGTCCCGCAGGCGGGCGCGCACACGCCGGTCGCGAGCGCCGCCGCGAGGAGGAGGAAACGCTCGCGATCGACCTTCATGCGAAGAAGAAGGTAGCACGCGGGTGAGTCGTGTTTTCATGCGGGCGTCATGCCGACGAAGCCGAACACGGTGCCCGAGGGCGCAGTCTGGGACGAGGGCGACAACGAGTGGGTGCTCGCCGAGCGCAACGAGGACGGCGACAAACACGGGCTCGTGAAATACTACCGGCCCGACGGCACGCTCTGCTGCGAGACGGAGTACGTCGACGGCACACCCCACGGCCGCTTCACGCGCTACCACGAGAACGGCGAGCCCTCGCGGACCGGCACCTTCGTGGACGGCAGCATCGAGGGGACGGACGTCCGCACCCGATCGACCGCCCCGACGACGGAGGTCTTCTACGACGTCGATGCGAGGGTGTGGCGGGTGGAGACGGACTACGTCGACGGCGAGATCGTCGCGATGCGCGCGTTCGATCGCGACGGGGCCGCGATCGGCGCGGAGGACCAGGCCGCCTCGTTCGCCGCGCGCATGGAGCAGCTGCGGCGCGATCATGAGGAGAACCCGAGCGAGGCGTGGGCGCCCGAGCTGCCGGAGCCCGCGCGTCCGGCAGGCGTCCCCGCGAACGCGACGTGGAACGACGACGGGTGGCGCTGGGAGGTCGGCCCCGTCGACGCGAACGGCGTCCGCCGCGGAGCGTGGCGCTTCTGGGGGATGAACGGGAAGCTCATCGCGGAGAAGAAATACGAGGGCGGCGTGGAGCTCGCGCACGTCGCGCACCACCCGAACGGGAACCTCGCCGCGCGCACGCTATGGCAGAGCGACGGCACGACGACGCACGACTGCTGGTGGCCGAACGGAAAGCCGTGGTGCCTGGCGCGCTACCGCACCCAGGTCAAGGACAACACCGCGCCGGCCGAAGACGTGATGAGCGAGAAGCTCTTCGACGAGAAGGGCACGCTCCGCCGCGACGTCGTGAACGAGCGCGACGCCGACGGCCTCGTCCGTCACGTCGAGAAGCGCGCCGATGGGACGCTCCGCTTCGAGAACACGCGCACCGCGAACGGCCGCGAGCTCGTGTTCTACGACGAGCGCGGCGCGCGCGAGCTCACGCTTCGTGTCGCGCACGGGGCGAAGACGGGGACCGCGACGCTCCATCGCGACGGCGATCGCGACGTCGCGGTCGATCTCCCGCGCGCGCTCGACGACGTGCGGCGGACGGACATCGAGGGCAGGATCGGAGGGATCCTCTTCGGCGCCACGATCGAGGAGATGCGACGGCCCGACGTCGTCACCGCGTGGGCTTCGAGCAACGAGTGGGCTACGAAGGTCGACGCCAGGGCGCCGTTTTCGCACGCGTCGGTCGTGAACTTCCTCACCGCGCTCGCGTCGCCGCATTTGAACGTCCCCGCGCTCGCGACGTTGGGGCTGCAGAACCTCGTGAAGGAGAAGCAGATCCCGAAGCTCGTGGAGTGCCTCGAGGAGCTCGCGACGGTCGAGGGGTACGGCCCGAAGGTGAAGGAGATCCTCGCCCAGCTGTCCGGCGACGACGAGGAAGAGGACGAGGACGACGACGGGGACGAGGACGGGGACGAGGACGACGACGACGACGACGACGACGAGCGCGCGCCGACCAAGGAGCACGTGATCGGCAAGGTCTCGCTCCCGAGCGGGGACCTCGTGCTCGTCGACTTCGGCGCGATGGGGCAGTGGAGCCACGACAAGCCGCACCACGCCGATCACTCCGGCAGCACGTGGGCGGGCGCGATGAACGCGAAGCGCGAGGACTTCGGCGACTTCGTCGCGGTCGGGCCGGACGCGAGCAAGGCCGTCGCCGCGTTCATGAAGGAGCACGAGGGGACGTGGTCGTTCTTCGACTCGCGGGTCGATCAGCTCGAGGAGTCGCAGGAACATTTCAAGGAGCACATCGGCGGCCTCGACGCGAAGCTCGAGCTCGCGCCGGTCCGCCTCGGTCACGGGCAGCGCATCGCGATGCTCAAGGAGGCGGGGGTCCCGCACGGCGACTTCTCGTTCGCGCACGTCAACGTCGTCTGCGTCTTCGGGTTGCCGAGGACGCGCGAATTCGAGGTCGTGGGCAAGCGCGACGACGACGGGCGCTGGGACTCGGTCTCGCTCGTCATCAAGAAGACGCCGGCCGCCTCCGAGGAGCACATCAACACGATCAGCGTCGAGGAGGCGCGCTTCATGTTCGCGGATCTGGAGGCGCTCCGGCACTGGGACCACCGGCGCTCTCTCGACGGGCTGCGCGATCTCGTCTTCTGGGGCGGCGCGGAGGACGAGCTCGCCGAGGCGCTCGCCGCTCCCCAGCCCTACGCCGAGATCGACTACTACGGCTGGATCGATCTGCCGCCCGGGACGCTGCCGCCCCATTTCTTCCAGCGCATCCTGGACGCCAACGAGGCGGGCGGGCTCAGCGTCGAGCTCCGCCCGCACTCGAGCGACTACGCCGTCCTCCGCGGGACGTGGAACGATCCCGAGGAGGTCGGCACCGCGACGATCGGCGGCGCGAAGGTCTGCGGTCTCTTCACGTCCGTCGGCGACGGCGGCTTTCCGGTGTACCTCGAGCGCGACGCGGACGGCGAGATCTGCCGCGTCACGGTGAAGATCACCGGCGCGCCGGAGGACGAGGACGAGGACGAGGACGAGGACGAGGACGACGAAGAAGAGGAGGAGGACGACGAGGACGAGGAAGAGGAGGACGACGACGCGGGGGCCGAGGAAGAGGAGGCCGCGCCGCCGGACGTCGCGACGTGGAACGAGCGCGGGCGTGCGAAGAACGCTGCGGTGTGCGCGGCGTTCAACGAGATCATCGAGAACGAAGGCGAGAGCGACGAGGACCTCACCGCGGACGAGCGGACGGAGGCCGAGGCGGAGCTCGTGCTGAAGGAGGTCGTCGCGCTGAACGCGGCGGGCAAGTGGGAGGAGGCGCGCGCGAAATTCGACCCGGCGTTCGCGCCCTTCCTTCCGCAGATGGAAAAGACGGAAGAGTGGCTCACCGCCGTCGTCATCCTCGGACCGGACCGCTTCCTCGTGCGCCGCGGCGACGACAGCGAAGAGGGCCCCGTCCTCCACATCGACGGAGGGGAGATCGAGGAGGTCGAGGGCGCGCTCGGCTTCGGGATCGCGCGGAACCGCCGCTGGCTCGCGCTCGCGACGGAGGAGGGCGTCGTCGTCGCGGAGGGCTTCCGCGGCGCGAACGCGCGGACGATCGCGTGGCCGGAGGAGGACGCGATCCGTCCCTCGTACCTCGGCGTCTCCGACGACGGCGCGACGCTCCTCGTCGCGAGCGAGACGGACGGCATCTGGCTCGCGAAGGGCGAGGCGTGGACGAAGGTCATGCCGCGCGAGGGCGTGGGCGACGAGGAGGAGCCGGACGTCATCAACGCCGTGCTCTCACCCGACGGCAAGTACATCGCGTACGGCTGGCAGGACGCGCCGGGCCACTTCGTGGATGACGTGTCAGGCGATGAAATCGAGCATATCGGGATGATCGGTACGGTGAGCGACTACCCCTACAACGTGCTCTTCACCGCCGACTCGAAGCGCATCCTCTCGAACACGCGTCACATGGAGTCGGGCGTCACGGTGTGCGTGACGATCGAGAGCATCCGCGGCGTCGAGGAGCACGAGGACCTCCCGGAGGGCACGCCGCAGACGGACGAGTACCTCCGCGCGTACGGCATGGTCATCCTCCCCGCCGCCGACGTCGGCGCGAGCGAGGACGTCGTGTGGATCGGCGGCGCGGGTTGGTCGCACGCGGCGCCGCTCTCCGGCGGCAAGCCACATTTCACGCAGCTGCTCGGCTCGATGCTGAACGCGTTCGACTACGATCCGGTGTCGAAGCGGGCGGTGGTGGCGAGCGCGTCGAACGTGCTCCACGTCATCGACGTGACGGCGCCGGCGGAGACGGGGCGCGAGCGCGGCTATCGCCCGCGACGCGAGCTCTATCGCTGGATCTTCTGGGACACCCTCGACGAGCCGATCCGCTGGTGACGCTCAGGGGCGCGTGCCGACGACGATGTACTGGTCGGGCAGGCGCGTCGGCGACACGCTCGCGGTGAGGCCGCCCGCCGCGAGCTCGCGCACGACCTTCTCGGGCTCGAGGCGGTGGTGCTTCGGCGGGCCGTGCGACGCGTCGAGCGTGAAGTCCACGATGACGACGCGTCCGCCCGGCTTGAGCGCGTTGCGGAGGCGCGTCGCGTAGGCCTCGCGGTTCGGGATGTGATGCCACACGTCCACGAACAAGATGCGATCGAGATCGACGACGCCGAGGTCGTCCGCCGGCACGACCGTGGGTTGCACGTTCGTGAGCTTCTCGCGCGCGACGCGCTCCTTCATGTAGCGGACCATGTCGGGCTCGACGTCGAGCGCGTAGACGACGCCCTTTTCGCCGACGGCGCGCGAGAGGTGGGGGATGAAGTAGCCGGTGCCGGCGCCGACGTCGGCGACCTTCATCCCGGGCTGGAGCTCGAGCGCGGCGACGACGTCTTGCGGCTTCTGCCACTCGTCGCGCGCGGGATCGTCGAACTTCGGCGCCCACTCGTCCGCCTTCTCGAAGCGGTGGACGAGCGTGTGGTGTCCGCCGTGGTGGTCCTCGGCCTTCGGCGGTGACGCCGTGGGCGCCGCGGGCGGCGGCGGCGAAGAAGAGCAGGCGACGAGGAGAGCGGAGAGGGCGAGGAGCTTTTCGGAGGTCACGGAGGCATGCAGCCTAGATCAGTCCGCGCCCGCGTCCTTCACCTTCTTCACGGGCGGGTCGAGCGCGAGCTCGGGCGTGGAGGCGCATTCCCCGCCCCGCGGGTGCGAGGCGGGGATGCGGGGTGAGCGTCACGCGCGCGCGAGGATCGAGCGGGCGACGGAGGCGGGCACCGGTTCGTAGCCGGCGAGCTCCATCACCGCGGAGCCGCGTCCGCTCGTGAGGTCTCCGTCACCTCTTCGCGTTGCTCGGCGTGGAGGCGGAACATCCGGCTCACGCGCTCACGGACGTCGCGCGGCATGAGGCGGACCTCGTCGCCGGCGCGGAGGACGCCGGCGTAGACGCGCACGAACGTGAGGAGCCCGGCGTTCTTGTCGGCGACCGACTCGAAGGCGAGGGCGGTGAGCGGCTCGTCGCTCCGGTCCGCGGGCGCGGGCAGGTACGCGACGACGGCGTCGAGGAGCTGCTGGATCCCGCGGTTCGCGAGCGCGGAGCCGCGGAGGACGACGAGGAGCTCGCGCTCGAGCGTGCCCTTGCGGAGCGCGCGTTCGAGGGCGAGGGGCTCCACCGGCGCTCCCTTGCAGAAGGCGGCGAGCACCTCTTCGTCGACGTCGGCGCACGCCTCGACGAGACGCGCGTGCGCCTCCTCGAGCCGAGCGCGATCGACGGCGGCGACCTCGCGGGTGCGGAAGGCGCGCCCGTCGTCGCTCTCGAAGACGATGCTCGTCTCGCGGACGACGTCGAGGAGGACGCCGTCTTCGCCGGGCATCGTGACGAGCACCGGCCGCGCGCCGAGGCGCTCGCGGACGTCGGCGAAGCACATCTCGACGTCGGCGCCGGCTTGTCGATCTTGTTGATGAAGGCGAGGCGCGGCACGCGGTGACGATCGGCCTGCCGCCAGACCGTCTCGGACTGGCACTCGACCCCGGCGCTCGCGTCGAGCACGAACACCGCGCCGTCGAGGACGCGGAGGCTCCGCTCGACCTCGATCGTGAAGTCGATGTGCCCCGGTGTGTCGATGAGCTGGACGCGGTGCGCGACGCCTTCGTTCGCGCCGCAGCCCGGCGTCCACGACACGGAGGTCGCGGCGGCGGTGATGGTGATGCCCTTGTCGCGCTCTTGCGCGAGGTGATCGAGCACGGTGTTGCCTTCGTGCACCTCGCCCGGCGCGCGGATGCGCCCGGTGAAGAACATGATGCGCTCGGCGCAGGTCGTCTTCCCCGCGTCGATATGGGCCATGATGCCGATATTACGGATTCGTGTAATCGGGATATCTCGAAGCATGGACGTGTCCTCACGTCAGGGGCTTTCGCCCCCGACACCCCACCCCAGAACACGCTGTCGCGGCCGCGTTCTGAGGCCTCGGGAACCGAAGGAACGCGCCTACGCGCCTTTCGAGCGCGAGCGCGAAAACCGGCTGTGAGCGAAGCCGGCCTCTTCGGGAAGACGTAGCGATACGTCGACGCTCAGGGACCAGCTCCGCGGTCGGTCAAATGCGGTGATCACCGGCGCGAACATGGTCTCGAGACTATGATCGCCGGACGCGCTCGGCAAGGCGTCACTCGGTTACGTCGCGATGGAACGTGATGCCGCGCGCGATCATGACCCACTCGGTGCCGGACTTCTTCGGCGGCTGGGTGACCGCGATCGTGAAGTCGATGCCGAGCCGGACGAGGATGTCGTCGCCCTTGAACGCGGCGATCGGCGCGGTGAGCTCCTGCTTCGAGCCGCCCTCGTCCTGCTTGAAGTGGATCCCCCCGTCGGCGGCGATGTCGAGCGCGCTCTTGCCGCTCGTGCTCCGCCACGCGCCGACGTAGTCCTTCTTCGGACCGGCGAGCTCGCTCACGACCTCGGGCGGCGACACGAGGACGAGCCCGCCTTCGGCGATGTTCTCCTTCACGTCCTTCACTTTGTGGCCGACCCAGATGCCGGCCGCGGCGCACGTGCCGAGGAGGAGGAGGAAGACGACGCCGACGACGATGAGCACGATCGCGGTCGTGCTGAGCCCCTTCTTCTTCGCCGGCGCCTGGTTCATCGCGCGAGCATACCGCGCCCCTCACCAGTCGATACGCTCCTCGTCGCGGAAGAACCCGCCGGTCGGCCCGCCGCTTCCGTCTCCGGTCGGCCGGTCGCTTCCGTTTCCGCTCTCGCTCTCCCTCTCGCTTCCGCGCGGGAGCAGCGCGAGCCATGACGGCGTGCGAGCGCCTTCGGCGGGGGACCGCGGCGCGCTCGCTCCGCCCATGTCGGTGCGGACCCAGCCGGGGCACGCGGCGTTGACGAGGATGCGGCGCGGATCGTTCGCGAGGTCGCGCGCGAGGATGCGGACGTACGCGTTCATCGCGACCTTCGAGACGCTGTACGCGTTGCCTGGCCAGCCGCGCTTGCGGTAGTCGCCGGACGCGACGTCGGCGACGAAGCGATCCGCGAACGCGACGAGCTTCGCGCGGTCGAGGGAGGGGCTCATCACCTCGTCGCGGAGCGCGGGTCCGAGGCAGTCGACCGTGCCCATGCCGCTCGAGACCATCACGACGCGCGCGTCGCGCCGGAGGACCGGGAGCAGCTCGTCCGTGAGCCGCATCGTTCCGACGAAGTTCGCGTCGAGCGTCTTCCGCGCGACGTTCGCGTCGAACCCATCGAACGAGGCGCCCGCGTTGTTCACGAGGACGTCGAGGCCGCTGCCCTTCAGCGCGGCAGCGACCAACCCGACGTCGCGCTCGGAGGTGACATCGAGCACCACGAGCTCGCTCCGCCCACCACGCTCGCGGATCGCCCGCACGACGCGCTCCCCGCGCCCCCGATCGCGTCCAGCGACGACGACGTGCACCCCATGCTTCGCGAGCTCGTACGCGATCGCTTCCCCGATCCCACGCGTCGCCCCGGTAACGAGCCCCGTCCTGTGCCCCGCCGCCATCTCCATCACCACCGACTACTGTAGCGATCGCGCTTCCCCGCGGCATCGTCTGTCGACGGTGCCGCCTCGCCGGCAGCGTGTCGACCGTGCTGTCTCTTCGGGGCAGTGTCTGTCGACGGTGCAGGCTCGGTGTTGACGGCGCGACTCGGTGGTAGGTGTCTGTCGATGGTGCGGGCTTGACGGTTGGTGACCGGGCTCAGTGGCAGGTGTCGACGGTCGCGATGTCGTAGCGGCCGCCCCACACGGGGCAGGCGTCGTTTGGCTGCGCGAGGATGGGGGCGCCGTCGAGGTTCTTCGCGAGCGCGCGTGGCGTGCCGCCGGTGAGGGGGAGCGCGAAGACCATTGCGTCTTTCCGGCCCGGCGGGCTCGCGGACCAGTCGAAGGTCTGCGATTGCGCCCAGTAGAGTGACTTCGAATCGGAGACGAGCGAGTAAGGCTGCACGTCGTTGGACTCGCCGAGCGTCGCGACGTCGCGGACCGCGCCGCCGGTCGTCTTCACCGCGTGGATGGTCCAGGCCGCGGGTGAGCCGCCTTTGTCGGCCCAGAAGATCTCGTCGCCCGAGAGCGTGATGTCGCGCGCGGCGCCGGCCATCTGCGCGAGCTCGGTCACCGCGCCGTGCGGCTTCGCCTCGACGCGAATGAGGAAGCTGCCTTTTTGCCCTTCGGGCAGCGAGCGGTCGCTCCCGTGGAAGTAGACGAAGCCGTCCTTCACGATGATGCCGCTCCCGCCGCGCGGGCCGTCGTAGACGGTCTCGGGCGCGCCGCCCGTCTTGGCGACGCGCTTGATGAGGGCGCGGTCGACGTTGCCCGACGTCCAGTAGACGTGGGTGGCGTCGACGTCGATGTCGCCCGGAAAGTCCACGCGCTCGCGGACGAGGATGTCCCAGCGCCCACCTTCCTGCGGGATGCGGAGGATCTGTCCATCCTCCACGAAAAAGACATATTTATCGTCGAGCGCGATATCGCCGAGCTGGTCCATCGGCTGAGCGCGCCCCTTCCACAGGACCTTGGAGGTTCCCCCCGCGAGGGGGATTGAGCGAAGCTCGATGTTCTGGAAGTCGGTGAAGAAGATGGTGTCGCCGCTGCGCGCGATGGCAGCGGCGCTGTTGGTAAGCGACTGCAAGCTACGAACGGGCGACGCTGCATGGACCTCGTCGCTCGAAGAAGGATCGGAAGAAGAAGCGTCAGGCGAAGAGGAAGCGGAGCAAGCGACGGCAAGGGAAAGGAAGGCGACCAGCGCAGTCCGACTCGTCATGCCGACCCTCATCGCACATCGCGTTCCAAGGCTCCAATGTCCCACGTCGTCCCACATTCCCGAAAGATGCGCGAAAACACTCGCGATTCCATTGCGCAAACTGGATCCTCCGAGACCCAGAGCGGATCCGGACAAGTGACACGCCCCCGGCGCGCATTGCGCAACTCCTCGCTCGCCACATCCCCCACCGAGCCCCAACGCCGGTCACCGCACCCTCCCACCACTCCGCGCGCCCCAGGTCGGCGCCATCGCTCCGCGGCCCACGCCGTCGCCATCCCTCGTCGCAGCCTCGCCGTCGTGATCGCTCGTCGCGGCCTCGCTTCATCGCTCCGCGGCCTCGCTTCATCGCGCCGGTGCCGCGGTCTCGCTTCATCGCTCCGCGGCCACACCGGCTTCATCGCTCGTCGCGGCCTCGCTTCATCGCTCCGCGGGCTTGCGTCATCGCGCCGGTGCCGCGGTCTCGCTTCATCGCTCCGCGGCCACGCCGTCGTGAACGCTCGTCGCGACTTCGCCGTCGTGAACGCTCGTCGCGGCCACGCCGTCGTCATCGCGTCGCGGGCTTGCGTCATCGCGCCGGTGCCGCGGTCTCGCTTCATCGCGTCGCGACTTCGCCGTCGTGATCGCGTCGCGGCCTCGCCGTCATCTCGCTTCATCGCGGCCGCCCTCCCCGCGCCACGTGCTCCTTGTCACTCCGCGTTCTCCTTCATCGCGCGGCCCACCGCTTTCCGCTCCGCGCTACGCTGGGTGCATGTTGATCCGGAGGCTGACGCCGAACGATGTTGCAGTGCTCGAGCGACTCGCGGAGGAGGATCCGGACGACGATGACGATGACGACGACGCGCCCGCGCCCGGGTCGGCGGCGGCGTTGCTCGCCGATCCGAGCGTGCTCGTCTGGGGGGCCTTCGACGGCGAGGTGCCGATCGGAATGCTTCACTGCGTGACGATCCGTAAGCATGCAGCGCGTCCGCTCGAGCTCCTCCTCTACGACGTCGGCGTGCGGGAGCGCGATCGACGACGCGGCGTCGGGCGTGCGCTCCTCGATGCGATGCGCGCGTGGATGAAGGAGCACGCGGTGAGCGAGGTCTGGGTCCTCGCGGACAACGCGGGCGCCGTCGCGTTCTACGAGTCGTGCGGCTTCGCTCGCGGCGACGCCGAGCGTGCAGTGTACATGACGCGTGAGAACTGACCGCTCGCGCTCGCGCTCGCGCCCCAGCACCGTGCGCCGACGCCGCGCCCGCATCATGTCTCTCCTACGTTCGAGCTCGCGTCGCTCTCGATCGGCGGAGCTGCCCGCGCGAGGACGGCGATCCGAGGCGTGCGTGCGCTCGAGCTCGCGCGTGAAGCGGCTTGTTTTCAGGGCTCTCCTCACGTTCGCGCGACGGAACGATGAATGCAGCAAGAATCTGCATGTATCGTTCGATCGTCATCATCGCTGCGGTCGCGCTGCTCGGCGCATGCCGCAAGGAATCAGAGCCACAAGTCACGACCACGACGGCAGCCACCACGACCGCGCCGGGGGCCGCATCCGAGAGCGCCTTCGCGCGTCAGGATGCGACGACCCCGCGTGGGGGCGTCATCAGCGGCGTCGGCGGTATGGAGCCCGAGTACCCCGCGCCGGCTGCGCTGGACGACGGTCCTGCTGCGACTGTTCCTGGTCCGCCGCGCGCTCCGAGCGGACCGATGCAAGGCATGGCTCCACCCAAGCTCGCACCAGTGCCCGGTGAGTCGGCCGCGGCGGGTGGCGCAGCGGGGACGCGCGGCGACCAGCGCGAATACCCGACCGGGCCGCGCCCCACGCGCGACAATCCCTCGCACGGCGGCAGCTCCGACGTCGGCAACCAGAGCACCGGCGCAGGCGCCTCACAGTCAGGCGGCTCACAGAGCGGCGGCTCCCAAGGCACCACCGGCCCCCGTCCCGGCAACATTCCCACCGGTGGCACACAGAACAGCAGCGGCAACGGCGCAGAAGGCAGCGCCGGCGCAGGCGCAGGCGGCAGCGGCGCGGGTGGCAGCGGCGGAGCAGGCGGCAGCGGCGCGGGTGGCAGCGGCGTGGGCGGTGGCGGTGGAAGCTGAGCGCCGGCGCTGAACGTGAAGACCCGATGTGCCCAGCGAGCTGGACGCGCCGGGTTCCTCAACCGCGCGGAAGCGTCGTGCCTGATCGCAAGACTCGACGCGCGCGAGGCGGGCCGGCGGAAGCTGAGCGGTCGAGTCTGAGCGCACGTGGCCCGAAGCTGCTTGCGCCTCGAAACGTGAAGACACGAAGACCCGACGCGTCGAGATGGACGCGTCGGGTCTCCTCACGATGCGGTGACGTCGTGTGTCGCCGTTACCAGATCTTCACGCGCTTCTCCGGCGCGAGGTAGAGCGCGTCGCTCTCCTTCACGTCGAAGGCCTTGTACCAGGCGTCGTGGTTGCGGACGATGCCGTTGGTTCGGTACATCGCGGGCGAGTGCGGGTCGGTCGTGACCTGATTCTTGAGCGCCTCGTCACGATAGACGGAGCGCCAGACCTGCGCGTAGCCGAGGAAGAAGCGCTGATCGCCGGTGAACCCATCGATCGTCCCCGCCGGCTTGCCGTCGAGCGAGAGCTGGTACGCCTTGTACGCGACGTTGCTGCCGCCGAGGTCGCCGATGTTCTCGCCGAGCGTGAGACGGCCGTTGACCTTCACCCCCGGGAGCGGCTCGTACTGCGAGTACTGATCGGCGAGCGCGTCGGTGCGCTTCTTGAACGCCTCGAGGTCCGCGGGCGCCCACCAGTTGCGGAGCACGCCCTTCGCGTCGGACTTCGAGCCCTGATCGTCGAAGCCGTGGCCCATCTCGTGGCCGATGACGCTGCCGATGCCGCCGTAGTTCACCGCCGCGTCGGCCTCCGGATCGAAGAACGGAGCCTGGAGGATCGCGGCCGGGAACACGATCTCGTTGAAGACCGGGTTGTAGTATGCATTGACCGTCTGCGGGGTCATGCTCCACTCGTCCTTGTCGGTGGGCTTGCCGAGCTTCGCCTTCTTGTATTCGTGGTGCCAGAGGCTCGCCTTCCGGTCGTTGCCCCACGCGTCGCCCGCGACGACCTCGAGCGACGAGTAGTTCTTCCACTTCACCGGGAACGCGATCTTCGGACGGAACGCGGCGAGCTTCTCGAGCGCCGCCTTCTTCGTCTCCGCCGTCATCCAGTCGTTGCCCTCGATCCGGATGCCGTAGGCCTTGCGGATGTTCTCGATGAGGCGGTCCATCTCCGCCTTCGCCTTGGGCTGGAAGTAGCGCTGGACGTAGATCTCGCCGACCGCCTCCCCGAGCGCGCCGTTCGTCGAGGAGACGGCGCGCTTCCAGCGCTCACGCTGCTGCGGCTGACCGGAGAGCACCTTGCTGAACTCGAAGACCTCCTGATCGAGCGCCTTCGGCAGCACGTCCGCGCTCGCGCGCAGGAAGTGGAACGTGAGGTACGCCTTCCACGTCGCCACCGGCGTCGAGGCGAAGAGGTCCGCGAGCTTCGGGATCGCGTCGAGCTCGCCGACGATCACGTCCTTCTGATCGCCGTAGCCGATCGTGTCCATGTACAGCTTCCACGGGAACTTCGCGGCGTCCTTCTGGAGGTCGGCGACGCTCTTCGGGTTGTACATCTTCTCCTTCTCGCGACGAGCCGCGCGCGCCCAGTGGAGCTCCGCGATCTTCGTCTCGAGCGCCATCACCGCCTTCGCGTCGGCGGCGTCCTTCTTCGCGTCCTTCTTCTTCTCGTGCGAGAAGGCGAGGACGTTCGCGATGTGCTGCTCGTACTTCTCGCGCGCGGTCTTGAACTTCTCGTTCGAGTAGTACTCCTTGTCGGGCATGCCGAGGCCGCCCGCGCCGACGTGCACGACGCAGCGATCGGGGTTCTTCTGATCGAGCGTGACGCCCATGCCGATCGGGCCCGGGAGCGGGAGGTCGGGGCGCGCCATGAGCTTGGCGATGTCGTTGATGTTCTTCGCCGCCGCGATCGCGTCGAGGCCGGGCTTGGCGGGCGCGAGGCCCTTCTTCTCGATCGCGTCGGTGTCGAGGTAGGTGGCGTAGTAGTCGCCGATCTTCTGCGCGTTCGAGCCCTTCTCGTTCTTCGCCTTCGCGATCTCTTCGAGGATCTTGTGGACGTTCCCGTCCGACTCCTCGCGGAGCTGATCGAACATGCCCCACTTCGACTTGTCGGCGGGGATCTGGTTCTCCTTCATCCAGGTGCCGCCGGCGTACTGGTAGAAGTCGGCGCCGGGCTTGACCGAGGTGTCCATGCCCGCGGTGTCGACGCCGAACTTCCCGAGCTTCGGCTTGCCGTTGTAGGTCGAGACCGGAGGCTGCGCGGCCTTCGCCTCGGCGGCCGAGTTGTTCTCGGGCGTGACCGGCGGCGGAGTGGAGTCGCCGCACGCGACGGCGGCGAGGATGAGGACGGACGAGACGGCAGAACTGCGAATCATGAGGCACCCGTTAGTGAGGTCGTCGGAAGGCCGCAAGCGAGGACGCGGACGATGGAGGATCACCGCCGAGGCGGAAAGGTTCGCGGGCTGGGTGGAAAAAGCTCCACCCGATGCATGCATGATGCACACAATTGCGGTCGATTTTCGCCCCCTCCTGATGGCTGGAGGCGTCAATGTAGGTGGATCGGCGCCTAGCCACGCACGATTGCGCTACCCGTCGTTTCGACGGCATTTCCGGGGTATCGCCAAGTGAAGCGACAATGTGGGCGCACGTACACAAACAGGTGTTTCAGTAGCAAAAACACGCATATCTGCAGGTTTGAGACGCGCTTGTAAGGTGGTGAATGCCCCCGGACAGGGGAAGGTGCCCGCGCATGAAGGCCCCTCTCCTCGTTGCGACGTGCGCTGCGATCGCCCTCGCGGCGATCGGCTGCGCGGCCGAGGGTGAGAGGGAGCAGTCCGAAGACGTCGCGACGAGCACCGACGCCGTCGTCGGCGGGGCGGCGGAGACCGGGCACGCGTACGTGGTCGGGGTCGGCAGCGCGGCGCGGGCGTCGTGCAGCGGGACGGTCATCGGGAAGCGCACCGTGCTCACCGCCGGTCATTGCTACGGCTTCAACGGTTCGGGCACGAAGGCCATCTACATCGGCAACAAGACGAGCGGCGCGGACGTCGTGAAGATCGCCGTCGTCGAGGCGATCCGTCACCCCGGGTACGCCGTCGTCGATCGCAAGCTCACGAACGACATCGCGATCCTGAAGCTCGCGTCGGACGCGCCGATGCAGCCCGCGCCGCTCTTCCGCGGGACGATGGACAACTCCCCGCGCTTCGTCGGCCCCAAGCTCACGTGGGTCGGCTTCGGCGACGACGTCTCGAGCACGAGCGCGTTCGGCACGACGGGCTTCGGCACGAAGCGCATCGCGCGCTTCCCGATCGACGTCGTCGGCGCGGCGCAGGTCGGCGGCACGCCCGGCACCATCGACGACACGATGTTCTGGTACCACGTGCCCGGCCTCAGCATGTGCCACGGCGACTCGGGTGGTCCCGCGTTCCTCGTCGAGAACGGCGTCGAGCACCTCATCGGCGTCACGTCGTTCGGCGATCCCGGCTGCCGGAGCGACGGCGTGCAGGCGCGCGCGGACGCTCCGCAGATCGCGGCGTTCATCCAGCCGCACCTCGACGCGTTCGAGGCCGACGACGCGTGCCGCTCCGATGGCGTGTGCAACGAGTCGTGCAACGCGGAGGGGCAGGTCGTCGATCCGGACTGCCACGAAGCGCACGCGGCCGCGGACGGCGTCTGCTCCGAGGCGGCCGAGGACGATCCCGACTGCGCCGCGCGCTGAGCGAAGCCGACCGAACCTCACCGAGCGCGATCGCCGCTACGCCTCCGCGGCCGTGGCGACGGCGACGGGGCGCGAGAGGACGCGCACGTTCGCGCCGCGCGCGGTCAGCGTCTCCGCTGCCGAGAGCGCCTGCTCGAGGGTGGGGAAGCGTTCGGGGGCGCTCCCGATCGCACGTACGATCCAAGTCTCGCCGACCGGGACGACGTAGTAGAGGGTGTCGCGTCGCATCGCGCGTCCTCCGGCAAGGTCGATACCAATTCGGATTCGTCGAACGAATCACGACCACGTGAACCTCACGCCACGCCGCCGACGTGACGAATGTCATCGCCGGCGCCGCTACCAGGACGAATTGCCACGATCGCGAGGCGCCAAGTGCGCGGAACCTGGCCTGGGGATAACTCGTGCATCGCGCGAGGAGTGGCGGCAACCGATCACGGCGTGGAGGGCGCGCTCGAGGAGCTCTACGCGAGCGATCCGGCGCAGTTCACGAAGACGCGCGATCGGCTCGCGAAGGACCTCGCGGCCGCGGGCGACGCGGAGGGCGCCGCGGCGATCAAGTCGCGTCGCAAGCCGACGCAGATCGCGTGGGTCCTCAACACGCTCACGCGCAAGCATCCGGACGACATCGCAGACCTCGTCGACATCGGCCGCGAGCTCGCGCGCGAGCAGCGCAAGGCGCTCCGCGGCGAAGCCGCGACGGGCCTGCGCGCCTCCATCGAGCGGCAGCGCAAGGCGATCCTCGCGCTCGCGCAGAAGACGAGCGCGCTGATGAAGGATCTCGGCGTCGACCCCGGCCACCTGGACGAGGTGACGAGCGCGCTGCACGCCGCGGTCGCCGACCCGATCGTCGGCGCGCAGGTAGAGGAGGCCCGCCTCGACCGAGCGCCAGAGGCCGCCGTCGGCTTCGGCGCACCGATGGCCTCGCCGCCCGCGGCTGCGAAGAAGGAGGCGCGCGAGGAGAAGGAGCGCGAAGCGAGAGCTGCCGCGAAGGACGGGGCTGCGGCGAAGAAGGCCGCCGCGAAGGTGGCGCGTGAGGAGAAGCGCGAGCGCGAAGCGAGAACCGCCGCGAAGGAGGCCGCGGCGAAGGCGGCGCGTGAGGAGAAGGCTGCGGCGGCGAAGGCGCGTGAGGAGGAGAAGGCTGCTGCGGCGAAGGTGGCGCGTGAGGAGAAGGTTGCTGCCGCGAGGGAGATGGCGGCGAAGGTGCGGGCGGGGAAGGAGCGTGCGGCGCACGCGAAGGCGCTCGCTGTCGCGAAGGCCGAGGCGAACGTCGCGGCCGCGGCGGCGACGAAGGCGCAGCGCGCCGCGGAGCGCGCGGAGAAGGAGGCGCGTGCCGCGATCGAGCGCGCGAAGGAGCTCGCGAGCAAGGCCGCCGACCTCGGCGCCGCGGCCGAAGCCTCAGCTAAGGCGGTCACGCGTCTCGAAGCGAACGCGCCGACATGAGCGGCTCGCCGCCGCGGCGGCGTCTTGTGGGAAGCTCCGGCGTGCTCTTCGCCCGACGCCTCGCACACGCGCAAGGACGACGGCTTGGCGAGACGTTGCTTCTCTTCGTCGTGTGGCGATCGTCGGCTGCACGGGCATCGTCGTCGACGCAAAGGATGCCTCGGCGCATGTTCTTGCCGATCGCCACGGCACGCGCCGCCGTGTTCGAGCCCGCCGCGAAGAAGGGCGCTTGTGCTCAGCTCTTCGTGAGCGGCGCGTTCTCCGTGAATGCGCAGGTGTAGCCGGTGGGGGAGCCGCTCTTTTCGCGCTCGTCGAAGGTTGCTTGCAGGTTGAACGTCGCGGTCTTGCCGTCGGGGCCGAGCTCGAAGGTGCTCGCGCCCGAGAACGTGTACGCGTGATCGTATTTGTCGTTGAACGCGACCTTGCACGTGTTGCCGGAGACGAGGGTGGCCTTCTTGTCTGCGACCTTCGCCTTCAAGGTGCAATCGGCCAGGCTGTTGCTCGTGAGCACGACGTCAGCGCTCGCGTCGGGGGACTTCGCGACCGTCCAGGTCAGCGCGACGTTCTGCTTGTCGCCGATCTGATCGGCGATGAGGCATTCGCTCACCGTCTGCGTCGCCGTCGTCGTCGTCCACGTGCCGATGAACGCCGTCGCGGCGGGATTTTCGTCGCCGTCGTCGCCGCCGCACCCCGCGAGCAGACCGAGCAGAAAGGAAAGAAGAAGAGCTCGCATCCCCACGAGCGTACCGCGACCCGCACAACCCGCGGAACCTCGAGTCGCTCGAGCTCGTCCTCGGCATCGAGCGGCCGGTCGACGGCCCGGGGGCTCTTCACGTCATCGCTGTAGTTCAGAGCGCTCAGGCATGCGAATGAAGGGGCGCTCGCGTGCGCGCCCAAGGCGTGAGGAGGAAGGGGCGAGGGCCCAGGCGTGAGGAAGAAGGGCCAAGGGCCCAGGCGTGAGGAAGAAGGGTGAGGGGCCCAGGCGTGAGGAAGAAGGGCGACGGGCCTCGGGCCGGATTGAAGCGCGGCGTGGGGTCAGCGGGCCATCGCGACGCCGACCGCTGCAGCGCCTGCGCCGGCGGCGAGGCCCGCGGCGTCTGTCGGAAGGACGCCGATCGATGTCAGGAAGCCGACAGCGACGAAGCCCGCGCCAGCGAGGTACGTCACCAGCCAACGCCGGCGCGCGTCGCGGGCGCCTTCCTCGAGGCCCTCGAGATACGAGGACACGCGATACTCCGCCGGACATGCCTCGTTCGCGATGATCTCTTCGCGGCTCATGGCTCCGCGAAGTGCATCGCGCGTGCCTACGCCGGGCCGAGGAAGCGCGCCCGGACTTCGAGCTTCGTGCCAGCGCCCGTCTGCACGATGATGCTCTGCGGATCGACGCCGAGGCCCGTCTGGACGACCTCCACCGTCTCCCCCTGCGCGAGCGGCGTCGGGATCGCGTTCGCGCTCGTGCGTAGCTCGCCCTTCTTCACCTCGGTCGACCAACCGATGCAGTCCTCGAGCACGCGCCGCTGTTCCGCCATGCCCCGCAGCGTAGCAAGCCTCCGTCGCACGCCGCGCTGTTCTCTTCCCATTGGCACCGTCCACCTTTCGACGCGCCGCGCCGAGGCAGCCGATCCCGACCTCGCGCGAGACCGAGCCGGCGGTAGCCGAGCTCCGTCTCCGGAGCCTCCGCGCTCGTGCACCCCGCGACGCCGGCGCCCGCGCCGCTGATGTCGACCCTCGCGCGCGCGTTGCACGCGGGATCGAACACGCACGACGTCGAGTGCATCGGCCAGGCGCCCGAGTCGATCTGCCAGATGCCACGATCGACGCTGCCGTCGCCGTTGTCGTGCACCGCGAGCACGACTCGCGCGCACGGGACCCCCGCACGCGCGAGCGCCCTCATCCGCCGCACACGTCGTTGAGGCCGTTCGGCATGCGACGGCATCCGTTCGCGCACCGTTCGACGGGGGTGATGACGCCATTTCGGCAATCGAAGAGGACATTCGAGCTCCCCGACACCCCATTACCTCCGCAGTAATGCCCATTACCAAGTGGGCAATGGGCGTTCGTGCGGCAGCGGTCGTTCTGGCCGTCCGGCATCCACTCGCAGCCCATCGAACAGCGCTGCTCCAGCGTCGGGCGGCCTCCGGTGCAACGATACAGCGCGCCCTTGTCCGTGCCGGCGCCGTTGCCCCCGCAGTAGAGACCGTCGCCGAGCCCGCACGTACCCGTCGCGCTCGACGTTCCTCCCGAAGAGCCGCCGGAGCCCGAGCCCGAGCCCGTGTTCGCGTTCGCGCTGATGAAACACGCGGCGCCGCCGTTGCCGGTCAGCGTGCGCGTGCCGTTCGCCGACCACGCGCCGTTCTGCTCGACGATCTCGAGGCCGCCCGGCACCACGCGCTTGATCACCGCGACGTGTCCCCACGTGTTCGTGCGCCACACGACGAGGTCGCCGCGCTTCGGCTGATAGCCGTCGCCGACCCAGTGCGTCTTCGTCCCCGCCGGGTTCGAGGCGCACATCTGCGCGGCGTACGCGACCGGCCACACGGGCGTGATCCCGTAGACCTGATTCATGTAGCGCTGCGCGTACTCGACGCACTGGTAGCGCAGCGTGCCGAGCGCCGTCACGCCCGCGCACGACTGGCCCGTCCCCTCCGCCCAGCCGTTCGAGTACGCCCACACCCCGTCGATCTCGTTGAGCGGCGTCCCGCACGCGGGCATCACGATCGCCGCGCTCGTCGAGCCGGCCTCCTCGTCCGTCGGCGCCGCACAGGCCGCCGCGAGCGGCACGACACACCCGATCATCAACCCAAGGATTCGTTTCATCATCAGCCTCCGCCCACACGCACATCAAGCTGCGTACCTGTGCGTGAGCGCGGAGATCTGCGCAGCGAGAGGCGCCGCGGACGTAGGAAATGACGGATCGCGCGGGTGACGGCTGTCCGCCACCCGGCGTCGCGCGTCAGCCCTCGTCGCGGAGGCCGTGCCGCTTGAGCAGATCGCGCAAGCTCTGTCGCTCGATCCCCGCGAGCGCCGCCGCGCGCGACACGTTCGTGCCCGAGCGCGCGAGGAGCCGCGCGAGGTAGTCGCGCTCGAACTCGTCGACGATCGTGCGCTTCGCCTCCTTGAACGGCTCGATCGGCGCGTCGATCATGCGCTCGAACGCGACGTCGTCCGCCGTCACGCTCCCGCCCTCCGCGAGGCGCGCCGCGCGCTCGACGATGTGGCGCAGCTCGCGCACGTTGCCGGCGTAGTTGCGGCGCACGAGCGTGTCGAGCGCGCCGGCGTCGATCGCGCGGACGACCTCCTCGCCCTCCGGGATGAGCGTGAGGAAGTGCTGCACGAGCGGCTTGATGTCCTCCGCGTGCTCGCGCAGCGCCGGCAGCTTCACGCGCGCCTTCGCGAGCTGGAGGTACAGGTCTTCGCTGAACCCACCGCCGTTGACGAGCTCGCGCAGGCGGCGCGACGTCGAGCAGAGGAACCGCACGTCCTCCTCGTGCTCCGCGATCGCGACGCGCAGCTTCTCTTGCAGGTCCGGCGAGAGGACCGCGATCTCGTCGAAGAACATCGTGCCGCCCGCCGCGGCGGTGAACACGCCGTCCGGGCCGCGCGCGAACAACGCCGCGGCGACGTTCGGCGCGAGCGCGACGCAGTCGACGACGATGAACGCCTTGTCCTTCCGCGGGCCGTTCTCGTGCAACGCGCGCGCCGCGATGCTCTTGCCGGTGCCGGGCTCGCCCTCGAGCAGCACCGGATCGTGCGACGCCGCGAGCCGCTCGAGGTGCGCATAGGTCTCGCGCATCACCGCCGACGCGCCGACGAGCGGGCCGAACGCCGTCGCCTTCGAGCGCCGCGGCGGCGCGGGCGGACCGAGGTCCACCACCAGCGTCGTGTCGCCGATGCGGAGCTGCGACCCCGCCGGCACCACCGCGCGCTCGACCGCGACCTCGCCGAGCCAGGTCCCGTTCGTGCTCCCGAGGTCCTTGACGATCACGCCTTCGTCGGTCGCGTCGAGCTCGGCGTGGAACTGCGAGACCTTCGGATCGGCGACGCGGATCTCGACGCCGTCGGCGCGTCCGATCACGACCGGCCCCGCCGCGCTCTCCTCGCTCTTCGCTCCTCCGGGACCGGCCTCGATCCGTACGACGAGCCCGCGTCGTACCGAGGTCGAAGGGTCCGTCTTTCGTGCCGCGATCGTGCGGGTGCTCATGGGCGGAGCATACCTGCATGGCGCGAGCCAACGGCGGCGAGAAGCGAGCTACGCTCCGCTGCGCGTGAAGCGCTATCGCATCGAACGACTCCTCGCGAGCGGCGGGATGGCCGACCTCTACCTCGCGCGCGACGGCGCAGGTCAGGAGGTCGCGATCAAGCGCGTGAAGGAGCACCTCCAGGACGAGGCCGATCTCCTCGAGATGTTCCTGCGCGAGGCGGAGATCGCCGCGCGCCTCCGTCATCCCAACATCGTCGAGGTCTGCGAGGTCGGCGAGGAGGACGGCCTCCCGTACATCGTGATGCCGCGCCTCTTCGGCCGCGATCTCCGCTCCGCCTCGGGGCTGGGTCCGCGCGAGGCGTGTCTCGTCGGCGCGGGCGTCGCGCGCGGCCTCGCGTACGCGCACGGCCTCCGCGACGAAGCGGACCAGCCGTACGGCATCGTCCATCGCGACGTCTCGCCGACGAACATCTTCGTCACGCGCGGCGGAGAGGTGAGGCTCCTCGACTTCGGCATCGCGAAGACGAACCGCTTCGCGACGGCGACGGGTCTCATCCGCGGCAAGGCGGGCTACATGGCGCCGGAGCAGCTCTCGGGCCTCGCGGTCGACGCGCGCACGGACCTCTTCGCGCTCGGCGTCGTGCTGTGGGAGCTCCTCGCGAGCCGCCCGCTCTGGCGCGCCGCGACGGAGACCGGCGTCGCGCGCGCGGTGATGGAGGAGTCGGCGCCGCCGATCGAGCAGCTCTGTCCCGCCGCGGCGGGTGACCTCGCGCGTCTCGTCGCCCGCCTCGTCGCCAAGTTCCCGGCCGCGCGCCCGACCTCGGTCGACCGCGTCGCCGACACGCTCGAGGAGCTCGCGAAGCGGCACGGCTCGGTCGACCCCGGCGCCGAGCTCGCGCACGCGCTCTTCACACACCACTCACATCACTCACACCGCGGCTGAGCGATGCACGCGGAGGACCGTCTCCTCCGCCGGCACGCCGAGGCGGAGCGGGAATCCATAATGGCCAGTCCCGCTGTGCACGTACATCCGATCGGTGCCGCGCGCCCAGAAGCCATGATCGGGAATCCGAATGCCAAATAGGCGCAAGAACGTCCACGAGAGCCCGAGGCTCACGAGCCCAACCTGTCCGCCGTGCGTGTGACCGGAGAGGACGAGGTCCCCTTCGCCTTCGGGGAGGTGCTTGAAGGCGCCGGGATCGTGCAAGAGGATGACGCGCGTGGCGCCCGTCACGCGCGGATGACGCGCGCAGACCTCGCGCATGTGCTCTTCGCGGTCGCGCCACACGAAGTCCATTCCGAGGATCTGGACCGGCCCTGCTTCGGTGTCGACGACGACGCTCTCGTCGACGAGGAGCGGAATGCCGTTCTCCGCCATCGCGCGTTTCACGATCGCGGGCGCCTCGTGATCGTGATTCCCATTGCACGCGAACACGCGGCCCGGCAGCGCGCGGAGCGGCTCGAGCGCATTGAGCAGGAGGTCGGGATCGCTCTGCGACTCCATCGTGAGGAAGTCGCCGGTGAGGAGCACGAGGTCCGGCTTGGCCGCGACCGCGCGCTCCGCGATGCGCCGCAGTCGCTTCACCGACATGAACGGCCCGAGGTGTGGGTCGGAGATCTGGACGATGCGGAGCGGCCGCTCTTCCCGCGCGCCGCCGTGCGGGTGCGGGCGCACGGTCTCGACGCGCATCCCGTCGAGCGACACGTCGACCTCGCGCCGCTTCGTGGTGAGCGACTGCAGGAGGCCGACGCCGGCGAGCGCGTAGGGGATCCACGGCCCCCACGGCTCGAAGCCGAGCCCGCGAAGGACCGCCCACGGCATGCCGAGCAGCGTGCCGCCGATCATGAACGCGGCCGGCCAGCTCACGAGCACCCGATACGCGAGCCCCCGCATCCGCGGCCGCACGAGCCCGAGGAAGTTGAGGTATGCGGTGACGTGGAACGCGCCGAACACGACGAGCCCATACGGCAACTTCGCGAACGCCCCCGCGAGCCCGAGCGCGCTCAGCGAGTAGATGCCGCCGAGCACGCCGACGAACGTCGCGAACAGCCGGTTGCGGACGACCCACGCCGCCAGCACGACCGTGGCCCACGCAGCCGCGGTAAGTCCGCCGAAGAGACCCATTCCGAGCAATGTACCCCGCTCACTCCGATGCCGCGTCCTACGGGTTGGTCGCGCTCACGCGCGGCTCAGCCTCGCGTGCCCTTCCCGAGGCGAGCGAACGCGTAGGAGGTAGAAGCCGCGTAGCGTGGAGGAGCGGTGTCGTTGGCCTCGCCGCGTACCAGCGCCGCATGTTTGAAGAGCATGCCTGGCCCCTCGACCCGGATTCTCCTCGCGCCCTGACATCCGGCGCGAGGTCTCCCATGAGCAAGAGCAGCGAGACGCACCTCGTGGCGGCGTTCCCGTCGGCAGCTTCGGCTTCGCCTGCTGCCCACGCATCGTAGATCCTGTCGCCGTAGGGCTCGTCCTGCGGCGCGGCGCCGATCAGAACGACGTGCAGCTGCGGGCCGCCCGCGGAAATCGAAGGCAATCGTGGAGCCCGTGTATACTGCTCGGGAGATGGTTGACGAGGCGCGTGTCGAGGGCGACGGCGAGGGATTCGCGCCGAACCAGCGGCTGCCGGGGACCAAATACGTCATCGTGCGCGTCGTCGGCGAGGGCGCGATGGGCGTCGTCTACGAGTGCATCAAGCACCCGGGCATCCGCTGCGTCGTCAAGGTGATGCGCTCGTACCTGACCAAAGACGCGGATCAACTGCGACGCTTCCGCAGTGAGGTCCGTGCGCTCGCGGAGCTCGATCATCCCAACATCGTGCGCGTGTTCGATTACGACGTGCTGGCGGACGGGACGCCGTTCTTCGCGATGGAGCTCCTCCACGGCCGGTCGCTGCGCGAGGTCCTGGCCGAGCGCAACACGCTTCCGCCGCGCGTCGCGGCGAAGATCATCCGCCAGCTCCTCTCGGCGCTCGACTGCGCGCATCTTCACACGCCTCCGCTCGTGCATCGGGACGTGAAGCCGGACAACGTGTTCCTCCACTCGCCGAAGAACGACGAGTCGACGGTGAAGCTCCTCGACTTCGGCGTCGCGACGGTCTCGCTGCGCAACACCTCGATGGCGGGGACGTGGGGCTACATGGCGCCGGAGCAGTTGCTCGGTCAGCCGGTGACGGCCCGGACCGACGTCTACGCGGCCGCGGTGCTGCTCTTCGAGATGCTGGCGGGGAAGCTCCCGTTTCACACGAACGACCTCGACGCGATGGCGCAGGCCACGCTCCACGCGGTCCCGCCGCGCCTGTCGGAGCTGTTGCCGTGGGTGCCTCGCGCGGTCGACGACGCGGTCGCGTCGGCGTTGGAGAAGGACCCTGCGAGACGTCCACCGAGCGCGGCGGCGTTCGCGCGTGAGCTCGCGGAGCTGGACCGCGACGACCTCGACGCCTCGAACGCATCCCTCGCGCTCGGCGGCGTCGTGCCGTTGAACGCGCGCACCGAGGCGTCGCTCACCGCCATCGTCAAGGCGGTGGAGGTCGGCGCCCCGGAGCCGAGCGCTGCGCACGACCGTGCTCCTCGTGAGCCGAGCGCGCCGTTCTCGTCGTCGGTGCTCCCGCGGACGGTGTGGTTTCGGAAGAGCACGACGGCTGCGATCGTGGCGGGCTCGGTCATCGGGCTCGGTGGCGCGGCGCTGATCGTGGCATTCGTGCCTCGGCCAGCACCGGCGACGCGCACGTCGGCTGCGCCGTCGCCGTCGCCTTCGCCTTCGCTTGCGCCCGAGCCTCCGTCGGCTCTGCCTCTCGCCGCCATCGCCGATGGTGGCTCCGAGCAAGTCCCGAGCGGAGAGGAGCCGCACGTCGTTTCGAGCGCCTCCGCGCCTGCTGCCTCGGTCGTCGCGCCCCCCTCCACGTCCGTGCGGCGACCGGCGGCGCCACCGGCCAGCGCGTCGAGCTCGAACGCGCGTTTCGAACCCAGCATCGGAGACTGAGCGTGTCGCGACTTGGAGCCTATTTGCTTGTCGCCGCCCTGGTGGGCGCGCATGTTTCGTCCGCGGGTATCGCCGGTGCGGACGAGGACCCGCGGCGGGTCGAGGCGGAGACGTTGATGAAGGAGGGTCGCGCGCTCGCAGACCAGAAGCGCGAGGCCGACGCCTTCGAGCGATTCAAGAAGGCCTATTCGGTTTATCCGACCGCGAACATCCTGTTTGCGATGGCGACGTCCGAGCAGGTGCTCGGAAAATCCGTCGACGCGATTCGCCATTTCCGCCAGGCGATGAAGATGCCGACTCTTCATCCGAACAACCTCCAAAAAGGCAAGTCGTACGTCGCCGAGCTCGAAGCCAAGCTCGCGCGTCTCTCCGTGAAGGCGCCGGCCGGCGCCGCGTTGAGCATCGACGGAGCTCGGTACGAGGGCGCGCTCGACGAGCCGATCGACGTCGAGCCCGGCAATCACACGCTCGAGGCGACGCTCGGGGAGAAGCACGCGACGACGAAGGTGGCCGCGGTTGCGGGCAAGGAGGAGAGCGTCACGATCACGTTCCCGACCGACGCGCCCGCGCCGCCGCCGCCTCCTCCTTCCACGACGCTGCCACCCTCCGAACCGGAGCCGCGCTCCGACCGCGCGCTCTATTTCGTCGCGGGCGGCCTCGGCCTCGGCGCGATCGCGGGGGCGGTAGTGGGCGTCGTGTTTCACGGCCAGGCAACGAGCGCCGTCGACGATGCGCGGGCGCTTCCTGCCCTCGACTGCCGCTCGTCCGCGAGCCCCGACTGCGAGCGTGCGAGGCAGCTGCGTGACGATCGCGACAGCGCCGGCAACCTCGCGGGCGCCTCCTTCATCGCGGCGGGGGCGCTCGCGGCGGGAGCGGGAGTCGTCTTGTTCTTGGCGCTACGCGGTCATCGCGACGCGGCGACCCTATCTCCGCGCATCGCGCCGGGACTCGGCGGCGGAGCGCTTCGCTTGAGCTTCTGAAGGAGGGATTCGATGCGTCACGCGCGTCTCATCGGGTGCAGCTCTGTTGTCATCGTCGTCGGATTCCTCGGCTCATGCCGACCGGGCGACGACTGCGACTTCCGGCTCTGCGCCGTCGACACGACGGACGGCGGCGGAGATGGAGACGGAGACGGAGCGGGGGACGCCCGCGACGACGTCGTGGCCCCTCCGGGCTGCGACGAGGCCGCGGACGCCAATGCGCCGGCGGCTGTCCCGTGCGTAGAAAACTCCTTCGCCGTGTTCGTGAACGCAGCGACGGGCACCGATACGCCGGACGCGGGGACGAAAGAGAAGCCACTGAAGTCGCTGAACACGGCCGTCACGCGAGCCGCGGGCGCCGGGAAGCGTCGGGTCTACGCCTGCAACGCCGCCCCGTTCGAGGAAAACGTGAAGCTCACCACCGGAGTGAGCATCTACGGCGGTTTCTCGTGCGGAACCTGGAGCTACGAAGTAACTCCAACCCGCATCGCCCCGACGAACCCGGGATATGCGCTCCACGTCGACAACGTGGCTACGCGATTGGTTGTCTCGGATGTTGAGCTGACGGCGAAAGATGCAGTTGCGGATGGCGCATCGAGCATTGCGGTTTTCGTCAATGCATCGAGCAACGTCACACTCTTGCGGAGTACGCTCATTGCAGGTGCTGGCAAAGCCGGAGCGAAGGGCGAGGATGGTGTTGCGGGAAAGCTGCTCTCGACGAGCAAAGGCGGCGTCGCGGATACGCCGCCGTTTAGCCTTGAAGGAAACGCTGCAGCGGGTGCAGCCGCAGGAGCTGCGAAGGAATGCACCTGCGAGGGAACAGAGACGAAGACACTCGGAGCTCTTGGTGGTGGTGCACCAAACGGACCAGGGGCAACCGGAGAACCAAGAAGTCTTGGTTTGGGAGCTGGTGGGCAGTCCGGCGGCACGTGCCAGGAAATAGGTGCGGGTCGGGATGGTGCTCCTTCGCCGGCCGCGTCGCCCGCTCCTGGCTTGACCAAACTTGGAAAGCTCGAGGCGAATGGCTGGATGGGCGAGCGGGGACTGGATGGCGCGAATGTTGGAGGCCCTGGTCAAGGGGGTGGTGGTGGCAGAGGAGCCAATCCCCAAACCGGTGGTGGTGGCGGTTGTGGCGGATGTGGGGGCCTTCCGGGAATGGGCGGGCAAGCCGGCGGAGCAAGCCTATCCGTCATGCTGCGAAGCAGTCAGTTCACGATGATCGCGTCAAAAATATCCGCGGGTGGTGGCGGTAGGGGCGGTGACGGCGGCGCGGGAGGCGCTGGAGTCGATGGCGGACCGGGGGGCAACGGCGGGGGCGGTAGCGCATGCAGCGGAGGAACCGGCGGTCGTGGCGGTGACGGGAGCGCTGGCGGCGGCGGTGCGGGCGGCATCGTCGCGGGCGTGCTCTATCAAGGCATGCGTCCAACGCTCGACGCGGCAACGGAGAGCTCGATCTTCCACGGCGAGGCTGGGGCCGGCGGCACGGGGGGAGCGCCGGGAACCAACAATGGGCCGACGGGGCAGACTGGCGCCATTCTCGACGCGGAGGCACTCTAGATATTCGTCGTCGGGGCAAGGATCGCAGTGAGCGTCCGACCGGCCGATACGTGGGGCGACGTCGTCACGTCCTTACAGTAGTCTCGAAGCTCGATGCGAGCACGATTCAGACTTGGAAGCTACGTGGGGTGTGCGTTGCTCGCGGCGGTGTGGCTCGCGTGCGGGGCTGACGAGGAAGATGCCCGCGCCGGCGAACGTCATGCTGCCTGCTATCCGAACGGCACCTGTAATGCGGGCCTTCGGTGCGTTGATTCCGTTTGCGTCAACGACGTTATTGTCGACACTTCTGGGATGCATGATGCCGACGGTGCAGTCTTGCCTCCGCCAGGATGTGACGAAAGTGCAGACGCACGTTCGGTGGAAGCGGTCGCGTGCATCGTCGACTCCTTCGCCGTGTTCGTGAACGCAGCGACGGGCACCGATACGCCGGACGCGGGGACGAAAGAGAAGCCACTGAAGTCGCTGAACACGGCCGTCACGCGAGCCGCGGGCGCCGGGAAGCGTCGGGTCTACGCCTGCAACGCCGCCCCGTTCGAGGAAAACGTGAAGCTCACCACCGGAGTGAGCATCTACGGCGGTTTCTCGTGCGGAACCTGGAGCTACGAAGTAACGCCAACCCGCATCGCCCCGACGAACCCGGGATATGCGCTCCACGTCGACAACGTGGCTACGCGATTGGTTGTCTCGGATGTTGAGCTGACGGCGAAAGATGCAGTTGCGGATGGCGCATCGAGCATTGCGGTTTTCGTCAATGCATCTCAGGTGAGCTTCGTGCGAGCGAAGCTTGCGGCCGGAGCGGGGAAGCGGGGGCAGGACGGAGCTGGGGGAGTGGCGGGTGAGCTTGTCACTGTTGCACGCGTAGGCGGTGGCGAGAATGGTCCGCTCGTTCTCGATGGCTATGTCGGGGTCACGACCTCTGGTGGCAGTCCGAAGGAATGCACATGCCTCGGCAGTACGGGGAAGTCACGCGGCGGTGGCGGCGGCGCCGCGGGGAGTGTCGGCTCTCCCGGTACGCCTCCGCTGGGTGGAGGTGCTGGAGGCGCGTCGGCTGGGGGAGATAGCTGCTTACCGTCCCATGACGGCAAGGACGGCAACGGTGCTTCGGCGGCGGCGCCAGCGCCAAAGCTGACCAAGCTTGGAACGTTCGAAGCCGACGGATGGCTGCCAGCCGTTGGCCTTGAGGGGATCGGCTTCGGTGCCGTCGGACAGGGAGGAGGAGGGGCCGCAGGCAATGACAACGTCGGCGGTGGCGGTGGCGGGTGTGGCGGTTGCGGCGGAGGTCCTGGCAGTGGCGGTGGCGGTGGCGGTGCGAGCATTGCTCTCGCTTCCCGTGCGAGTCAGCTTCAATTGTTGGACTCGACGCTGTCGGCTGCGACGAGCGGAGACGGCGGGACGGGCGGAGCAGGCGGAGGCGGAAAGCTGGGGGGGGCTGGTGGGAATAGTGGAGGGGCGGCAGGGTGCGTTGGCGGGCGCGGCGGCAAAGGTGGTGACGGGAGCGCTGGAGGCGGTGGCGCGGGCGGAATCGTCGCGGGCGTGCTCTATCAAGGCGCGCGTCCGACGCTCGACGCGGCGACGGAGAGCTCGATCACCCACGGCGCGGCCGGGGCTGGCGGCACTGGTGGAGCGCCGGGGAGCAACGATGGCCCGGAGGGGCAGGCCGGCGCCGTCCTCGACGCGGAGGCGCTTTAGCGTTCGTCCCGAGCGATCCTACGGACCGGCGTTGCGCTGCTGGCCCGTGGAACGCGGCTCGGGCTCGGCTTCGCGGAGGATGCGGGCGATGTCGCTGGCGACCAAGTCTACGCGGCCGAGGACCTCGATGCCGTTCGCGCCGCCGGAGTTGACCGCGACGATCTTTCGCGTGCCGGGGCGCTTCTCGTAGACCGGGCCGCCCGAGTCGCCGTTTTCGGCGACCTGGTCTGCGACGTAGCTGTTCGGGTAGCCGTAGAGCACGCCTCGTTCGAGCGTGACCTCGCGGCCGATGAAGAGGGCGGTGTTCGAGACGACGCCGTTTCGGACGCGGCCGACGTTGCGGACCTTCGTGTTCGGGCGCGCCATCTCCGTCGCGATGGTGGGGTACACGTCGAGCTCGATCGGGGAATCGAGCGTGAGCGCCGCGACGTCGATCGCGCGCGGGTTGATCACGCCCGCGCCCGTGTACTTCGTCCACGCCTTCGTGCTCCGCGCGCGCTGGCCGCCCGCGTACGGCGCCGTCACCGTCCACCGCGTCGCGCTCGTCACGCAGTGGCCGGCGGTGAGCACGACGCGCGGCGCGATGACGGTCCCCGAGCACGCCCCGCGATCGCTGTCGACCAGCACCGCCTCGGGGTAGTCGCGCGCGAGCTGGCCGCCGATGATCTCCTGCGCGTCGCTCGCGGGCTCGCTCGCGTCTGCGACGCAGCCGACGAGAGCGAAGAGAGCGAAAGGAGTAAGGAGAGCAAAGAGCGAATACCGCACGGCGGCGCCAGCCTGGCACGCGCCGGCCGCCGCGCTACCCCGTAATCCTGAAAAGACGGCTACGCTCGAGGCGTGAGCGGCCGGGAGTATTTCGTTTATACGGACGGCTCGGCGAAGGCCGGTGAAGGCGGGCCCGGGGGCTGGGGATTCCACGTCCGCGCGCCGGATGGCGGGGAGCCGCGCGAGGGGTGGGGCAAGGCGATCGGCACGCTCGCGAAGGCGATGGAGTATCGCGCCGTCGCGGAGGCGCTCGCCGCGCTGCCGGACGGCGCGAGCGCGCTCGTGTTCTCCGACAACATGTCGCTCGTCGAGAACATGACCAAGAAGCTCGACGTCTGGCGCCACAACGACTTCGCGAAGGTCGACCCCGTCGTCGTCGCCGACGTCCGCCGCATCGCCGCGCTCGTCGTCGAGAAGGGCCTCAAGCTCCGCTGGCAATGGCTCAAGGGCCACAACGGCAACGCCGGCAACGAACGCGCCGACGCGCTCGCGGCGCAAGGGGCGCGCGAAGCCAAGAGCGACCTCGCGCGCGGACGTCGATGACACGCACCGGCGCGCGATGACGCGGGTCAGCGCTCGGCCTGGATCGCGTCGCGGTCGTTGCAGCGAGCGACGTGGCCGCGGAGGAACGTCGAGAGCGCCGCGGCGACCGGGCGGAGCGAGGGGCAGCTCGTCGTGATCTCGCTCGCGTCGCGGACGAAGCTCGCCTTCTCCGCCGGCAGGAGCGAGCGCGCGTCGTCGTCGACGCCGTAGAAGTTCGCGACCGCGTCGATGCCGATCGCGTGCGCGTCCGCCGGCGCGCGCCAGTACGGGCTCGTGCGCTCGCCGCCGAGCGTGTGCCAGCGGCGCTCGGGCGGGAGTGCGCGCATGCCCGGCGCGTGAGAGAGGAGCGTGAGCACGAAGAGCGGCACGTCGTTCTGCGACCATGCGTGGCCGTCGAGCGCGGCGTCGAGCTCGCGCACGAGGGCGCGGAGCGCGTCGGGGCGCGCCGCGTTCGCGACGAGCGGCTCCGGGAGCAGGATGGCGAAGGGGATGCGCGCGTGCGCGGCCTCGACGTTGCGGCTCGGGTTGCGCCAGGTGAAAGGATCGCCGGTCGAGTGGTCCGCGCCGAGCACGAAGATGGTGCGGTCGTGGCGCGGCCGCAGACGGTCGACGAGCTCGCCGAGCGCGTGGTCGGCGTACGCGAACGTGCGGACGCGCGCGGCGTCGTCGTTCGAGCCGATGAAGCTCGGTGAGCTGCGCAGCGCCGCCGCGCGCGCCTCGACCTCGGGCGTCACGTCGTCGGGCCGCATGTACGGGATGTGGTTCGAGGCCGACATCACGAGCGTGTAGCGCGCGTGCTCCGGCGCGGAGGCGAGGACGCGGTCCGCCGCGTGCGCGTACACCGCGCGATCGGTCACGCCCTCCTGGCCGATCGGCGCGTCGCGAGGGAGCTGCATCGCGCCGGTGACCTCCGCGATGCCGTGACGACGAAGGAACGGATCCATGTCGTCGAAGCTCGGGTTGCCGCCGTACCAGAAGGAGCCTTCGAGCTTCGCGTCGGCGAGCAGGTCGGGGAGACAGCGCAGCGGGATCGAGCCGAAGTCGCGCGCGACCGAGAGGCCGTACGGCATCGTGCCGAGCCCGCACAGGTACGCGGAGAGGCCCTGCGACGTGCGCGCGCCCGCTTGCCACATGTTTCGCACGGCGATCACGGTGCCGTCGCCGCGCGCGGCCGCTTCGTAGAGGCCGTTCATGAACGGCGCGACGTCGCGCGGGGCGGTCGGCTCGAGCGCGTGGACGTCGTCGCCGCGGAAGCTCTCGAGCATCACCTGCCAGACGTCGATCGGGAGCGCGCGTCCCTCGTAGAGCTCCGCCGAGATCCGGTCGAGGAGCCGGAGCACGCGCGCCGCCTCGGGCGCGAGCGGGCGATGTCCGTTCGCGCCTTCGCGCGGCGGCTCTGCTCCGTCCTCGACGAACGATCGCGCGAAGGGATGACTGCTGCAGCGGATCGATCCCGCCGCGGCGGGCAGGCCGACGATCGCGGCGCCCTCGGGGGCAGGGGCGAACGTCGTCGTCTCGATGAGGCCGCGCATGCCGAGGCGCACGTTCTCTTGCGAGCGGCCGAAGCTCGAGAACAGGTTCACGAACGGCTCGCCGACGATGTGGCGATCGCTCACCGTCCGGAAGACGCGGACGTGCGGATCGAGCGGGGCCAGCGCGAGGAGCCACCCGAGCGTCGTCGCGCCCGCGAAGCCGCCGAGCACCGCGAGCTGGTTTTCCATCGGCCACGAGCGCGCACGCCTCCGCGCGACGAGCACGAGGGCGGCGACGGCGCTCGATATGAGGAGGGCTGGCACGTAGTGGCGGCGGCACTTGAGGAAGCCGATGAAGGTGCCGCCCGGCGTCGAGGCGTGGGTCGCGATCTGCACGTCGAACCAGGTCGCGTCGACGCCGCGCTGCACCTTGAACTCGGCCGCGGCCGCGGATGTGAACCAGACGAGGACAGCCAGGACGGCGAGGGCAGGGAGGAGGACCCTCATCGCACGCGCGTGGCGGACGAACAGGGCTCCTGCGAGGACGAGCAGCATCAGGACGCCGACGGGCCGTGCGAGATCGGAGACGTCACGCAGCGTTCCCGCGATCGTCACCTCGAGCGCGGAGTAGCCGAGCTGCGCTTGGTGCCGAGCGATCGCGATCCGGCCTGGCAGCACGGCCAGCGCTTCGATCGCGAGGGTCAAAGTGCCCAACGCGACTCCGGTTTTCGCCGACGAGCCCATCGGCAGGAAGTCTACGGCCGCGCTCGGGTAGCCCGTCGCGCAATACTACATAGCTCGAGCGTGTTTTATTTTGCTGCAGTGGAGCCGCAGGCGCAGCGCCGCTGGGGCGGGCGCGTATGCAATGAGATGTGCCAGTTCCCTTCTTCCCCCCACGTGGAAGAGAGACGCGAATGATCCAGCCCATTGCCGCGCGGGAAACGGAAGGTTTCCGTTTCGACATGGTTTTTCGGTTTGACGACGAGGCGTTCATACCGCAGACCATGAAGGTGCGGTTGATGTCGGATAAGGTGGGTCGCTGTGGGGTTGCCGTGGTGCTCGGCGCGGCGCTCGTCGCGGCGGCCACCCAGGCATGTACGCCGAAGTCGAAGGACGAGGCAGGTCCGACGCGCTCCGAGAGCGCGCTCGGCGAGACGACGTCGACGGTGGGGTCGGGCCTGGTCATCAGCCAGATCTACGGCGGCGCCGGCACGCGGGGAGCGCCGATGAACCGCGCCTACGTCGAGCTGTTCAATCGCACGAGGGAGCCGATACCGCTGCAGGGCCTCTCGATCCACTACGCCGGTCCGATCTCCGAGTTCGGCCTCGCCGGGCACCTCCCGCAGGACGCGGTCATCCCGCCGGGCGGCTACTACCTCGTCGGCTTCATCGCGGGCCAGGCCGGTCTCGATGTCCGCCCCGACGCCGCCGGACTCTCCGTGAGCATCCTCCCCGTCAACGGGAAGGTCGCGCTCGTGAAGACGCTCGTCGAAGACAGCGGCGACGCGCAGGCGCAGAAGATGGGTTGCGGCAGCGCGGACGCGGGCACCTGCGTCGGCAACGCGCGCGTGCTCGACGTCGTCGGCTACGGCGTCACGACCGACCACGAAGGCCCCACCACCGCGGACCCGCCGACGTTCAAGACCGCCCTCTATCGCAAGGGCGACGGCTGCATCGACACCGGCAGCAACAACGACGACTTCGAGGTCGGCGAGCCGAAGCCGCGCACGGCCGCGAGCCCGGTCCACGTCTGCGAGGGGACTCCGTGAAGCTCTCCCTGACGGCTCTCGTTTGCCTCGCGATCGCGGCGGCTGCGTGCGCGACCGCGCGCGAGCCCGACGTCGTCGGCGCGTCGGAGGAGGCGCTCCGCGAGCTCGCGCCGGAGGAGATCCTCGGCGAGATCAAGTACGGCGAGGCGAAGGAGGTCGAGCTCACCCCCGCCCCGAAGTTTCGCGCGTTCTGGTTCAACGGCGAGCGCGGCGATCAGATCCAGATCACCGCGGCGGCGACCGACGCGACGGACCCGATCCTGTGGTTCACCGACGAGCAGTTCAACACGCTCGCGGTGAACAACGACGCGCGCGTGACCGACACGAGCTCGATCATCAGCGGCCGCTACCTCCCGAAGACCGGGAAGTACTACGTCGTCTTCCGCGAGGTCTACGGCGCCCCGCGCGCGAGCTTCGTGGTCTCGCTCCGCAAGCTCGGCGTCCTCCCGGCCCACTGCGATCCCGACGGCGAGGGCACGTGGGACTCGGCCTGCACCGATCCGCTCGGCTACGACCCGTTCGACCCGGCGAGCTGCGCCGGCACCGCGCTCACCCCCGCCGAGGCGAAGACGCTCTTCGGCGTCAACGGCGGCTTCAGGCCCTCGCTCGCGCGCGTCTTCTATCGCACGCGCCAGTGCGTCGATCTTCCGTCGGGCAAGGACTGCAGCCCGTGGGCCTACGCCTTCGCGATGGACATCCGGCTCGTGACGGTCGCGCCGAAGGAGAACGCGCCCGGCGTGTACACCTTCTCCACCGACACGACCCGCAAGACCAAGATCGACTTCGAGCTCGCGGGCTCCGATCCGGTCCTCACCTCCGCCTGCGTCGACGGCCCCTTCGCGGCCGGTCCGCTCTCCGCCACCTTCGGCGAGGAGTGGTCGCAGTTCGCCGACGGCACCGCCGGCGTCTGCGCCGACGAGTCCGTCGTCCGCACCCGCTCCTCGATCAACGCCAAGATGACACGCACCTGCGCCCGCTTCGAGATGCCCACGATCAAGCTCGGCTCCGGTGAAGCCGCCCACTACACCGAGCTCTACCCCGTCCTTCACGCCAAGTTCTGAGAACCCATCCCATGACGCTCCTCGACAACAAGACGATGCGCCGTGTCCTCTCGGTGGGTCTCGCGCCGATCTCGCTCGCCGTCGTCCTCGGCGCGTGCGCGCTCGCCGCCTCCGACACCGCCTCCAAGAACACGCCGGCCGAGGCCGCCCGCGACGAGAGCTCCCCCGCGGACGACGTCGACGTCGGCGCGCCGAACGACCTCGATCTCCCGAAGACCCCGACCGGCCCCGGCGGCGAGGTGACGATCCCGACGACGAAGGGCGATCCGATCAGCTTCAAGTACATGGAGGTCGGCGACATCCGGCTCGCCGAGGGCGACATCGTGATCCCCGATCAGATCACGAGCGCGACGTCGCTCGGCCGCGCGTGGCCGGGCGGCATCGTCCCCTACGTCATCGACGCGTCGCTCCCGTCCAGCAACCGCGTCACCGACGCGATCGCGCACTGGGAAGCGAAGACGAAGATCCGCTTCGTGCCGCGCACGAAGGAGCGCGACTACCTGCACTTCCGCTCCGGCGGCGGCTGCTCGTCGATGATCGGCCATCAGGGCAATCGCCAGTTCGTGAACCTCAACACCGGCGAGGCGCCCTCGTCCGTCGCGGCGGTCGGCATCGACCGCACCGGCACGAGCGACCGCGTCTTCTGGTTCTACAAGCGCGGCTACGCGACGGCGGGCTCGCTGACGCGCACCGACTCGGCGTCGTCCCACTTCCGCTTCATCATGCCGCCGGGCAAGGCGCTCGCGGCGCTCATCGACGTCGCGATCGACCAGCGCGGTCACCTCTTCGCGTACTTCGACGACAGCACGGTCAGCGAAGGCACGCCGGAGGACTTCTCGGCGTACGCGCTCCCGAAGCCGTACGCGCTCGCGGCCGGCAAGGTCCCCTCCGACGTCGCGGGCTTCGCGATCGACCAGCAGAACGTCGCCTACGCCTATTACAAGGACGGCACGTTCAGCACCGGCGACGCGCTCGACCTCGCGAAGAACGACTCCGACACGACGTACACCCTCGCGGCGGGCAAGACGCCGGAGAACGTGCACAAGGTGGAAGTCGGGCGAAACGGCTTCGTCGTCTTCTACAACCTGATGGAGGACCACCCCGACGGCGGCGCTCCGTTCGTGAGGACGCTCGAGCACACGGTCGGCACGCGCGACGCGCTCGCGGTGACGGTGAGCACGATCGGCAAGACGACCTTCACCGGCAACTGCCCCACCGGCGCGACGATCCACGAGATCGGCCACGCGATGGGTCTCTTCCACGAGCAGACGCGGCACGACCGCGACGAGTGGGTGAAGATCATGTGGGAGAACATCCAGCCCGAGAACCGCTTCAACTTCGAGAAGCACTCGCTCGTCGTCGGCGCGGACATCGGACCCTACGACTTCCAGTCGATCATGCACTACGGCCCGAGGGCGTTCAGCTCGAACGGCAAGGACACGATCGTGGCGCTCGACGGCACGCAGTTCGTCGAGCAGCGCCAAGGCCTGAGCGACGGCGACCTCGCCGGCATCCGCGCGATGTACGGCGACTGAGCTGGGTCAGCGCTTCACGGTCAGCTTGTTGTGGACGTCGATGACGCCGGCGACGGCGTCGACGACGTTCTCCGCGAGGCGCTTCACGTCGCGGTGATCGACGGTGCCGGCGAGCGTGACCTCGCCGTCCGTCACCGTGACCTCGACGTCGCTCGCGTCGATGTCGTGATGATCGGCGAGCGCCTCCGAGACGAGCTCGCGGATGCGCTCGTCGGAGCGCTTGAAGCCCTTCGGTCCCTTGCCGCGGTGGCTCGCGCGCCGTTCGTCGCGCACGAAGCTCCGCGTCCCTTCGATCGAGAAGTCGCTCGAGAGCCCTTCGTTCGGGTACTGCCGCGGCACGACGGGCGGGACCATCGGCGGGCTGTAGGCCGTGCGGCCGCGCCAGCCGTCCTCGATGCCGCGGCGTGCGTCGCTTCGCCACTCGTCTTGTCCGCGGCGTCCGCGGTCGCGGTCGAGCTCGTCCTGGAGCTCGGCGTTGTGACGACCGAATTGCTGGCGCTCGTACTGCTCATCCCGGCGGCTGTTCATCTGGAGCTCCTCGAGCGATCGCGGCAGCAACGAGCGTTCCGCCTCGATTCGCGGCCGATCGCGCGGTCGAGCCCGCGCCACGACGGGGCGTGAGGGCCCCGACCGTGGCGCATCGGCTCGGGGCGGTCAGTGCGAGCGTGTCTGCTGGGCCTGGGGTGCGTTGCGTCCGTTGCCGCCCGTGGTCGCGGTCCCGCTCGTTTGCTGCTGCTCGCGGCGGACGCGGATCTGGTTCTGCACCTCGACGACGCCGCTGACCTCGTCGACGACGTCCTCGGCGACGCGCTTGAGATGACGCTCGCCGACGGTTCCGGAGAGCGTGACCTCGCCGTCTTTCACCGTGACCTCGATCTCGCTCGCGTCGATGTCGTGATGATCGGCGAGGGCCTCGCAGACCATCTCGCGGATGCGCTCGTCGGAGCGCTTGAAGCCTTTCGGCCCTTTGCCGCGGTGGCTCGTCAGCCCGCCGCCGCGCATGCTGCCGCCGAGGCCCTCGACGCGCCAGTCGCCGCCGTAGCCTTCGCGGCCGCGCACTCCGGCGTGCTCGTCGTAGCCGTAGCCGCGCCAGCCGCCTCCGACGAGCTCGTCGTAGCCGTAGCCGCGCCAGCCGCCGCTGCGCATGCCTTCGCCGTAGCCGCCCGCGCCGCGCCAGTCTTCGCCGTACCCTTCGCGGCCGCGCATCCCGAAGCGCTCGTCGTCGCGATACCCGCGCATGCCTTCGTACGTACCGCCGAAGCCGCGCATCTCCGTGTGGCCGCCGTATGCACCGTATGCGTCGCGGCCTCGCATCTCCGCGCGGTCGCCGTATGCACCGTATGCGTCGCGGCCGCGCATCTCCGCGTGTGCGTCGCGGCCGCGCATCTCCTCGCGGCCGTAGGTGCCGTGGCTGCCCATGGATCCGCGCGTGCTTTCGCCGCGGTAGTCGTCGCCGCGGGTCCAGCCGCCGCGCATGTTCATGCCGCGCGATTCGTCGTCGCGGCCGAAGCTGCGCTCGTCACGGTCGCGCAGCTCGTCTCCGAGCTCGGTGTTGTGCCGGCCGAGCTGCTCGCGTCCGTACTGCTCATCACGACGGTTGTTCATTCAGACCTCTCTTTCGGTCGCCGCCGAGAGCAATCGACGCGCCGTCGCGCATGCGTTCTCCACAACGCCGATCCGCCGACGAACGGGCGATGTCGTCGTCGCGCGTTCACGAACGCGACGCGCGCACGTGTCGAGTGCGCCCACGCCGACCGCGCGCGAGCGCACAGCGTCTCGATGCTGCGTCGCGCAGACCGACCGCCCGATCTACGCCGTGTGGATGGCATCCACGAAGCAACGCGCCGCCGCGAAGAAGAACATCAAGAAGGCCGCCGACGCCGCGAAGAAGAAGAGAACGATCGCGAAGCTCCCGAAGAAGACACGCACCTCCCTCGGTAAACAGATAAACAGGGTAAAGCGAGAAAATGTGGGCGCGTGAACGGCGTCCCCACTCTACGCGCCTCGCGCCTCGGCGGCGCCGGTTCGCGAGGGCAGAGTGGTGTCCCGCTCGGGCGCCTTGTCCCATTCTCGCGCGTCGCGTCACCACGTTTCGCGTGGCGCGCCTTGTCCCCTCCGTCACGCGTCGGAGGTGCCAGTTCCGCGAGGGCGGAGTGGTGCCTGCGCATTGCGGCGCACGGTGCGCCTTGTCCCCGCCCCCGCGCGTTGCGTCGCCGGTTCGGAGGGCAGAGTCGTGCCCTGCACGGCGCGCCTTGTCCCCGCCCTCGCGCGTCGCGTCGCCGGTTTCGCGAGGGCGGAGTGTCCCCGCGCGGTGCCGCGCTCGTGCGTCGGCGGCGCCGGTTTCGCGGCGGTTGCGCGACTGCGTCCCCCTACGCGCGCGCATCAGGCGCGGGGCCCTGGTGACCAGGGGTGCGAAAACACTCGGGATCGTGGTGCAAATGAAAATTTGCGAATTGAGACGCAATGGATGCGCACAATGTCGGTCTCTGGCGTTTGCTTCCTCACAGTTTCAGGGTACACGGCGGCCCATGAAGACCGCGCTCAAGCTCGCCCTGGCGTCCACCGGCATCCTCTTCTCCTTCGTCGCGTGCTCCGCGCCCGACGAGGACGTCGCGCAGGACCAAGCCGCCGCCAACGATCCGTGCGGGAACGGCACGCGCGATCCCGGCGAGCAGTGCGACGACGGCAACCGCTCGAACCTCGACGGCTGCAGCTCGACCTGCCAGTTCGAGCAGACCCACCGCCTCAACACCATCTCGATGATGTTCCAGACGGACGGCTTCTGTACCTCGAACGCGATCGGCGGCGCGATCAAGAGCGTGGCGCAGGGCCAGATCGGCGAGGCGCTCGGCGGCGCGATCGCGGACGGCACCATCAACGTGATGCTCGGCGCGGCGGGGCTCGCGGATCCGACCGGCGCCGGCAGCGGCTCCCTCTCGCTCTCGAGCTTCATGGGCGCGCCCTCCGGCACCGCGCTCGGGCTCGACGCGCTCTTCACCGCGAGCGAGGCGTCGCTCGACGCCGACCTCACGCCGCTCGTCTCGATGAACGCCTCCGTCTCCGGCGGTCAGCTCGCCGCCTCGGGCAACGTCGCCTTCTCGCTCGCGCTCGGCGCCGCTCCGGCCGACGTCAGCCTCTCCGGCGCGAAGCTCAAGGCCACCGTCGGCGCCGCGAGCGCGCCGGGCAACGTCCCCGCGAGCGTCGGCCTCGACCCGAGCCTCAAGACGTTCGCGACGCTCACGAACGGTCAGGTCTGCGGCAACGTCAGCGCCGCGTCGCTCGCCGCGGTCCCGGTGCCGGAGCAGCTCACGACCGGCAGCACGAGCTGCTCGCAGGGCTACACCACCTCGAACTCCATGCTCGACGTCATCGTCGGCGGCTGCCGCGTCTTCATCATCACCGCCCTCGGCGCGACCCAGCCGGACAAGGCCGACCCGACCGTGCCGGCCGCGGGCGCGGGCGCTCCCTACAAGCTCACGCAGACGGGCAACCGCGTCACCGGCTGCCGCGACAAGAACAACGCGAGCGTCCCGCTCGACGCGTGCCTCAAGTCGGCCGCGTTCTCGGCGGGGTTCAAGTTCACGAGCCAGCGCGCGAACGTCCGCGGCACGAGCGAATAGCGAATAGAGAGCGAGTAAAGAGCGAACGAAGAACGAGCGATCGAGCCGGGCGCTCAGCGTCGCGGCTCGACCTTCGCCTTCTCGTTCAGCTGGACCTCCACGCGGCGATCGGTGGACCACTTCTCGGGGTCTCCGCTCGCCGCGGCTTCGCCTGCCGTCTGCGTCGTCACGCGATCGGCGGCGATGCCCTGATCGATGAGGTAGCGGCGCACCTCCTCGGCGCGCTCGTGCCCGAGCTTCATGTTGTACTCCTCGGAGCCGCGCGGATCGGTGTGGCCGATGAGCACGATCGATTTGCCCTTCAACGGTCCGTCGATCATGCAGCTGGCGAGCATCTGCATCGTCGGCGTGGACTGCGACTTCGCCGTCGGCGACGCGACGTCGAAGTACGGCGCCGGCCCCGCGCAGACGCTGCCGATCCCTTCGCCGAGGAACACACGGTAGCGCTGCTCCGTCTCGAGCCGCGCCGCGCCGCGGCCGAGGTCCGGGCTCCGCGGCGGCGCGACCGCCTCGGTGAGCCCCACGTCCTTTTGATACGGCGCTGGGCTGTGGCATCCGAGCACGAGCGCACTCGGCGCGATCAGGAAACCCGCGGCAATGAGACGAAGTGTGGTCGCCATGCCTGCTCTACAGCAGGAGGCGTGCCTAGTTCTTCACGCACTGCGACAGGCCGGATGGGGCGATCGGCATCGGCGTGCACGTGCCGTCGAGGCAGTCGCCCGTCTGCGTGTTGCAGAGCTGTCCGCGGTCCGACTGGATCGGGCACGTCGTCGCGCACTGCGAAGACACGATGCTGTTGCCGTCCTTGAGGATGAAGCAGCAATCGCTGCCGGGCTGACAGTCCGAGGCGTCGTCGCAGAAGATCGGGTTCTTGTCCTCGCACGAGGGCGCGCACGTCGCGTCGGCCCAGCCGTCGCTCCCGCAGCAATACTCGTCCGCGCGGCACGTCTTGCCGTTGCACGCGACGGTGCGTGTCGTGCCGCCGGTGCCGACGTCGACCTCCTCCGGCTCGTCGTCACCGCACGCGCCAAGGACCAACACACCGACGAAGAAGAACGAAGAAGCGCGATGCACGGGTCGATCGTACCTCATCGCCCGCGCGCGAGAGAGGGCGGACGAGAGGGCGCGCGAGAGTGATGCTCGAGTTTCTCCTTCACGCGATCGAGGAGGAACCCGGCGGTGGGGCTGATCTCGAGCGCGAGCGCGAGCTCCCACGCGTCGATCTCCGGCGCATGGCGTCCGGTCGCGACGAGGCGCACGAGCGTCGCGTCGATGAGCGTCTTCGGCTTCGGCATCTCGTCGCACGCGCCGCCGAACCACGTGCGGTCCGGCGCGACGCGAAGACCCCAGCCGAGCGCGACGGCGGCGTGCGCCGCGCGGCCGGCGGGGAACGCGCCGTACCCGCCGCCGAGGCGGAGATCGAACATGCCCGCGGGGACGATCTCGACGAGCCGCATCAGGTCGTCGTCGTTCGTGCCGAAGTGCGCCGTCACCCCTGCCTCCGCGATCGCGCCGTCGCCGCCGCGCGTCTCCGCGTAGCCCCAAGGTCCGACGCGGAGCTCCGCGCGGTACCGCGTCGTCTTCGTCGCGCCCGCCGCGAGCGGAAAGGCGGACCACTCGAGCACGCCCGCCGTCAGCTCGAGCCCGACGCCGGCCCCGAGGAGGGTGCGATCGCCGAAGCCGATCGCGCCGCTCACCCATGGCGCCCACTCCAGCGTCGCGGGTTGGCAGTAGCGATTGAGCGACGCGACGCACGCGTGGAGCGGGCCGCTCAGCTCGATCTCCTGCGCGTTCGCGGGCGCGGAGACCGCGAGCAGCGAGACGCCGAGGAGCCACGCGGCTCGCATCGCTCAGTCCTCCGGGAGGAGCTGGGTCGCGCCGGCCCGCTGCTTCAAGAAGACGACGGTCGGACTGATCTCGATCGAGAGCGCGATCTCCCACGCGTCGATCGCCGGCGCGTGGCGCGCGGTCGTGACGAGGCGGACGACGGTGGCGTCGAGGAGCGTCCGCGGCTCGGGCCGTGGCGCGCCGCAGTCGACGGAGGTCGTTCGATCGGGCGCGACGCGGTAGCCCCACCCCAGCGCGAGCGCGTAGTGCGCCGCGCGGCCGGCGGGGAACGCGCCGTAGCCGCCGCCGGCGCGGAGGTCGAACATCCCGGCCGGGAGGAGCTCCGTCACCTTGTCGAGGTAGTCGTGGGTCGAGCCGACGTGGAGCGTGAGCCCGCCCTCTGCCACCGCGCCCTCGCGTCCGCGCGTCTCCGCGTAGACCCAGGGGCCGGCGCGGAGCTCGGCGCGATAGCCGCTGTCGCCGCGGAGGGGTGTCCAGCCCGCGTCGGCGACGAGTGGGGGACCCTTCCACGTGACGATCCCGCTCGTCAGCTCGAGGCCGAACCCCGCTGCCGCCGCCGCTCGTTCGCCGATCCCGAACGCGACGCCGCCGGCGATCCAGGGCGTCCATTCGAAGAGCGCGGGGGTGCACTGGCGCTCGGCGCTGCAGGTTTTCTGAGCCTCCTCCGCCTCCGCGACCGCGGGGGCGGCGAGGCAGGCGATCCCGAGGAGCCACGCGGAGCTTCGCATCGACCCAAGCGGGACCTTAGCCGGGGGTCGGACGTAAATGGGTCGAATTCCGACGATGACGGTGCTGGCGGTCCTCCTCGTGGCGTGCGGGCACGTGAACGCGAGCCGATACGAGAAGAACGGGGCCTATACGGTTTGCACATGTGAGGGCAACGAGCGGCAGCCGACGCCGAGCGAGGCGGATTCCATCCCCGACGACGAGCGCGTCGACGTCGTGTGCGAAGGGAAGGTTACAGCGTGTCATCCCGGGGATTTGCGCGACCCGCTCGACCCCCGGAAGAAGCAGCGCTCGGCGCTCGACTGAGCCCGTTCCCTCGACTACAAGGCGTCGCCATGAGCAAGACGATCGCCGAGTACGTGACCTTTTCGGATCGGAACCTCGCAGACCGCTGGTCGGGCAAGAAGGTCCCGATGTCCGACGTCTACGAGGCGTACATCGACGGTCGGCTCGACATCGAGAACGAGAAGTGGGACGCGTTCTTCGAGAGCCGCCACGACACGATGAGCTTCCGCCTCACGGACTCGCACGTGAAGTGGGCGGTCACGAACTTCATCCCCGAGGTGCTCATCCACTCGCGCTCGCAGGACAAGCGCATCGTCGGCGAGCACTACAACCGCGGGAACGACTTCTTCGGCTGGTTCCTCGGCGAGTCGATGGTCTACACCGCCGGCTGGTGGGGCGACGAGAACGTCCTCTCGCCCGAGAACCTCGAGCAGGCGCAGTACAAGAAGATCGATCGCTGCTGCGAGAAGCTCCACCTCAAGAAGGGCGAGACGCTCCTCGACATCGGCTGCGGCTGGGGCACGTTCGTCGCGCGCGCGGCGAAGCAGACCGGCGCGAACACGCTCGGCGTCTGCCTCGCCGAGGAGCAGGTCGCGTTCGGCACGCAGCGCATCGCCGACTACGGCGTGAAGGACAACGCGAAGGTCGAGGTCTGCGACTACCGCGAGGTGAAGGGGCAGTTCGACAAGATCGTCTCGCTCGAGATGGTCGAGCACGTCGGCATCAAGAACCTCGATCAGTACTTCGAGAAGGTGCACGCGCTCCTCAAGGACGACGGCATCTTCGTCCTCCAGTGGACGGGCATCCGCAACCTCTACAACCCGCAGAACCCGCTCAGCGCGGTGACGCTCAAGCCGGAGGACCTCATCTGGGGCCTCTTCATGAACCGCTACATCTTCCCCGGCGCCGACGCGAGCCTCCCGCTCTCGAGCATGCTGCGCGCGGCGGAGAACGCGGGCTTCGAGACGGCGGACGTCGAGAACATGAGCACGCACTACGTGAAGACGCTCCGCGCGTGGTGCGACCTCTGGGTCGCGAACCGCACCGAGGTCATCAAGGCCTACGGCGAGCGCTGGTACCGCCTCTGGAAGTTCTTCCTCCACTGGTCCGCCCTCATCGGCGAGCAGGGCACCGGCTTCACGTACCAGGTCACGTTCACGAAGAACGGCAACAACATCGACCGCCTCAAGCTCCGCACCCCGCGCTGAGCGGGAGCGGGCGCCGGCCTCAGAACGCGCAGGGCGACGGGAGCTGCGGGAACGTCGCGTAGTCCGCGCAGCTCACGGCGACGCTGTTGCAGTTCTGGAAGCGCTGGCACTGGTTGTTGATCTGCGTCTGGTGCCCGTCGAAGTCGGGCACGCGGTAGCAGCGCTGCACGTCGCGCCGCGCGTTGATGCAGTTGCGCGCGACCTTCATCACTCGCTCCACCGCCGAGCAGTCCATGCTGAAGTCGCAGCGCCCGCCCTCGGCGCAGAGCGTCTTCTGCAGCGAGTAGCGGCGATCGAGCTCGTCGCAGTCGCAGCCGTCGGCGAGGTCGGCCTCGTTGCACGTCCGCGTCTTGGTTCCGGTGCCGGTCTGCGCGGACTCGGAAGCGTGGACCTCGCTCGTCGTCGCGGCGCCCGTCGCGCTCCTGCAGGTGAGCCACATGACGGCGCCGGCCCCGAGCGCAGCGACCCACGACGCGGCCGCGCCGGCTGCGGGCGCGAGGCACGCCGCCTCGCCCGCGACGGTGACCGCCATCGCGACGCCGCAAGCGCCGGTGGTGTACGAGAGCGACACGGCGGCCCCGACCGCCGCGCCGCTCGCGACGGCGGCGATCGTGCAGATCTCGTCGCTCGAGATGTGCGAGGTCGTCTCGGACATCTCCTCCTCCTCCGCCGGCGGCTCCGCACACCCCACCGCGGTCGTCGTCACGAGAATCGTGCAGCATGCAAGGAGCGCCTTGACCATGCGACGACGATGAGCGAGCGGCGTGCCTCACGGATCACGCGCGAAACCCACGCATTTCAGACAAGCACACCTTTCCTCCGAGCCACGAGCACGCCCCCACGCGGATCCGGGGGTGATCTCAACCGGCCGCCAGCTTCGTCTCCTGGTAGAGCCACGCCGGCATCGGCCGTTCGAGGTGCCACTCGATCGCCATCGGCCTCGCGCCTTCGTGTTTTACGTACCGGCAAGGGCCGAGGAAGGCGTACGGCGCGGTGACGCCGGGACGGGTCTCGCGACGCTGCCGGAGGAAGAGCAGGATCGCCTGATCGCGCCGCACATGCTCGATGTAGCGGCGGCCCGTTTCGGTGTCGGCGTGGATGCCGCTCTGCGACTCCCAATGAAAGCGTTGCGGCGCCATGACGAAGTCACGGTACATCGTGCTCGGTGAGTATTCGGCTTCGCTCTTCTCGAGCGTCACGAAGAGGAGATCGGCGCGATGGTTCTTCGAGTGGAAGATGCCCTCACGCAAGCGCCGCACCGATCCGGTTTTCGTTCGCTCGCCGATCGCGGCCATGACCTCATCGAGCCCGTACGTCGCGTGGACGCGCAGGGGCAGGGCGGCGAGCCGACCTTCCAGCGGATGCGTGGAACCGCGACGGTCGTCGAGGAGCGCGAACAGCTCGGTGAGCTCTTTCATCACGGAGGGAAACGCGCGCAGCTCGTCCCACGCGCTCGCCATCTCGTCCAGCGAGCGCTTCGTCCAACCGAGCGCGACGAAGAGCATGCGCGCGACGGCGTCGCTGGCATTCGCCGCGCGTTCGAGGTGGAGGGCGTGCAGTCGGTCGGGATCGTCGATGTGAAGGAGTCGCGCGAACCTCCGCTCGATGGCGAGGAGCCCCTCGGTCTCCGGTGTGGCGTCGAGCTTCGCGCGGCGGCGCAGACGTGAGAAGGAGCGACCGGCTCGCACGTAGACGTCCTCGAGCTCGAGCCCGGTCTCCTGGAGAAAGGTCGCGAGCGACACGTCGCCGAGCGCTTGCAGGTCTTCGACGAGCCCGTCATCTCCGCGCCCGACCGACTCGCGGATGTTCGTGAGGATGGTGTCCGCGGCGACGCGATCGAGCTGAATGGAGCAGCCGGCGGGAAGGTTGGGGAACCCGCGCTCGATCTGCCTCACGATCTGTTGCCGCGTGCCGCCGACGAGCGCTCGGAACCGAGCGTCGAACCGGAAGCGACGGTGCGCGGTCCCGACGAAGTCGAGGACGGTGAGGCAGTCCTTGTCGCGTGTCAGGCGCAGTCCGCGCCCCAGCTGCTGGAGAAAGACGGTGGCGCTCTCGGTCGGGCGAAGGAAGAGGACGGTGTCGACATCGGGAACGTCCACGCCTTCGTTGAGGAGGTCGACGCTGAAGATGCAGCGCAGCTCGCCGGCCTGCAGCCTCGCGAGCGCCTCCGCGCGCTCCGACGTGGTGCTGTGGCGCGACAGCACCATGGATGCGAGCCCTGCTTCGCCGAAGCGACGAGCACAAAACCTCGCATGCTCGATGTCGACGCAGAATCCCAGCGCGCGCATCTGCATTGGATCGGTCACCCGGCGATGCACCTCCTGCAACACGCGCCGGATCCAAAGGTCGTTTGCGGTGTAGAGGTTTCGCAGCTCCGAAGGGTCGTAACCGGTGGAGGTCCATCGGAGTCCGCGGAGGTCGGTGTTGTCGCTCGTGGCGAAGTACTGGAAGGGCGAGAGCAGCCCCTGGTCGAGCGCCCTCCAGAGTCGCAGCTCCGCCGCGATCCGACCGTCGAACCAGTGCAGCACGCTCCGGCCGTCGTTTCGCTCCGGGGTCGCGGTCAGCCCGATGAGGTACTTCGGTCGAAGGTGGCGAAGGAGCGCGTCGTATGTGTCGCTCGCGGCGTGGTGGAACTCGTCGACGATGACGACGTCGTACGCGTCGGGCGCGAGCGCCTCGAGCCTCTCGCGGTGAAGTGACTGGATGTTCGCGAACACGTGCTCGTCGCGCCGCGGCGTCTCGCCGTTGCCGAGGCGCGCTCCGAAGCTCGCCTTCTGCAGGACGACGCGAAAGACGGTCAGGCTCTGCTCGAGGAGCTCGTGCCGGTGCGCGACGAAGAGGAGGCTCGCCTTGCCGCCGAGCTCGTCGCGGAGCCGGCGGTAGTCGAACGCAGAGATGAACGTCTTGCCGGTGCCTGTCGCGGCGACGATCAAGTTGCGTGTGTGGCCGCGTTCGCGCTCGGCGGCGACGCGCTCGAGCACCTCCGCTTGATGTGGCTTCGGCTCGACGTGAATCGCGAGGAGGAGGCGCGCCCGGTCGTCGGTCTGACGATCGACGACGGCGTCCCAGCGCTCCGGCAGGTACTCCTCGAACGTAGCGTTGGTCGTCCAGTAGTGCTCGAAGACTTGCTCGAAGCGGCGCAGGATCGGCTCGTTATCGACGCGCGAGAGACGCACGTTCCACTCGAGGCCATCGAGCATCGCGGCGTGAGAGAGGTTCGAGGAGCCTACGAAGCCGGTCGTGAACCCGCTCTCACGGTGAAAGAGCCACGCCTTCGCGTGGAGGCGCGTGCGGTCGGTGTCGTACGAGACCTTGAGCCGCGCCCCCATCGAGACGAGCGCGTCGAGCGCGCGCCGATCGGTCGCGCCCATGTACGCGGTCGTCAAGATACGCAGTCCGCCCGGCCGACGGGCGAGGAAGTCTCGCACCGCGTCCTCGATCACGCGTACGCCGCTGTGTTTGAGGAACGAGCAGAGCATGTCGACCTGGTCGGCCGACGCGAGCTCGCGCACGAGCTCGGTGCCGATCCGCACGTCGCGATGCGCGTTCACGAGGAGGTCGCTCGTACCGAGCGGGATCTCCGGGCGCTCCGGTGGGTGTGGCTCGGCCAGGCCTGCAGCGGTCGCTTCCACGATCGCGAGGAGCTTCCGCGCAGGCACGAGGACCTGATCCGTCGTCTCGTCGCCGGTGGCGGTCGCGAGGCACAGGAGGAGCTCGTTCGTCAGCCGGACTTGTTGCTCGACGCGCGACGAGTCCTCGCGATCCGGGAGCGAGCGGAGCGTGGCGAGTAGACGATCATGGACGATTCGTGCGAGCGCGACCGCCGTAGCGGCGTCGTCGTGACCGACCTCGGCGGAGAACGGTGTCCGAGTCGCCGGGAGGCGGGCGAGCTCACCATCGAGCGCGCGGTCGATCAGCTCGTCGTAGATTCCAGGGACGAGCCGCGCACCGCGCACAGAGCCAGCTTACTCCTTCGGCTCGCGCTCCGGGGTCGTCTGGTGGCGTTGCATCAGGCGGTAGAGGCTCATGCGGTCGATGCGGGCTTTGCGGGCGGCCTTCGTTACGTTGCCGCCGGCCCATTCGAGGAGCTCGCGGAGGTAGCGGCGCTCGTAGTCGACGATGACGTCCTCCTTGCCGTCGCGGAAGCTCTTCTCGAGGTCGATCGTGGGGTCGCCCGCCGGCGCCGCCGCGGCGGCGGGGGGCGCGTCCTGGCGGAGGCCGCCCATCACGATCGTGCGCTCGACGAAGTTGCGGAGCTCGCGCACGTTGCCGGGCCAGTCGTAGCGGCGCATGTCGGCGAAGAGGGCGGGCGTGAAGAGGGGCATGCGCTCGGCGGCGTCGAGGCTCTCGAGGATCGCGGCGACGAGGAGCTCGAGGTCGTCGAGGCGCTCGCGGAGCGGGGGGACGCGGAGCGTGACGACCGAGAGGCGGAAATAGAGGTCCTCGCGGAAGCGCGCGTGGTTCACCTCGCGCTCGAGGCAGCGGTTCGTCGCCGCGACGACGCGGACGTCGATCTTGCGCGTGCGCGTCTCGCCGACGCGGCGGATCTCGCCGGCCTCGAGCGCGCGGAGGAGCTTCGGCTGCATGTCGAGCGGGAGCTCGCCGATCTCGTCGAGGAAGATCGTGCCGTGCTGCGCCGCCTCGAAGGCGCCGACGCGGTCACGCTCGGCGCCGGTGAAGGCGCCCCGCACGTGGCCGAAGAGCTCGCTCTCGAGGACACTCGGCGCGATCGCGCTGCAGTCGACGATGACGAACGGGCCCTTGCGGCGCGGACCGCGGCGCACGATCTCCGTCGCGACGAGCTCCTTGCCCGTGCCGCTCGCGCCCTCGATGAGCACGTTCGCTTCGCTCGCGCAGACGCGGTCGAGCATCGCGAAGAGGCGGCGCATCGGGAGGGAGGAGCCGTAGAGATCGCCGAAGCTCGCCTGATCGAGGGTCTCGATCTTGGTCGGGACGGCGGCGTCCTCCTCGCCGACGACGATGAGGGAGTCGCCGAGCTCCAGCTTGCACTGTGGGAGCGGCAGATCGCCGTCGCGCATCGTCACTCCGTCGACGCGCGTGCCGTTCATCGACTCCTGATCGACGAGGCGCCACGAGCGCGGGGTGCGCTCGATGCGGGCGTGGAAGCGCGACACGGTCGGGTCCGCGAGGACGACGTCGTTCGTCTCGTTCGCGCCGATGCGGATCACGTCGCCCGGCGCGACGAACGTGCGCGAGACCTCGATGCCCGCTTCGCGCACGACGTGGAACACGAGGCGCGTGCTCGTCGTCGCGGCGCTGCGCGCGAAGCGTGGAGTCGTGCCTGCTTCCTTCACCGTCCCTGACATCATCGCCGTCATGACAAACCCTATTCCACGATCTTTTGGCCTTCAAACGCGTCCCCGGAGACACGTCGCGTCCGCGCGACGGTCGGGGAGCGGCCGCCGGCGCGGAAAATCCGAGGTGGCGGGCGGGGGTGTCGCGCCGGCGCGACGGTGTTCGGCTATTGCGGAGACGGAAAATCGTCGAGGCGATCGACGTCGAGGAACATCGTGGGGTCCGTCTCGGCCGGGGCGCAGCGGAGCCAGATCGGCTCCAGCGTCTCCGCGACGATCGGCGCCCTGACCCACGTGAGGCGGACGTTGCCGACGCGCATGCACGGCGCGTTCGCGGGCTCCACCTCGACGCGGCGATGCTCGGCGTCCTCCTGCGTGATGGTGGGGCGGACGACGAGCACGCGAAGGACGGCGCTGAACGGGCCCTCGAAGTCGTCGTCGATCGCGCTCACGCGGATCCAGTACCGGCCCGGTCCCGGCGTCTTGCCTTCGAAGCGCTTCGTCGCGACGGGGACCTTCTCGTCGACGACGAGCTCGCGGAAGAGGTCGTCCTTGCCGACCTGCACGTGCCACTCGGTCGGGTGTTGCTTCGCGTCCGCGGGCTCGTCGTACTCGCCGATGATCGAGGGCGTCGAAGACGCGCGCGCGAGGAGGACGCGCTGCGGAGCCTTCGTCCACACCGGCGCGGGCGGGAGCGGCTTCGGCACCGTGGGCGCCTTGCCGAGCTCCGCCTTCGAGCCGAACCCCGGCACCACGTCGCGCGTCGTGCCCTGCGCGGAGATGGAGGAGCGGCCGGCGTAGACCGCGAGGCGCGCGGCCTTCTTGTCGTCGGAGCCGACCTGCGCTTCGCCCTCGCGGACCCTCACCGCCGCGGCCGGGGTCTCTACCGCGATCGGCGCCTTGCTCTTCGGCGAGAGGAACGCGCGGAGGTGGCCGGTGACGAGGGAGGTGGAGGCGGTCGTGGCCTCTTCCTTCGACGCCGTGCGCGCGGCGGAGCGGACGTCGCCGAGGATGACGACGAGCGTGCGCTCGCCGAGCTTCACTTGCGACTCGTCGCGGAACGTCACGTCGGCGGAGGAGGAGGCCTCGGTGGAGACGCGGTTGCCGCGGAAGAGCGGGTCTTTCGGTTTGCCCGGGCGCGTCTCCGGCGTCAGGACGTCGACGCGGTTCCGGACCGTGGTGAGCCGCGCGTCCGGCGCCTCGTTCGAGGTGGGCTTCGGCGGGACGAGGATGACGGTGCCTTCCTTCAAGGTGTGCGGCGGAGGCAGCGCGCCGATGGCGGGGTTCGCCTTGTGCAGCACGTCGACGAGACGCGCGTCGCCGTAGTAGCGCTGCGCGATGCCGGCGCAGGTGTCGCCCGCCTTCACCGTGTGGCGCACCCCTTCTTCGGCGAACGCGGGTGCGGCGACGACCATCAGCGTGAGCATGAGCGCTCGTCGCATCAGAAGAGCCCGTAGACGAAGGGCGCGACGTAGCTGAGGCCGCCCGTGAGGAGGAGGAGGATCGAGGCGAGGAGGAGGATGACGAGGAGCGGCGCGAGGAAGAAGCGCTCGCGCCGCATGAAGTACGCGACGAGCGAGCCGACGGTGCGGAGGCGGGAGACGATCTTCACTCGGGCGATCCTCGTTCGAACAAGAGATCACCGATCAGCATGGCATCGGCGGGGTGCGCTGTGAAGAACGCCAGCGCGTCGGTCGCGTCGGCGACGATCGGCTCGCCCGCGCCGTTGAGCGACGTGTTGAGCACGACCGGCACGTCGGTGCGGCGGCCGACCTCGCGGAGCACGGCGTCGAGGAACGGCGCCGACGCGGCGGTCACGGTCTGGACGCGCGCGGTGCCGTCGACGTGCGTCACCGCGGCGAGGGCCTCGGGGTCGCGGACAGGGCACACCGTCGTCATGAACGGCGTCATGTCGTTCGGCGCGCCGTCGAACCACTCGCTCGCGCGCGTGTCGAGGACCGCGGGAGCGAAGGGGCGAAAGGGCTCGCGTCGCTTGATGACGCGGTTCAGGCGCTCGCGCACGGAGACGTCTCGCGGCAGCGCGAGGAGCGAGCGCTGGCCGAGCGCGCGCGGGCCCCACTCGAAGCGGCCGGTGCACGCCGCGACGATCTTGCCGCGCTCGAGGAGCTCCGCGACCGCGGCGGGCGCGTCGGTCACGCGGCGCGGGGTGAGGCCGAGCGCGCGCGCGGTCGCGGCGGCGTGCGAG